>PMMM01000218.1 GCA_003162245.1 Phycisphaerales bacterium
GAAATCCCGGACGCTACTGCCCTACCGGTCGCGGCTCGGATTCGCGAGCGGTTCGGATTGCGACGCGGGTCGGATTGGGGCGGCGGGCGGGGCAGAGCGTGTGCGGCGGGTGCGCTCCCTCCCGGTCGCGGCTCGGATTCGCGAGCGGGCCGGATTGGGGCGGCGGGCGGGGCGGAGCGTATGCGGCGGGTGCGCTCCCTGCCGGTCGCGGCTCGGATCGTGGGCGGGGTTCGGACGGCGGGCGCGGGAGGGTACAATCGCGGGTGATGAAGACGCGCGGCGACCGTGGCGCCGCGTTCCAGCATCGTGCCGCCACGTTCCAGCGGCGAGGAGCGAGCCGGATGCGCAGCATTGTGCACGATACGACGGTGGTTACGCCGGCCGGCCGGGAAGTGCGCACGCTGGCGAGGCACAGCCTGGTTTTCGAGGACGGGCGCGTGACGGCGCTGGCGCCGGCGGCGGAGTTGCAGGACCGCGTCGCGCGCGGCGAATTCGACACGGTCATCCCGGGGGCCGCGTGCATCACCACCGCCGGGCTGGTCAACACGCATCACCACCTGTACCAGAGTCTGACGCGGTGTCTGCGGGATGTGCAGGATGAGCGCCTGTTCGGCTGGCTGCTGAAGCTGTACGAACGCTGGCGGCATCTGGATTACCGCGCCGTCAACCTGGCCGCGAAAGTGAGCATCGCCGAGCTGCTGCTGCACGGGGCCACGACGACGAGCGATCATTTCTACATGCTTCCGCCGCACACGGACGTGCGGATGGAGGCGGTGCTCGACGCGGCCGCCGCGCTGGGCATCCGCCTGCACCTGTGCCGGGGCAGCATGAGCCTCGGGCAGAGCGGGGGCGGGCTGCCGCCGGACGATTGCGTGGAGCGGGACGCGGACATCCTCGCGGACTGCGTGCGAGTGCTCGACGCGTACCACGACCCGCGGCCGTACGCGTTACGCCGGATCGACCTGGCGCCCTGCTCGCCGTTCGCCGTCTCGCGCGAGTTGCTGCGGGATACGCGGCAGTTGGCGCGGGAGCGCGGCGTGTTGCTGCACACGCACGTGGCGGAAACGCGCGAGGAAGAGGCGTTCTGCGTCGAGAAATTCGGGCGGCGGCCGGTGCAGTTCCTGGCCGAGCTCGACTGGCTCGGCGCGGATGTGTACCTGGCGCACTGCGTGTATGCCAACGACGAGGAGATCGGGCTGCTGGCGCGCACGCGGACCGGCGTCAGCCTGTGCCCGATGTCGAACATGCGGCTGGGCAGCGGACTGTCGCCGATCGGGCGGATGCTGGCGGCGGGCGTGCGCGCGGGGCTTGGGGTGGACGGGTCGAGCAGCAACGACGGCGGCAACGTGCTGGCCGAGGCGCGGCAGGCGCTGCTGGTCGCTCGGGCAACTACGGCGTGCGAGAATAGCGGCGCCCCCCTGCTGCCGGTGGCGGAAGCGTTCAAGCTGGCCACGAGCGGCGGGGCGGCCTGCCTCAATCGGCCGGAGCTGGGGCATCTGAACGTCGGCGCGGCGGCGGATTTCGCGATGTTCCGCCGGGACGACGTCGCGCTGGCCGGTGCGGCGGCGCAGGACCCGCTGGCGGCGCTCGTATTGTGCGATCCGCCACGGGCCGAGCGGGTGTTCGTCGCGGGGCGGGAGGTGGTGCGCGACGGGCGCGTTGTGGCGCTGGACGAGACGGCGCTGGGGGCGGAATTCAACGACCTGGTCGCAGCTCGGTTTCGGTAGCGCGAGGCGCACCGGCGAACGAGGGCCGCGCGGGTGACATCCGGCCGGCGCTACAACGCGCGGACGATGAGCGTGTCGTTCTGGCCGCCGAAGCCGAAGCTGTTGCTGAGGCAGGTGCGGACGGCGGCTTTGCGCGACTTGTTGGGGACGTAGTCGAGATCGCAGTTGGGGTCGGGCTCGTTGTAGTTCGTCGTGGGCGGGACGATCCCATCGCGGATTGCCAGCACACACGTGATTAACTCGACGGCGCCGGCGCCGGCGATCAGGTGCCCGAACATGCTCTTGACGCTGCTGATCGGGACCTTGCGGGCGTAGTCGCCGAAGACGGTCTTGATCGCGAGCGTCTCGATCTTGTCATTCTCCTCGGTGCCGGTGCCGTGGGCGGAGATGTAGTCGATCTCCTGCGGCTGGACGCGGGCGTCGGCGAGGGCCCCGCGCATCGCGGCGGCCCCCCCCCGGCCGTCCTCGTGCATGTCGGTCACGCGGAACGCGTCCGCCGTCGATCCGTAGCCGATGATCTCCGCGAGGATGCGGGCGCCGCGGCGTTTCGCGGATTCGAGCTCTTCGAGGATGAGGATGCCGGCGCCTTCGCCGAGGACGAAGCCGTCGCGCGTGCGGTCGAAGGGGCGGGACGCGGTCGCGCACGTGTCGTTACGGGTCGAAAGGGCCGTCAGGCGGTTAAAGCCGGTGACGCCGAGCGGGTGGATCATGCTGTGGGCGCCGCCGGAGATCATGACATCGGCGTCGCCGCGGCGGATGAGGCTGGCAGCCTCGCCGAGGGCCTGGGTGCTGGCGGCACAGGCGGTGAGCGTGTTGACATTCGGGCCCTGGGCGTTGAAGCGACAGGCAATGTGGCCGGCGGCGCAGTTCGGGTCCTGCTCGAATTCCTTGACGGCGGTGAGACGCTCGGCGGCGACCTGCGCCCAGCGAACCGAATCAAGCTCGTGTTTCTCGGGGTCCCAGCCGGCGATGGCCGCGGCGACGAAATTGTCGAAGTCGATCGGGCCTTCGCCGCCGCCGAGGTAGACGCCGACCATTTCCGGATTGTGGGTTGGGGCGCCGTTGAGGCCGGCGTCACGCCAGGCCATCTCGGCGGCCGCGAGCGCGAAGCCGGCGTTGCGGCTGCACAGCTTGTGGGGCTCATAATGGGGGCCGAGGAAGCGCTGGAGATCGAAGCCCTTGACCTCGGCGGCGAACTGGGTCGGGAAAGTGCGGGCGTCGAAGATGGTGGTCGGGGCGATGCCGCTTTCGCCGGCCAACAGGCGCTTCCACACGCCCTCGAGATCGTGGCCGAGGGGGGTGACCCAACCCATGCCGGTGATGACGACGCGACGGTTCATCATAAAGCTCTCAGTCGGTCCGCAGAGCGGACGCTACTCTTTGAAGCGCTTGAGCACGAGGGCGGCGTTCTGGCCGCCGCCGAGGGCGTAGGCGGTCGAGACGGCGTAGCCCACACGGATGTCCACTGGGCCGTCCGCGATCACTTTCAGGCCGCAGGCGGGGTCCATCGGCGTGCTGTTGAACGCCGGGGGGACCGTGCCGTAATGCACGGCCAGCACGGCCGCGATGAAGTCGATGGCGCCGCTGCCGGCGCCGTTGTTGCCGATCCCGGCCTTCACATTCATCACCGGGACGGCCGCCGCCCGGTCGCCCAGTACGCCGCGGATCGCCGCCGCTTCGGAGCGGTCGTGCTCGACCAGTCCGCAGGCGAACGACGCCACCAGGTCCACCTGGGGCGGCGCGATGCCGGCGTCTTTCAGCGCCTTGCGCATGGCGACCGCGCAACCCCGACCCTCGGGGTGTGGCGCGCTCGGCTGGGCCGGCGCGTACGCGTCGTGCCCGGCGCCGAACCCGACGAGCTCAGCGTAAATCCGCGCGCCGCGCTTCTGGGCGTGCTCCAGGGCCTCGAGAATCACCAGGCCGCCGCCTTCGGAAACCACGGTGCCGTCGCGGTCGGCGGCGAAGGGACGGCAAGCCTGCTCCGGCGCGTCGTTGCGCCGGCTGAGGCGCCGGCCCAGGCCCTGCCGCAACAGGGCCATCGGATTGGCCTTGCTTTCCGCGCCGCCGCAGATGCACACGTCGGCCGCGCCGCGGGTGATGGTGCGAAACGCCTCGCCGATCGCGAGGTGGCTGCTGGCCTCGCCGCAAGTGATCGTGTTGCTCGGGCCCTCGGCGTCGTGGACGATCGTGACGTGGCAGGCGAGCATGTTGGGGAGGAACTTGAGCAGCCAGAGCGGCGTGAGGTTGTTCATGCCCTCGGTCCCCCACCGCGCAAAGCTGAACCGGCCGTCCGTGCTGGCGCTGTGCAGCCCCTCGGCCAACTCGGGCAGGTCGGCGCAGATCAGGCCCGCGCCGATGTTCGCCCCGAAGCGCGTGACGTCGAGATTCGGCGCGCCCTGTGCTTCGCCCCGGTCAATCAGGCACTTCGTCTGCAGCTTCGCGTCGGTGATGACCTGGTGGGCGGCGGCGACGGCCAGGACGATGTCGTGGGCCATGATCTTGGCGGCCTTGCGGTAGCTCTTGGGCACGTAGTCGCCGACGCTGAGGCCGTCGATCTCGCCGCCGATCTGCGACTGGAACTGACTGGGATCAAAGGCCCGCACGCGACGGATGCCCGAGCGCTTCTCGAGCAGGGCGCTCCAGAACGCGCTCGCGCCGATGCCGATCGGGGTGACGGGTCCGACGCCAGTGATGACCACGCGGCGGCCGGGGAGCACGGGCGTCGCGCCGGTAGCGGTGTTCACAGCGTGATCCTCTCCGTGTCGCGTTGGGTGTAGGTCTTGAGCAGGGCCATGAACTCCTCGGTGAACACGAAGTTCTCCTCGGGGAATTCCAGCCCGCTGATGTTCTGGTCAATGTGCGAAAAGACGAGATCGACCTCGCCGACGAGCCGGTCTGCGCAGCGAATCTCGCCGTGCGTGGTCGCGGCGGCATCCGTAAGGTGCTCGATACGGGCGTCGTAACGGACCTGGTCGCCGGGGCGGATGACCTCGTGGAAGACGGCCTGCTTGATCTTGGCCAGGATGACCTTCTCGGTGAAGTTGCGGGCGTGGCCGACGAGAATGCCGGCGGTCTGGGCCATGCCCTCAATCATCAAGCTGGCGGGCATGACCGGGAACGCCGGGAAGTGGTCGTGGAGGTGGTCCTCGGCGAGCGTGACGTTCTTAACGGCCACGGCCCGCTCGCCCGGCAGGAACTCCTCAAACCGGTCGAACCAGATCCAGCGCACCGGCTACCTCATTATTTGGCCGCCGCCAGCTTGGCCTCGACGAAGTTCACGATCGTGCCGACGGTGAAGACGTCGAGAATCTTGTCGATGTCGGGGTCTTGCGCAAACTTCGTGAAGTCGGCGTGCCTCACGCGCTCCTTGAGGGCCGCGAGGCCGGCGGGGTTGAGCTTGCGGTTGCTGACGTAGTCGGGGTTGCTGAGGATGTCGCGCGGGGTCAGCTCCTCCTGGGAGATTTTGATGTTAAACGTCTTCTCCAGGCGGAAGACGATGTCGAGGATGTCGATCGACTCGGCCTGGAGGTCGCCGGTGAGGGTCGCGTCCTCGCGGACCTCATCTTCCTCGACGCTGAGGGCGTCAACGAGCGCCTGCTGAACCTTCTTGAAGATCTCTTGCCGGGACGGTGCAGCCATGAACGGCTCCTTCCACTCGATAGCGCCTACTTGTCCAGCGAGATACCCGCCGCGTGACCGGCCGGGCAGCCCTTCCAAAGCAAACCAAACAACTCGCGCTGTCGGGCGCGCAGCTTCGCGTCCGTCTCGGCCCAGTCCGCCCCGCGGGCGGCCAGGCTCAAATGCCGGAGCGTTAAACGGCCCTTTACAATCTCGCGCCCATCCAGGTGCCCGCGGGCCGCGAAGGTGCTCTGCGGCTCGGTGAGGTCCTGGCAGACGGCCTCGACGGTCAAGACCTGCCCGGGCGCTACGAAGCTCTTATAGGTAACGTTGCGCGCCTCTTTGAGCAACACCAGGCTGGGGCCAAAATCCAGCTTCTCGCGGACGAGCCAGGCGGCGGCCTGGACCAGCGCCTCGAGCATCAGCACGCCCGGGAGCACCGGGAAACGCGGAAAATGGTCCGCCAAGTACTCCTCGGCCAGCGACAGGGCCTTTTGGGCGACAATCCGCCGCCCAGACTCCAGTTCTACGATGCGGTCGATCAGTACAAACTTCACACGTCGGCCCCTGCTCTCTCTGGACAGAAGACACACCCAGCGGCGACACGTTGGGCACCCTCGCCGCGTGCAAGTTGAGCGAGATTCTAGCGGCCGGGGCTCCGGACCGCCAGCCCGCCGGGGCAGACGTGGCGGCGAAGCCGGCGGTTGCCCCCCCCTTCCAGCGTGGCTAGCATGACCCGTGGGAACGATGAGGGTGGCTGGAGGAACAGGCGGGCAAGATAGAATCGCGGTGAACAGGTTGCGGCGTGCCGCACGGGCGAAACATACCGGCGCGCGCCGGCGAGACGTGGAACAAAAAGCTACGGGAGACGAGCGATGACGCGGGTGTGGCCGGCAGGCGGACGGAGCAAATGGGTGATTGGGGCGGCGTGCATGGGCCTGTGCCTGGCGCTGCCGCTGGTGGCCGAGGACAAGCAGGACGGCAAGCCGGAGGAACCCAAAGCAGTCGAACAACTGAAGCTGGTGAACCCCGGCTTCGAAGAGGGCGAGGACACAGTCAGCGGTTGGAAACGCGGCGCGCCGATCGACGGCGTGGAGTACCTGTGGGACCGCAACATCGGCCACGACAGCAAGTGCAGCGTGGCCATCCGCAAGACCGGCCAGAAATACTCTCCGGTCGCGGAATGGACGCAGACCGTCCCCCACTCCGGCAAGACGACGAAGCTGCGCCTGAGCGCGTTCGTCCGGGCGGAAAAAATGCAGAAGGCGCTGCTCGACGTTACCTTCCTGCCCGCCAAAGGCGAGGCGACGCACCAATGGGCCGCTTACATCGGCGCGAAGAAGGAGGACGATCGGCCCGCGGACCACACCTGGAGGGAGTACTCCGGCGTCGTCGCCGTGCCAAAAGATACGAAAGAGCTGACCATCGGCCTGCAGGTGTACGGACCCGGCGCCGTCTGGTTTGACGATGTGAAGGCGGAGTACGTGCCGGACAGCACGCCGGCGAGCTACTACGACGAGAAGGGCAAACCGAAGCCCTGACGTCGGACGGGCGTCGCAGCGAGCCGGCCGAACCCCAAGCCCGTGGGTCGGGGCGTGCGGGCCGCGTCAGGGGGCCCCACGTTCGGCTTGGTCCCTTGGTTCGTCCGTTCGCGGGCGACCGGAATCCAGCGGCAGCCACGACCCGGCGCGGGGTTCCTACTCGAAGAAAAGCAGCCAGACGCCGACGGCGAAAATCAGCCCGCCGGCGACGCGGCGCAGAATGTCGGTGCCGCGGGTCCAGCCTTTCGAATCGGCGAGCTTCTGAACCAGGCCGATCGACGTGCCGGCGACCAGTACCAGGCCGCAGTGACCCAGGCTGTAGGCGACCAGCAGCATGATCCCGAAGGCCAGGCCGTAGAGCGGCGTGACCACGATCAAGGCGGCGAGCACGGGGCCGGCGCAGGGCATGGAGATGAGGCCAAACAGGAGGCCGAGCAGCAGGGCGCCGAGGAAGCCCTTCTGCTTCGGCTGTAATCCGGACGGCGCCGGGATACGCAGGCGCAGCACGCCCAACAGATGCAGCCCCATAAGCAGGCAGACAACCACGGCGACGTACTTCCACCAAGCCGTCGGCAACAGGGCGCTCGCCGACCAGACGCCGAACCAGATCAGCCCGAACATGAGCGTCAGACCGACGACGAAAGTCAGGGAGAGGAGAAATGACCGCCCGAGCGTGCGTTTCTCCTGCCCGGCGACGTAGCCGACCATTAGCGGGGCGGCGGCCAGGACGCAGGGGTTGGCGGCGGTCAACAGGCCGCCGACCAGGGCCGCCAGGGGGGCGAGCCAGAAGTTGGTCTGGACGACGTGCGCTAGGCTCTCGGCCCACTGCTCCAGCATCTACTTCACTCCGAACTCGGCGAACTTGGCGACGAAGTCGGCCTTGGGCAAGAAGCCCTCGTGGCGCCAGACTTCCTTGCCGTCGCGATCATAGAAAACCTGCGTGGGAATAACGCGAATCTTGTAGGGATCGCCGGCTCTCGGGTTCTTCCAAACGTCGATGAAGTCGACGGTGACGCGGCCGTCGTACTCCTTGCGGAGTTGCTCCAGGATCGGTGCCAGGTCTTTGCACGCCTTGCACTTGTCGGCGCCCAGGTCCACGATGCGCGGCAACTTCTTGGCCGGCGTGGGTACGCTAGCCGGCACCGTCGTCGGCTTGTCGTCCGCCTTGGCCGTCGTCGGCGGATCGGGGCAGAGTTCACCCTTTTGAGGTGTTGCCGCGACGGGGGCGGTGTCGCCTTCGGCGCCGTCGCGCGAGGCAGACCGGCTCATCTTGAACCACGCCACGCCGCCGACAACCGCCACGACCGCGATCAGGAGCAGGACGTTGGTCGTTTGACCTTTCATCTTCACACCTCCACGAGAGACCATCCAGACCGCCAACAATCCAGCGGCGGCCAGCATCGCGAAGAACATCATCGGGTCGTTCTTCGAGCACTCACACAACGTCGCGCCTCCGCACGCGGCACAGTCCAACGGGTCGGCACTCAACCGCCGGCGAGGAACACTGCGACCTCGGTCACGACGTACTGCTGGAATCCGTTTGGGTCCTCGACGAGCTCCCAGACCTTGGGCAGGAGCTTCCAGCGGGCCACCTGCGCCCCCTTCATCTCGACCAAGACGAGCGACTGTGACTGCAACTCGAAATCCAGCGCGAAGTGCTCGTTGCCAGGCTCCTCGATGTTGATTGCATGCCATTTGAGCCGGCCTTCGTGCAGCTCGCCGGCGTAGGCGCTTTCAATCGCCTCGCGGGATTGCTTCTCGATCGACAGGCACGTCGGGCAGCGGATCGTGCGGTGGAAATAGTAAGCGATGAATCTGTGCGCCGGCTCCGCGGGCTGGCTGGCTGCCGCGCGCTGACTGGCCGCAGCCGGCGGGTCCGCTTCAGTAGACCGCGCCGGCCCGGACGGCGCCGTCGGGCGGCTGGCGCCCGGCGGTCGCTCACAGCCGTACGCCGCCAGCAGGGCGAGCAGCGCGCCCGCGAGGATCAGGGGCCGATGAGTGAATCGGCGGCGGTTTCCTTCATAATGCATGTTGCACCCGCAGCACCACCGTGTTGTGGCCGGACGACGGCCGCTGGCTACTTCGCCAGCGCGCTGGTCAGCAACGTCGTGATCTCCGCCGCGCTGGCGACCTTGCCGACCAGCTTCACCTTGCCGTCGATCGCCAGGGCGGGCGTCATCATCACGCCGTACGACGCGATCTTGCTCAGCTCCTTCACATGGACCAGTTCGTACGGGATGCCGAGCTTGTCGGCCGCCGCCTTCGCATTGGCTTCCAGCTCGTTGCACTTCCGGCAGCCGGTACCCAGGATCTCAATCTTCATGCTCAAGCCCTCGGTTTCAGCGCGCGGCGATAGTCGCCTTGACCTTGTCGACCACCTTCTTCGCATCACTGATCATGTTCGGCTGGGCGGGCTTCTTCTCGATGCCCATGTCGGTCAGCACGACATGGACGTCGGCCCTCAAGCCGGTTTTTTCCAACGTCTTGCGCACGCAGTGGTCCTCGCAGCCGTCGAGCGCGACCCGTGTGCCGGCCTTGCGTGCTCGCTCCGTTTTCTGCTCGATACCGGCAGCAACCGCCGCGATGCAGAACAACTGCCCGTGGCCCTGCTCCATGAGCTGCACGCCGGCGCGGTTAGCCACTTGCCCGCTGTAGGCCGCACCCGCGCAGGTGAAAATCAGCGTTTCGCCGCTTCCGGCACAGCAACCCGTTGCCATTGTGAACCTCGCTTTCACATCGAGCCTGGACGAACCTCTACAAGAATCGCCCGGAAATCATGCCGGTGATGGTCGCCATCACGACGATCAGGCCACAGAACGCAGCCGTCTTCTTGACCCCCATAACCTTAATGAGCACAAGCATGCCCGGCAGCGACAAGGCCGGACCGGCCAAGAGCAGGGCCACCACCGGCCCCTTGGCCATGCCGTGCTCCATCAGCGCCTGCGTAATCGGCACCTCGGTCAGCGTGGCGAAGTAGAACAGAGCCCCGACCAGGGACGCGACGAAGTTGGCTCGCAGACTGTTGTCGCCGACGAGCTGCCCGATTTGCTTGTCGGGCAAGAGAGCCGAGATGAAGCCGACCACGAATACGCCGCCGAATAGCAGGGGAACGATCAGCTTCGCGAACCCCCACGTATTCGACATCCAGGCTTTGAATTCGGTCCGGTCCACCCAACCCCAAACCATCAGCGCGACCGCCACGAGCATCGCGCCGGCCAAGTACCAGCGGATGTGGAACACCTCCATGACCCAGCTCTTGGCCTCCTCAATGCCGTTGATCTCGCTTTTCGCGAGCGTCAGGCGCTCGCCGGCGCGGATCGACCCGACCGACTCCTGCACCTGGATCATGACCTCGTCGCGCATTTCCTGGAGCACGACGCCGCGGATGGCCGTGCCGTCGGTGCGCTTCACGATCGCGTCGCCCGGGTTGAACCAGTCGCTGAAGATCAGGAACCCGATCATGCACGCGAGGAGTAATCCGCTCTGCCAGCCACGACGGCGCGACGGTGGCGGGTCCGGCATCTGCAGCGCCACCTCGAGCTTCTGTTGTTCTTCGCGCCGGAACAGGACGGCCATGCCCAAACCGACCAGGAAGGAGAACCCGATCGCGCCGAGGGCGCGCCACAGGCCGATGTCCAGGCCCAGGACGCGGGCCGTTAGGAAGATCGCCAGGATGTTGATCGCCGGCCCGGAGTAAAGAAACGCCGACGCTGGGCCGAGACCCGCGCCCATTTTCCAAATGCCTGCGAACATGGGCAGAACACTGCACGAGCAGACCGCGAGCACCGTCCCCGAGACCGCTGCCACCGTATAGGCGATCGGCTGATTGGCCTTCGGCCCCAGGTAGCGCATCACCGAGGCTTGCGACAGGAACGTGATGATCCCGCCGGCGATGAACAGCGCCGGCAGCACGCACGCGAGCGTGTGGTTCCGCGCGTACCACTGAAGCAGCTTGAAGGCTTCCAGGATCGCGCTGGTGATCTTGGCGTCCGAGAGGGGTAGGAAGTACGCGACGAGAAAAATCGCGACAAACGCAGCCGCTATCTTCCACTGCTTCACGCGTCACCTCGCGAACGTAGACTCATGGCGAAACCGCCATGAATGGTCCCACAAAAAAAGAAACGGCGCCGGCATCAGCCGCCGAACGCCGCCTGCTGGGTCCTGAGGTTCTCTTTGAGCACGGTTTCGATGCAGCGCCAGAAGTCCGCCAGGCAGCACACCTTGATCCGATAGAACGTTAGCGGCCCCTCTTTGCGGTCCACCACGATGCCGGCCTGCTTGAGGATCGCCAAGTGCTTGGAAACCGTGGACTGGTCCGCGCCGACCAGCGCGGTCAGCTCACACACGCAATGCTCCCGCTTTTGCAGCGCGTCGAGCATCAGCAGCCGGCTGGGGTGGGCGAGCGCCTTGGCGATGCGGGCCCGGGCTTCGTAGCGTGGTCGGGATTTCGCGGCAGCGGCATTCATGGCGATATGGTAATTATGCCATAGGATGCCCGATTGTCAAGCACGGGGCGCGTTTTTCACCGCCGATCGGCCGTCACGGCGGCCAGCGGAGCACATTCTCATGGAAGGCCCCCCCCTACCCCCGCGCGACGACCTCCGCTTCCTTCCGAAGCATGAGCTCGAGGGCCGCGCGCGAGTCGTCGACCTGCCGGAGGGCGTCGGGCAGATCGGAGTTGAACATCATTGCCAGGCGGGCGAGCAGACCGAGGTGCAGGCGGTCATCCGGGGCGCACACGAGGACGAAGATGTCCGTGAGCTGCCCGTCGGGGGCGCCGAAGGGCACGCCCTGCGGCACGCGGGCCAGGCAAACCACCGGCTCGGCGGTGGCATACGCCAGGGGGCGCCGTGGGTGCGGAAACGCGAGGCCGCGCGGCAGTGCGGTCGGCCCCATCGCTTCGCGTTGTTCGAGGGCCGCGACGATCTCGGGCCCGTTGTAGACCAGGCCGGTACGCTCGGCCAGCCGCACAAGCTCCCGCAGGACCGAGGCGCGCGTGTAGGCTGGCAGATTCATCTCCACGGCTTCGGTGGCCAGGTACAGCTCGATCAGGCGGTTGTCGGCGCCCTCCCGCATGGCGCGCTCGAGGTTGCGGATGTGCTGCTCGTCGAGTGTGTGCATCTTCTGCTGGAGCCAGTCGAGCAGCGTGGCTCGATTGAAGCGCCACTCACCACCGATCAGTTGCCCCGGGAGCTTCCCCTTTTCCGCCCACTTACGGACGACGCGCGCATCGATGCCGATGTGCCGCGCGAGTTCCTCGAGTGTCATGTTGCGGTACATTCGGTGCCACCTGCACGACCATAGTCATCCTATCGGTTCGCCGCGCGGTTGGAAAAAGCCGTACGCGGCAGCCCTCGTAACCGCGAACGGTCCGGTTACAGGCGGCCGAGGCGGCGGAGAAAGGCCACCGATTCCGCAATGCGGTCGCGGACGAGCTGCTCGGTCTTCGTCTCGCCCTCGATCCCCTCGATCTCGATCGTGCAGGGCCCGGAGAACCCGGCCTGGTCGAGCAGCGCGAAGATCTCCTGAAACGGCACCACGCCACGGCCCAGGGCGGGGAAGTACCAGTTGCGATAGCCGCCGTCGGTGTCTTTAAGGTGCGTGGCGGCGACATATTTGACGATGCGGCGGAGCTCGGCCACGCAGTCGACGCCGTGGTTGTAGAAGTAGATGTTCGCGGTGTCGAAGTTTATGCGCACGTTGGGGTGATCGACACCCTGCATGGTCGCGAGCGCGACGGCGGCGTTGGTCACGAGATCGGGATGGGTCTCGAGGATGATGGTCACGCCGTGGGCCGCCGCTGCGTCGCCCGCGGCTCGGAGGCGGTCGTACGCGGTCTGGAGGAGCACGTTCTCCGCCTTCGCGGAGACGAACAGGAGCCGCGCACCGAGGGCGGCGAAAGCGGACATCTGCGCTTCGACTCGGGCCGCCACGTCCGGCCGGCGCAGGTCGCATTCGCCGTGCAGGCTGCTGGCCGACAGGCCGTACCGCGCGAGGACGGTACAGGTGGCCTCGACGGCGCGCGGTTGTGGCACGGGAATCTCGACGTAGCGGAGGCCGAGGCCGGCCAAGTGCTCGTACGCCCGTTCCTCGAACGGCGCATAGCTCGCCACGCGACATGCGATGATGCTCGTGCTCATAACGTGCCGGCCTGGAGCGGACCGGGTTTCCCGGCGGGGCGCCGCTAGTCGACGACTTTGCGCACCAGGAATATGACGCTGCCGGCGGTGATAGCGTTCGAGATGGCGGAGATCACCTGGAAACAGTTCGGGATTTGCAGGAGAATCGAGCCGCTCAGCGCCAGCCACGCAAACTTCTTCCACGGAATGCCGCGCATTGATTTCTTCCTATGCTCAACAGGGCTTGCGGCGCCCGACGCCGGGCACCGTTTCTTATGAGACGTGCACTATTGCGGCGCGGCGGAGCTTCGTCAACGGGCGGCGGCCGAATCGTGCTTGTAGCCCCGGCGGCGTTTTGCGATGATAGGAGAATTCGCCGCGCGGGCCGGCCGGGCGTCGCGCGGGCGGCCGCGAATGAGCCGACGGAGCGCACGATGAAGTACAGGACGTTGTGGGCGATTGGGTTGGGGGTCTGGCTATCGGTGCCGGTTTGCGGCGAGTCCGGCGACGCCCGGGCGGTACTCGACCAGGCGACCGCCGCCCAGCGGGCCGTGCAGGCGGTGCGCTACGAGGCGGTTGGGCAGGCCGAGGGCGTGCTGGCCCAGCAAATCGCCAGCGCGCGGGGCACGGTGACGATCGTGCAGGTCGAGGGGGCGGACTTCCCGAAGCTGCACATCGACGCGCAGGTCACACGGCCCAAGGAGAGTCAACCGGCGCGATTTGAGCTGGTCAGCGACGGCAAGACCGTGACGATGGTGGACCACGGCCAGAAGCGCTACGCCCGGGCCGACCTGCCTGCGGGGCAGTCCTTGCTGAGCAACGTCCAGAGCATCTTCCTGAGCGAATTCGCCGGGCCGCAAGCGCTGGAGCGCGATACCAACGGCAGTACGCTCAAATACGTGGGGAGCGAGCGGGTGACGAACCTCGAATGCGACGTGATCGCGGCCGCGCGGGGCAACGCGGGCTCGGAGACGCGCTGGTGGTTCGCCAAGAAGGACCATTTCCCCCGCCGCGTGCAGCGCGTGCTCGGCTCGCCCCTCGGCCCGACCACGCTAACGACTTCGCTCACCGCGCTGGATGCGAAACCCGACGTGAAAGACGATCTGTTTCGGCTGGAGAAGCCGGAGGGCTTCGCCGACATCAGCCAGACGCTGAACCCGCCCAAGTTCGGGCCGCCGGGCGGCGGCGGATTACTGGCGGTCGGGTCAGAGGCGCCCGACTGGACGCTGAAGACCGGCGACGACCGCGAGGTTTCGCTCAAGGGGCTGCGCGGCAAGATCGTGCTGCTGGACTTCTGGGCTACGTGGTGCGGACCGTGCCGGATGGCGATGCCGGATGTCGAGAAGACCTATCAGAAGTACAAGGACAAGCCGGTGGCGGTGTTCGGCGTCGATTGCTGGGAACGCGGCGCCGACCCGATCGCCTTCATGAAGAACAACAAATTCACCTACCCAATCCTGGTCAAAGGCGACCCGGTGGCAGCCGCGTACAAGGTGACCGGCATTCCGACGTTCTACCTGATCGGTGCGGACGGCAAGATCATGTTTGTGTACTCCGGCATGTCGCCGGAGGATGCGAAGAAGGTCGACCAGCTCATCGAAGAGGCGCTCAAGAAGTCGCCGGGCTAGGCGGTGCCGGGCGGCGCGGCGGTCGTGTGGTGCGATGGGGCTTGCGGGGGGCGGCTCAGGCCGTATACTAGAGCGTTCGTGGTTTTTCTACTCTGGGAAGCACTTTGAAACGAGGCAGGTCGAACATGAGGCTTGGCGTGCATGATTAGGGTCAAAGTTCGCGGCAACGAGTCGATCGAGCAGATGGTGCGGCGGTTCAAGAAGCTCTGCGAAAAAGAAGGGCTGACGCGTGACATCAAGCGCTGCGCGTATTACGAGAAGCCCTCGGAGCGCCGCCGTCGTCGCGTGCGCAAATCGCTCAAGCGCATCGCCAAAGAGCAGTTCTGGGTGTAAGCCCGGGCTGCGGCGCGAGCTTTGACCGTGTGCGGCCAAGCCCCGGCCGGACCGCCGGGGGCCAGCAGACTCACGCGGGAACCCAGGAACACGTAAGGCCACGGTCTGGCTGCGCTGCGCCAGGCCATGCCCCCCCCAGCCATGCCGCCGCGGGAATTCAAAGCCGGCGGCTTTTTGAACTCCCTTCACGGGCGGGACCCTTGTTTCCAGCGGGCTGATGAGTACAGTACGGCGTCTCTGGGCCTGACCGGCATGGCGCGCCGGGCAGGTATCGTGCACACGGCGTGAGGCGCCCGGGCGTTCTGCTCGGGTGGCCGTGGGCGGCGGATTCCGTCATGTGACTGCCGGCACCCTGGTTGGCGGCAGGCGGTCGAATCAGCAAGCGAACAGGCTTGGTTCAGAATGCGGAGAAGGTCGTGAAACAACGTCGTCGCCGAGGTGGACTCCTCAGAAACATCTTCCTGGTCGGGTTCATGTTCACGTGCCTGGGGCTGTACGTGTACGCGGGCGAGAACGGCCCGCCGCAGGGGCTGCTGGCGCAGCACGCGCCGGCGGCAAAGGCAGCGGAAGCGGGGACGGCGGCGGGGCATTTCCAGTATTTCGGGTTCCTGACGAGCTCGCATTACGCGGGCTATGAGCGCTGGCTGCTGTGGATCGTGCTCATCATCGCGTTCGGAGCCCTGGGGTACGCTCTCAGCCTGGTCGCGTACGTTTACAGAGCCGACACCGGCACCAAGCGCATGCAGGAGATTGCGGCGGCCGTGCGGGAGGGCGCGAATGCGTACCTGAAACGGCAGCTCAGTACCGTGGCGGTGCTCATCGTGATCCTGATCGGCCTGCTGTACGTGACCAAAGCGATCCAGGACGGCGGCGGCGGAAGCCCGAAGTGGGACAGCCCGTTCGCATTCGGGCGGGCGTGGGCGTTCGCGATGGGCGCGGTTTTCTCAGCGACCGTCGGGTTCGTCGGGATGCGGCTGGCGACCACGGGCAACTTGCGGGTCGCGGCGGCCGCCCCGGTCGGGTTTGGCAAGGCGCTCATGCTCGGATACCGCACGGGGACGATCACGGGGATGCTCACGGACGGCCTGGGCCTCCTGGGCGGGACGATCATCTTCATGACGTATGGCGAGCGGGCATACGAGGCCTTGCTCGGGTTCGGATTCGGCGGGACGCTGCTGGCGCTCTTCATGCGTGTGGGCGGCGGGATTTATACGAAGGCAGCCGACGTCGGGGCGGACCTGGTCGGCAAGGTCGAGAAGGACATTCCCGAAGATGACCCGCGCAACGCGGCCACGATCGCGGATAACGTCGGCGACAACGTCGGCGACTGCGCCGGTATGGCGGCCGACATTTTCGAGTCGTACGAGGTGACGATCGTCGCGGCGATGATCCTGGGGTGGGCGTCGTTCGGGCACAAGGGCGTGATCTTCCCCATCCTGGTCCGCGCGATCGGCGTGATCGGGTCGATCATCTCGACCTACAGCGTGCGGGCGGGCGACAAGGGCGACGTGGCCCGGGCCATGAAGTCAATCAACCGGGGCTTTCTCCTCGGGTCAGCCATCTCGATCCTCGGTTTCTTTGTGCTGGGTGCGTGCTACCTGCGGTTCGACGCGAGCATGGTGACGGCGGGGACGTTGTCGCAGACCGCCTGGGACAGCATCCGGAACCTGCCGTACTGGTGCAACTTCGGCGTGCAGGGGCTCGACATGCGGCCGGCGTGGACGTGCTTCGTGGGCATCCTGTTGTGCATCGCGCTGAACCGGACCACCGAGTACTTCACCGGCACCGAGTACAGCCCGGTGCGCGGCATTAAGCGCAATTGCACGACGGGCCACGCGACGACGATCATCGAGGGCATCGCGGTCGGCTATGAGTCCGCCGTGTGGACAGCGCTTATCCTGTGCCTCGCGATCTTCTTCTCCGTGACGGTCTACCAGGGCACGAATCCGATCTTCGTCGCGTTCGGCGTGGCGATGTGCGGCATCGGGATGCTGACGCTCACGGGCAACACGATCTCGATGGACGTGTTCGGCCCGGTCGCGGACAACGCCAACGGCATCGCCGAGATGGGCTTCGACCCGAAGGAGATGGGCGAGGCGAAGTACAAGGAGGCGCGGCAGATCCTGGCCGACCTCGATGCGGTCGGGAATACGACCAAGGCGGTCACGAAAGGCGTCGCGATCGGGTCGGCCGTCATCGCGGCGGTGTCGCTGTTCGCGTCCTTCATCACGGTCATCGGCTCCGGCGGACAGAGCGAGGAGAAGCCGCTGCCGGCGGAGCTGTTTAATCACGTCGCCGGCCTGCTGACCATGTCAAACCCGAAGCTGATCATCGGGATGCTGCTGGGCGGGGCCGTTCCGATGCTGTTTTCGGGCATGTTGATCCGGGCGGTGGGTCGGGCGGCGTACCTGATCGTGAATGAAGTCCGCATCCAGTTCCGCGACAAGGCGATCTGGGCGGGCACGAAGAAACCGGACTACGGCCGCGTCGTCGCGATCTGCACGGCCTCGGCCCAGCACGAGTTGATCGGGCCCGCGTTGCTCGGCGTGTTTACGCCGATCCTGATCGGGTTCTGGCTCGGGCCGGTGGGGTTGGCGGGCTTCCTGGGTGGGGCGATCGTGGTCGGCCAGCTCCTGGCGTCGTTCATGTGTAACTCCGGCGGGGCGTGGGACAACGCCAAGAAGATGGTCGAGGACGAGCCGCGCGATCCGGCCCGCAACACGGGCAAGGGCAGCGAGAAGCACAAGGCGTCCGTCACGGGCGACACGGTCGGCGACCCGCTGAAGGACACTTCGGGGCCGGCCATCAACCCGCTGCTGAAAGTCATGAACATGGTCGCGGTGCTCGGCGTGCCGCTGATGGTCGCGTACGACAAGAGCGTCGTGCAGGCGGTGATCGAAGGCGCCAAGAAGTTCAACTTCCCGCTGCCGGAGACGTTCAAGCTCAAGGGCATCGACGGGTTGTGGGTCGGCGCGATCATCCTGGCGCTGGTCCTGATCATCTGGGCGGTGTGGCAGTCGAAGCGGCAGTCGCCGGAGATGTCGCAGATGACGAAGGACGCCGAGGCGTAGGGCAGGGCCTCGCAAGAACCGCGCCCTATGCCGGGTCGGGCGGCGATCACGCTATGGCCAGCAGTACGACCCCACCCGTGGCGCGCCAATGGCTGGGAATCGTGGCGCTGGTCGCGTGCGCGACGCTCTGGAGCCTGAACGGGCCGCTGATCAAGGTCCTGAATCACGCCGGGGTCCCGGGCGTCACTATCGCCTGCTATCGGTCCCTCATCGGCGGGCTCATCTTCGCACCCCTGGCCCTGCGCCGCCTGGGCACGCTCCGCCGGGTCGCGGTCGCGTGGCCGATCGCGTCGGTGGCCACGTTCACGTTGATGACGATCACGTTCGTCGTCGCGACCACGATGACCGCGGCGGCCAACGCCATCATCCTCCAGTACACGTCGCCGATCTGGGTGTTTCTGCTCGCGCCGCTGTTGCTCAAGGAGCGGCCCGGACGCATCGAGGGGCTGGTGTTGCTGGTCGCGATGGCGGGCGTGGCCGTCATCTTCTCGGGGAATACCGACACGAGCGCGGCGGGCCTGCTGGTCGCCCTCCTCAGCGGCTTCGGTTACGGGTCGCTGACGGTCGTGCTGCGCGGCCTGCGGCCCGTGAGCCCGACCGTCGTCGCCAGCCTCAACGCGCTGGGCTCGGGCGTCATCCTGCTCGTCCCGGTCGCGCTCGCCCACAGCTTCGGATTAACGCGGTACACGTTCGGTTTGATGCTGCTCATGGGGCTCGTGCAGTTCACGTTTCCGTACCTGCTGTTCTCGTGGGGGCTCCAGTACGTCGAGGCGCACCGGGCGGCGTTGATCGTCCTGCTCGAAACGGTGCTGAACCCGCTGTGGACGTATCTGATCGTGGGCGAGGCCCCGCCCGTCGCGACGCTTTGGGGCGGTCCGTTGATTCTGCTGGGCGTCGCGGGGTGGTTGCTGCTGGTTTGGCGGCGGGAACGAGCCCGAGCGCGGCAGGCAGGGCGCGCCGCGAATCTGTGTTGACGCGCTCGGGCGGCACTGTAGAGTAGTCGAGCATGGGCGGACTCCGAGGTTGGGTGGCCCGTCTGGGAAATTCCGGTCCGTGACATTTCGATCCGCCAGGCGTGGCGGCTTGTGGCTGCCTCGCGTTGCGGATCACAGGCGGCACGATGTGCCGAGGGAGGTTGGATCATGGGCGCAACACATCGACTGGGCAGCGCGTGTTTCGTTGTCCTCGCAGTTGCAGCGGCCGCGCAGGTCGCATTAGCCAACTGCACGCCGGGGTGGCTTTCTGGGCCGGGATTGCAGTTTCCAGGTGTCGAGAACGGTCGGGTGTACGCCGCGACCACATGGGACCCCGACGGCCCCGGGCCAGCGCCGGAACAGTTGGTGGTTGGCGGCCAGTTCGGCGGTGGTGGCGACCCCAACGTGGCCAGGATCAGCATCGCGCGCTGGGACGGCGCGAGCTGGCAGGCGCTGGGGACGGGGATGGACTATATTGAGGCGCAGGTTCTGGCCCTGACGTCCTACAACGGCGAACTGATCGCGGGGGGGCGCTTCACCACCGCCGGCGGCGCGCCGTGCTACAACATTGCTCGGTGGGACGGCACGAGCTGGCAGGCGCTGGGGGTCGGGATGTGGGGGAGTAGCGCGGTTGACGCCCTGACGGTCTACAACGGCGAGCTAATCGCGGGCGGCTCGTTCGACACCGCCGGCGGCGTGACGTGCTACAACATTGCCCGGTGGGACGGTACGAGATGGCACGCGCTGGGGACGGAGGGGACGGGGATGAACTCCATGGTCTGGGCCCTGACGGTCTACAACGGCGAGCTGATCGCGGGCGGCTGGTTCACCACCGCCGGCGGCGTGAGCGCGAACTACATTGCCCGCTGGGACGGCACGAACTGGCAACTGCTGGGGACCGGGATGGCCGGAGGTTGGCCACCAGTCTACGTTTCCGCCCTGGGGGTCTACAACGGCGAGCTGATCGCGGGAGGCAGGTTCGAAACCGCCGGCGGCGTCAGCGCCAACAACATCGCCCGCTGGAACGGCACGATCTGGCAGCCGCTGGGGACGGGGATGGCCGGCGGCTCCAATTACCATGACGTTTGCGCCCTGACGGTCTACAACGGCGAGCTGATCGCGGGGGGCCGCTTCGGGACGGCCGGTGACGTCCCCGTGTTCGAGATCGCCCGCTGGGACGGCGCGAACTGGCAGGCGCTGGGGGCGGGGATGGGTGGTGCTGCCTATCCTGGCGTTTTTGCCCTGACGGTCTACAACGACGAGTTGATCGCGGGAGGCGACTTTTACACCGCCGGCGGCAACCCGGCGAACAACGTCGCCCACTGGGGCTGTCCGCCCGCGGCTTGCTGCTTCGCCGATGGGACCTGCCAGATGGAAAACTCGACCGAGTGCGCGGCGCTGGGCGGCACGTACCAGGGCGATGACGCCACGTGCACGCCGAACCCATGCCAGGGCGCCTGCTGCTACGCGGACTACACCTGCGCAATTACCACCCAAGAGGACTGCACAGGCAACTGGCTTGGCCTCGACAGCAGCTGCGAGCAGTGTCCGCAGCCGCCGGCGACGGGGGCCTGCTGCTCGACGACCGGCACGTGCTCGGTGATCACGCAGGCGGCCTGCACGGGCGCCGCCGGTCACTACTACGGCGATAGCACCGCTTGCCGCACAGGGAACAAGTGCCCGGCCTCGTGCAAGGGCGACATGAACTGCGATGGACGCGTCACCTTCGTGGACATCGACCTCTTCGTCGCCGCGCTGTCGGGCGAGTCGGCCTGGACGCACTGGCCTTGCCCGTGGATCAACGCGGACTGCAATAATAGCGGCACGGTGACGTTTGCGGATCTTGATCCGTTCGTGGCGCTGATCGGGACGACGTGTCCGTGAACCGCGGCGGTCCGTGCGGCGGACTGGATGCGACGACGACGAGAAGACCGGCACCTA
Source organism: Phycisphaerales bacterium (assembly GCA_003162245.1). GTDB lineage: Bacteria > Planctomycetota > Phycisphaerae > UBA1845 > Fen-1342 > Fen-1342. The sequence goes on from PMMM01000218.1 coordinate 20,953, forward strand.
CAACGACCTCGTGAGCAGGAGGTTGCCAGCACCCCGTATGAGCCGCACGCTCCGTGGCGGCATCATCCGCACACGGAGCCGTGCGGCTACGATTGCACCCGCGAGCCCTTCGTTCGGCGGCTTGCGCCGGCGTGACCCAACCGACGGACACGCGCGGGCCGCCGCCCCACGATCGTGAGTGGACGAACCTGCGCCCGAATGTACGATAGGCGGCGTGGCGCGAGCGAACGGGTCGCGAGCCGGCGGGCCGCAATGTCGCAAACTGCGTTCATTTTGATCCTGGCTGAGGACGACGACGCCGGGCAACGGCTGCGCGAGGTGCTGCGCGACTCGTACGGGCACTCGTGCAGCGTTGTCGGCGGGCTGGCGGACGCCCTGGACTCGATCCGGGCGCGGGCCCCGGACGTGGTCGTCACGCGGGCCGTAAGCGCGGGGTCGCCGGCGGCCGGCCCGCTCGCCGAGCTGCTGGACGCGATCGCCCATGACGCCGCCCTGCTGGTCCTGGGCGATGGCGCGTTGCCGCCGACGCGGTACATCCAGACGTTGCGCCTGCCGGAGGCGCGCGAGCCGGAGAAGCTGGCCCAGGCGATCAACGCGGCGGCCGGCAAGGCGATCGCCCGGCGCGAGAACCGGCGGCTGCAAGAATCTCTGGCGGAGCGCCCCTACGAGGCGTTGGAGGGGATCGTGGGGGTTTCGCCGGCGATCCGGAAGATCGTCGAGCGCATCAAAAAGGCGGCCCGGAACAAGCTCACGGTGCTGATTCTCGGCGAAACCGGCACGGGAAAGGACGTAATCGCCGAGGCGATCCACAAGCAGTCGGACCGGGCGGCGAAGCCGATGAAGTCGGTCAATTGCGCCGGGCTGAACGAAAACCTCCTCGAAAGCGAGCTGTTCGGGCACGTCCGCGGGGCGTTCACCGGGGCGGTCAGCGACCGCAAGGGGTATTTCGTGGCGGCGGACGGCGGCACCCTGTTCCTGGACGAGATTGGCGACATGCCGCTCAACATGCAGGCGAAGCTCCTGCGGGTCCTGGAACGCCGGGAGATCACGCCGGTCGGGTCGACCGACGTCCGGCGGGTGGACGTACGCGTGATGGCGGCGACGCACACGGACCTGCAACAGTCGGTCGAGGAGCGTAAGTTCCGCGAGGACCTGTACTACCGGCTGAACCAGTGGGTGATCGAGGTGCCGCCGCTACGGGAACGGCGGGAGGACGTGCCGTTCCTGGTGGACTATTTGCGGCAGCGGGCCAACAAGACGCACGACGCCACGTGCCCGGCGGTGTCGAACGAGGCGATGACGCTGCTGGCGAAGTACTACTGGCCGGGGAACGTCCGCGAGCTGGCCAACGTGATCGAAGCCCTGGTGGTGGAGGTCGGCGAGCGGGCGATCGAGGCCGAGGACCTGCCGGAACGCATCCGGGGGTCGCGTGAGCTGGTGCCGGCGGCGACGGCCGGGCTGACGGGGCTGACGATGGCCCAGGTCGAGCGCATGATGATCGAGCGGACGCTCCAGGCGACCGCGGGGAACCGGGAGCAGGCCGCAAAAATCCTTGGAATTGGGACCCGGACCCTCTATCGCAAAATCAAGGAGTTTGGGTTATAGTGTAGTATGGCTGGGAGGGCGCGCGGCGGGCACCGGCCCACCGGGCGTGGCCGGATAGAGCGAGCGGGTTTGGGTGCCGACCGGGCGTGGTGGCTGCGGAACGGCCCAAACGCGGTGGCGACGAGACGAGAACGCAGGTGTGGGCCTGCATGTAGGCGTGCGCGGTCGCGGTGACAGCGATAGGTGGGCCGGGACTACCCCGGCGCGAACGGACGAGTGGATTGTTTATGAACGCTAAAGTTGGCAAAATCGCACTGGCTGTCGTACTACTCATAGTCGCTATTGGTGTTTACTGGAAATACGGTCGCACACCCAGCGTTCTTCCGGGCTCGGTGCGGTTCGTGTGTGTCGCGACCGGTGAGCGGTTTTCGATCGCCCAAAGCGCTCTGCACATGTTTCCGGCGGAGAACCCGAAGACCAAGGAATCGACGCTGCTGCCGATCTACGAGGAAGGTGGCAAGTTTCTGGTGACCGCGCGCTACGGCAACTACGTGCGCGACCCTAACCTGCTGGGCAAGGTGAACAAGTATGTTGATCCAAAGACCCTCGAAATCCTGTCGTCTCCACGTCCGTAGGCACACCGGCCAGGCCCCGGCGGGTCCGCCGGCGCCGCGCGCTTTCACGCTGATCGAGCTGCTGGTGGTGGTCGCGATCATCGCGCTCCTGGTGTCGATCCTGTTGCCGGCGCTGGCTGGGGCGCGCGAGAGCGCGCGGGCGGCCATCTGCGGCGAGAAGCTCCGTAACTTCGGTACGGGGTTCGGCACGTACTTCACCGAATACCAGGAGTGGATTCCGGGGTGCAACACGAGCGGGTTCGAGGTGCGCATGAAGGCAGGCACGCCGGAGGGGTACTACAACTCGCGCGTACCGGTGCAGTCCTTCGACTGGATGACGCCCATCCTGCGGACGACGCTCGAGCTACCCTCGGGGTGGGCGGCGCGCTGGCGCGACCTGATCAACAAGTTCGCCTGCCCCTCGCAGCCGACCTACACGAATGTACCTTACGGTCTGGGCTCACTAAACGCGCCGCTGTCCGAGACGGACTTCTTCAAGAGCCACGATTATGTGCCGATCAGCTATCTGATGCCGGTGCACTTCCAGTACTGGGGCAGCGATTACGTAAACACGGTGCTGGGCACACCGGACACTCCGTACGCGAGTCCCATCCCGCCGAGGACCGAGCCGAACAACTGGGAGGCCGGTTTGGGCACGTACAAATCGGTCCTCAACCAGGTGGGGTCTCCGGGCCAGAAAATTTGCGTGGCCGACGGCCACCGGTACTTGGACGCTGCGAGTGGATTCGTCGATTTTGACCCAACCCAGGATCCACAGTATTTCGGCTCGTTCACGAGTTCGGGAGCGTGGTGGAGCGGGGATACCTCGTACGGCGTGAGGCTGTCACCAAGACCGTCAATGAACTGGAGCGGGCAGCCCGTTACCGAGGGCGCCCCGGCGCAGGGCCTGAACATGACCCTGAGCTATCGACACGGCCAGCGCGGGTCGCTGACCGGCGACGCGCGCGACAACAAGGGCAAAATCAACGCGCTGTTTTTCGACGGCTCTGTGCGGCGGCTCGCGGACCAGGACTCACGCAAGTCGGTTTACTGGTATCCCAAGGGCGCAAAGGTCAGCACGACAAGCGTTGGCGGTAAGGTGATGATCGACGAATATCCGTCGACCACAACCGGTGATCAGCGCGTTATTCAGTAGTCCGCCGTGCCTGCGGGGGGACTTCGGACGGGCGGCCGCTTGCGGGCCGCGATGGCCAGGGTGTGCCTTCCAAGCCCGCGCCGCCCGCGTCCACAGCGACTTCGGTCCCGATGAGCTATGTCGCGCGCTGGTTCCCGCCGCCCGTCTCCGCGTCCCGCCCCGTTCCTGCAACCATACCGCAATCTCCTGCCGTCAGCGGCGTTACGCTCTTTCGTGAGGACGACGTGGACGAGGCCGGGCTGGATGAGCTTCTGCGTCGCGCACGCGCCCGCGATCCGGAGGCCCTGACCCGGCTGGTCGAGTTCTACAGCGCCCGCGTCTTCGGGCTGCTGTATCGGCTGACCGGGACGCGGGACGCCGCCGAGGATCTGCTCCAGGAGACGTTTCTGCGGGTGGCGCGGGCAATCGGGCAGTACGAGCAGGTCGGCAAGTTCGAGGCGTGTGGTTGTTTCGCATCGCCGCCAACCTGGCCCGTGACCGGGCCCGGGCGCAGGGGCAGCACGGCGTCGCGGCGCCGAGCGGCGACCGGGACGTTGACGACACCTGCGGCAACGCAGCGTGCGCCGCCGGCAGGAGCTGACGGCCGAAGTCGATCGGCGGATGCAGCGCCTGCTGGCGGAGCGCGGCGCAGAGTCGCAGCCGACGTCCCGGCCATAGGGGCGCCCCAATCCTCTGGGGCGCGAAGGCCAGGGGCTACCCCCCTATCGTGGCGAGCAACTCAGGGCTTTTCGCCCTTCTTCTCGCCCTTCTCCGCCTTCTCGGCCTTTTCGGGCTTCTCGCCGGACTTGGTCTCGGCTAGCGCCTTCTTCAGCTTGGCCGCGTCCACCTTCAGACCCTGAGCGGCAAGCTTCGGCACGTACTCGTCGGGGTCGGCCAGCAGCTTTTTCTCGCACGCCATGCAGCAGAAGTAAACGCGCTGCTTGGTGGGCAGATCGGTGAAGGCGGTCGGGTCGATGTCGCCCCCCATGACGGGGCACTTCGCCTGGTAGGTGTAGCTGGCGGCCAGCTTGGCCTTGTACGCAGCGGGGTCCGCCTCATACTTCCCTTTGCAGTCGTTGCAGCAGAAGTAGATCTTCTGCCCATCGCGCTCGAGGAAGGACTTCTTGCTGATCGGCTCGCCGCTGACCGGGCAGGTCACCTGCACGCGCGGCAGCTTGCTTGCCGCCGCGCGCTGGGCCTTGACCTGCACGGCGAACTCCGCGGGCTTGGCTTTGAACTTCGCGATGCAATCCGGACAGCAAAAATACACGGGTCCGTCGTCGGTCACCGTGCTGACGTAGAAATCCACCGGCTCGCCGGAAACGGGGCACTTCGGCAGCTCGATCTTCGCCGCCTTGTCGGCCTCGGCTGGTTTGCCTTCGGCGGGTTTCCCTGCGGCGGGCTGGCCGCGTTCCTCATGCTGGGCGACGCCCAGCCCGGTGCCCAGGGCCAGGAGAGCGAGACCTCCGACCAGAGATAATGCCAGGGATCGGACGTTCATCGGAGCTACCTCCAAGAGCTTACCGACCGGTACGCGGCCACCACGGCCATGCACGGTCCAACGGCCCGCACGTTACCTGCGATCTTAGCTCCGACGAGGCGGAAGACAAGGGCCACGTGGCCGCGCCGCCCGCCCGCCCGTACTAACAGAAGCAGGCCGGTGGAGTTTTC
>PMMM01000250.1 GCA_003162245.1 Phycisphaerales bacterium
GCGCGTGCGCGCTCCCGGCGCAGGCCCTTTTTTGAATTTGCTCTAGCGACTGACCGCTAACCCGTCGTGCTTCCCGGCCAAGCTATTCTGCATGAACGCCAGCGTCCGCGCGGCGAGCCGGTCGTACGTGAAATGCTGCACGACGGCCGCCCGCATCTGTGCCGCCAGTTCTCGCCGTTCCTCATCGTTGCGCACAAAGTGCTCGATGCGCTCCGTCAGCTCGTCCGCACCGCGGAACACGACGCGCTCATAGCACGGCCACAGCCGACTGGCCATGTGCTGCCCCTGCAAATCCCATACGCTCCGCGCGTGGATCACCCACTTGGCCGTCACGGTGATTCCGGGCGGCGGCGCGTCATGCTCGGCGGCCAGCATCTCGCGGAAGCGGCCCGCCAGCGGCGCCTCCAGGTCCGCCGGCCGCACGGTGACCGGCAGCGCCGGCCGGTTCCGAACCACCCACCGGTAGACGGCCTCGATTACGTCCGCATACGACTCCGTCGTGCACCCCGGCAACAGCACAAAGCCCCCTGCGCACAAGCCGTCCAGCACGCGCTGGTGCAGCGCCGAGTTCACGCCCGCGTGCAGGCTGATCTTCGCCGCCCGGAACGCCCGGCCGAGCGGCCGCCCGGGCTCGAGCGTGCCGCGGTGGTACGGCGCGAACTCCGGAAACCGCTCCCAGCCGCGCCCGTACAGGTGAAAACGCCCCCCGGTGGCCTCGGCCCAGCGGATCGCGGCCCGGATCGCTTCCTGCCGCAGGCACTGATCCAGGATGCTGCGGAGGTTGAACACCAGCCCGGCCCGGTCCTGTTCGGATCGAAAAGTCAGGCCGCTCTTGCGCTCCTGCCGCTTGAACTCGGCCTCGACGCTATAGCTGGCCCGCGGCCACGCGTCGCGCAGCCGCGACTTGATCGCCGCACACACGCCATCCACGAGCCCCGCGGCGCCCGGGTCGCAGTTTGCGCGTAACGCCGCGCGCGCCTCCTCCGGCGTCCGGTGCGCGGGGGCGTGCGTGGCGTACATGACGTCGCAGCGGTAGGGGGCCAGGTTGTCTTCGGTCTCGTCCGCGTCCAGTAGCGAGTACGGGTCGGTTGGGATCGCGCAGGGCATTACGCGGTCCGCCGGGTAGCCGAAATCGACAACCAGTTCCGGAACGTTGTGCCCGATCACGAACTCCAGCGGCTGAATCATGCCCGCGGCCGCCCGGTCGAACAGGTGCGGCAGCCGATCCTGCACCCAACACACCCCCGGAATCTGCGGCGGAAAGAGAGTCGCCCGCTCGCACTGCAAGTGGTCTATGATCGCAATCAGGTCCGGCCGCACGCGTTCTAGTTCCTGCAAGACGCGGATCGACGGCAGGTTGGCGTGGCAATCCGCCTCGGTCAGCAGGTGCACGCGGTGCCCCAACCGCTCGAACGCCGCCAGAAGCTCGCGCATCGAGTATTGCAGCACTGTCGTGAACCGGCTGACGATCCCGAGAACCGTCAGCGGCGGCTCGCTTTGCCCCGCGTTCTCAAACCGCCGTGCCCACCAGCCTGCGTCGCGCCCGGCCAGCTCTTCGCAGAGCGTTTCATACCGGGCGCGCAACTGGGTCGCCCGCTCCTGCTCCGAGCACGCTACCACCCGCCGCACTTCGTCGTGCAGGTCCGCCGGCGTATCCGGCCACGTCGGCCCGCCGCCGTAGACGAGCGGGTGCTGCCGCTCGGGATCGGCGAGGGCGCCGGCCAGAGAAGCCAGCGCGTTCTTCCCAGCATGGAGGCACACGCGCCGCTCGGCCCACATCTCGCGCCAGTCATGCAGATGCAGCACGACCGCCCACGCCAGCAGCGACGGCTCGACCACGTGCACTGGCGGGGCGTAGCCCAGGTGCGTGTCGCGCGAGGCGGCGATCATGCTGCGGGCGGCGTAGCCCAGTCCGAGCCCGCAGAGTGCCACCGGACGCACCAGTGTCAGATGCCACGCCCGGCGCAGGTTCTCCTCCGGCGCCCAGTCCGGGTGCGGCGCCAGCGCGGGCAGCCAGCCGGGGCACTCCGGCATCCGGCTGAGCACCTGAAACGTGCCCCGCGCGTCCCGCGTCAGGTCCAGTTTGACGCGGCTCGCGGTCCAGACCTGCTCCAGCTCGCGGCCCAGCCCCGTGCGCTCCTCGAAAGGGAGCAAGTTCGCCCGGAATTGCGCGTCGAACGTACCCCACGCGAGGCGCTCCGCCCCGGCGCGACCGCTCGTTCTCAGTTTCGCACGCAGCTCCGGACCGCACTCGCAGCATTGCAGCAGGCGTGTGGCCGCGGTCCACAGGCCCAGCGCATCGAACGCCTGAAAGGCGATGGCCCGGATCTCGTCGTCGTGCGGCGCATCACGCAGGCACAACAGGGCGGCGCCGACCGCCGCGTACTGGTCGCCGGTCCGTGCAGCCGCCAGCACGTGCTCGCGCTCGACCTGTGCCGGTGCGATGGCGATGGAAATCTCCTGGCGGCCCCGACGCCATGCCGTACTAAGCCACCTGCCCATTTCTCTCGGCCGCCGACCCCGTCCGACTCAAGCCTGGCACTTGCTCGCAGGACCCTGCGGCGGCGTGGCCGGGCGGGCGTCTGCGCCCTACGTCGGCCACGGGGGGCCGACGCTACTTGGGGTTCGGGCCACGGGCTGCGTTGTGTCCGGGCGTCTTTGCGTGAATAATCTGGGTTGGAAGGGACGAGGATTGGCCGTGGGCGAGCGACGGAGGACGTGCGAATGGGTCCGTGGACGTACTACTCGCCATTGTGGCTCGGAGCGCTGCTGGTCCTGGCGCTGAACGACTCGCTGCGCGCGTTGATGATCTGGCCCGAGTGGCTGGAGTGGCTGGCGGTGGCCGGCGTCGCGATCCTGGCCGGCGTGCAGGCGCAGGTGCTCATGATCGGCGCCCAGGGCCTGTTCGCGCAGGTGCTGCCGGTACCGATCGGGAAATCGATCCGCGGCGGGCCGGCGGTGCTCGCCGGCACGCTGCTGATCGGCTGGGTCCTGCTCAGTGCGGCGGCCGTGCTGTTGGGGCTCGAGGAAATCGCCTTGCCGGCGAAAAGCGTCGGCGTGGCCGCCCTTGTCCTGCTCGCGGCCGCACTGGCGGTTTACGTTTGGAGTCTGCCGGCGGCGGTGGCAGATTTCCGGAGCGGGAGACGCGCGGGACGGCGGGCCGCGCCGCTTGAGGCGTGAGGATTAACGGATGTTGCGCCTGGCCTGGGCCGACTTGACGCACCACAAGGTCCGCACGCTGCTCAGCGCGCTGGCGGTCGGCATCGGCATCATGCTGATGCTGGTGTCGCGCGGGTTGGCGAGCGGGTCGATGGCCGAAGTGGACCAGCGCATTCAGAGCGTGGACGCCGAGCTGGTCGTCCTGCCGGCGCAGGACAACATCATTTTCACCAACGGAGCCCCGTTCCGCGCGATTCACGAGCGGCACCTGGCCCGGCAGGCCGACACGGACGGGCCGCTCGCCCAGACCATCATCCCGGTCTTCTTCGGCCAGGTGAAAATGGCCGGCCAGCAGCAGCGGCTCTTCGGCGTGGACCCCGCCCAGATGCAGGCGTTCCTCGGCCAGCGGCGGCTCGTCGCCGGCAAGCTGTTCGACCGCGCCTACGCCTTCGCCGAGCGCGTTCGTGCCGGCGCCCGCCCGCCCGAGGACATGTCTGATCCGGCGTACCACGCCTACGTCGCTGACGGGCTGGAGCTGGTCATCGACGAGCGGTTGCAGCGCGTCGGCGGCTATCGCGTCGGCGACGAGATTCAGATCATGGGGCAGGTCTTCCGCATCGTCGGCGTGGTCGAAGCGGGCGTGGCGGGCCGCGTGTTCGCCCCCGTGCAGACGCTGCGGGAGATCGCCGTCGCCGGCGAGCCGACCGCCAGCATGTACTTCATCAAGCTGCGGAAGGGCGTGCGGGCGGAGCGCGCGGTCGATGCGTTTCAGGCGGCCCTCGGCACCGATGCGCGGGTCGAGCTGAAGGGCGATTACGGCAAGCTGCTGCGCGAGAGCTTCGCCTCGGTCGGCCTGTACATGGACGCGTCCAGCGGCGTCGCGCTGGCCGCGTGTTTCCTGTTCATCCTGCTGACGATGTACACGATGGTCATCGAGCGCACGCGCGAGATTGGCATCCTCAAGTCGCTCGGCGTGACCCGCCTCGACCTGCTGCGCCTCGCGGTCGTCCAGGCCCTCCTGATCTCGCTCAGCGGCGTGGCGGTCGGGATCGGCCTGGCTTACGGCGTCCGGGTGTTTATCGCGGTCAGCCGCCCGCTGCTAACCGTCGAGTTGGCCCACGGTCAACTCCTGTTGGCGGCATTGGTGGGCGTGGTCGGCGGGACGCTGAGTGCGCTGTACCCCGGTTATCGCGCCGCGCGGCTCGACCCCGCGGTGGCGTTGAATACGGAATGAACGACGAACTGATGATCGACGTCCGTGACTTACATCACGCCTACGCCCTCGGCGCGGTGGTGGAGCCCGTGTTGCACGGGCTGGATCTGCGGGTCCAGCGCGGCGAGTTCGTGGTCATCATGGGGCCCTCGGGCTGCGGAAAGACGACGCTGCTCAACGTTCTCGGGCTGATGTTGTCGCCGACGCGGGCCGAGTCCGTGCGCATCGCCGGTCACGAGACCCTGACGCTGTCCGACGCAGCGCGCACACGCCTGCGCCGGGAGTCGCTCGGGTTCGTGTTTCAGCGTTTCAACCTGTTGGGCACGATCAGCGTCCGCGAGAACGTGGCCTTGCCGCTGCGCATTCGGCGTGTCCCGGTGGACGGAGAGGTCGCGGCGCTGATGGAGCGCGTGGGGCTCCTCGAGTGCGCCCGCAAGAAGCCCGCGCAACTGTCCGTCGGCCAGCAGCAGCGCGTCGCGATCGCCCGGGCGGTCGTGGCCCGGCCGGCCCTGTTGCTGGCGGACGAGCCGACGGGAAACCTCGACTCGGCCAACGCCGGCGCCGTGCTGGACCTGCTGACGGACCTGCACCGGCGGGACGGCCAGACGGTCGTGATGATCACGCACAACGAGCATCTGACGGTGAACGCGGACCGCGTGCTGCACATGCGGGACGGGTGTTTTGTTGACTGACGGCGACGCGAAAGCCCCGGGGGTGGCGGACAGTAGCCCGCCGGTGGCCGGCGCAGCGTCGCAGCCGCTGCTAGCGGGCGTTGGGCCCGAGCAGGCGCCGCGGGGGACGTGGGCGTGGTTCGCCTTCTTCTTCCTTTGGACCTTCGGCTGGCTGGTGGTGGCGCTCTATGTGCCCGAGCGTTATGGCGACGCCTGGGCGCTGCGCGTGTCGATGTTGGCGGCGATGTGCTTCTATCTGTCGCTGTGCAATTCGATCCTGCCGCTGCCGACCGCGTGGATCATTCTGCTGGCCGCGTCGCCACAGCACGCGGTCGTGGAGACGGGCTGGCTCCGCGTGCTGATCGTCGCGAGCCTGGCGAGCGTATCGACCGTCACGGCGAATCTGAACGAGTACCACCTGCTGTCGTATCTGCTGCACTGGGGGCTGGGGCGGCGTTTGCGCCGGACGCGGGTGTATGGCTGGGCCATCCGCTGGTTTGACAAGGCTCCGTTTCAGCTTCTGGCGCTGATCGCCTTCATCCCGCTGCCGATCGACGCCGTGCGGTGGCTGGCGGTGCTGCGCGGCTATTCGCGCCGGCGCTTCGCGCTCGCATACCTAGTCGGGCGATGGCCGCGGTACGTGCTGTTCGCCTGGTGCGCGGTCCTGCTGGAGTTGCGGGGGTGGCAGATTGTCCTGATCCAGGTGGGGCTCGTGGGGGCCGCGCTGACCGCTCGCCTGCTGTGGCACGTGGTGCAACGGTTGCGTCGTGGCACGCTGGACGCAACCGCGAATTGACGGCGGCCTACTCCGTGTTCGCCGGAGCCGACGCCGTGGCCCGTGCGTGCTGCGCCTGTCGATGGAGTTCCGCGCTGAAGGTGCGGCGGGGAATGAAGATGGGCAGGAGGGACATCGCCAGCACGGAGACGACGATGGTAGTGATCGCGAGCCAGCCGGCCAGCGTGCGCCCGTCGGGCCCCAGCCACGCGAAGGGGCGGTTCACGGCCCAGAGCGCGCAATCGGCCGCGCGGTACACCCGTGCTCCGAGGCCCGCGCGAGTAGCCGCCGGTTCGGCGGGTTGTGTCGCGGCCGGCTCGGCGGCCGTCGCCTCAACCGCTGGGGTCGGGGCGCCGTGCGGCTCTTCGGGCTCGGCTGAGCGTGGCATCGGCCGCAAGTGCGACGCGATCGGAACCGGGATCACCGTGCGGCTGGAGTTGTCGTCCAGGTTCGGGACATCGCCCGCCTGTGCGTCAACCAGAGCCGCCTCGATCTCGGCGTCACTGACGATCGTGTTCGTGGCCTGCTCGGACATCGGCGCAGCTCGCTCGTGAGCGCCGCCGGGGCGCGGGCCGCGGTGGTCGCCGCTGCGTGCATCGGCTCGAAGCGGGCGTGTCTGAAGCGGGCGTGGGTCCGATAGCACCCGGCGGGGGGCTTGTCGGAAGTTGTCTTTCAGGATCGACTCTCGCAGCCGGGGCGATTAAATGCGTGATGCGGCCGGGGCGCGGCGGTCGGACTACGCTGGCGCCCGCGGCGCGCGAAACAGGGAGAAGCACGCATGTGCCGCTTGATTGCCATTCTCGCCGCGGCGCTGGTCGGGGCGGAGTATCCGGCGGGACTCGGCGCGCTGATGTCGAAATTCCTCGACCGGACGTCGTCT
>PMMM01000055.1 GCA_003162245.1 Phycisphaerales bacterium
CGAAGCAGCCGTCGTTGATGTGCGAGTTCAAGTCGCCCGGCGCTACTTCCAGCTCCTGGAACGCGCTGGGATCGCACGTCATCGGGCAAGGGGCAGAAAAAGACACCGTCACGCGATACCAGCCGGTGTTCGGCCAGCTCGCGCAATCCGCCGGCCAGCGCGCAATATAAATCCAGTAAGTCCCGCCCGGGACGACGGCGACGGTGCCGCGCTCCAGGTACGGATGGTTCGGGTCACCCGGACAACCCGTGTCGTTAAAGCAGCCCAGGTAGTTCCAGTTGGTGGCGCCGCTCACGCAAGCCGAGCCGCTCTTCGGCGAGACGACCTGGAAGATCGCGTCCGGAATGGCGGGCCAACCGGCGGCGGGCGCGTTGCAGTCGTCAACATGCATGATGGTCCTGCCGGCCGGCACAACGACTTTGATCCACTCGCTGTCGCTTACAAGGCAAAGGCAGTTGGGATCCGCCCCGTCCCCGACACAGGACCCTGCAAAACGCGGGTCGTTCGTGTTCGACGTCCCCGTGCAGGGCAGGAGGATGTCAATGCCCACGGCGGCGTTCGGATCGGGGAACGTCAGCACCGGCGCTGTGGCGCACTCGTTCGGATCCACGACCCGGACATCGACCGGCCCGGCCGGCGCTTGGTCATCGTCGGCGGCAGGCAGCACGACCGCCTGTTCAGAACCGACGCAGCATGGGAGATACGGCCAGTTGTAGACGCACTGGCATGGGGGTTTGAATGGCAAAACCGGCGGAACTACGCTAGCCTCGCCCGTCGACACCGTGGGCCGACCACCACTCTCTTCGCGCGGCTGCGCTGCCCTGATACGTGCCGGTGCGCCCGCGAGCACCGATCCGGGCACGGCCGCCACAATCCGCGCGACGTCCCCCGACGCAAGACAAACCGACAACAGTCCCACCAACCCTACGAGCAGTTTCCGACACATGTTTTCCAACCTCCCATGTAAGGTGGGTCCCGCCGCGCCAGCCCCGCGCCCGCGTGGCGCCCACATCGTGTCCCTGGCTGCTAGTTTCCTCTAAAAAGTCGGTTAATGGTAGGAAAATCACGGAATCTACAGAACTTCTTGTGCGGGAGCGGTTACGGACACCGTCATCCGCACGTCACCAGCTTTCCGCGTGGTTTCCAACAAGAAGACACCGCAGTCGGCGTTGTGACGGAGCGATTTCGGAAGAAAGGAGGCAGCTCCCCGCCGAAACGGCGACGCGGGACCAGTTGCATCGCGAAGATGCGCCCCGTCCCGCAACCCGGACCAATGACGTCCGGAGCTGTCGCGAGGATTCACCGCGCCCTCCGCCCCGCGTACCGTCGCCGTCAGCGCGTCGGCAACGATTCCCCCGCCGCCTCTGGCTCGACACGCACGATCACGACATTCGGATGCTTGGGAAACGTCCGCACCACCTGCACGCCGGTGGCTGTCTCCGGATGCGCGAGCGGGTCAAAACGCGACAAGCCCCACTTCTCGGCGTAGTACGATCCGTGCTCCTGCCCCAGCTCGTCGTGCCAGATCATGTAAGCGATGTGCCGCCGCCGGCACTCGCCGATGATCTCGGGCCAGGTCTGGGCTCGGATAGCCCCAAAGCTCTCGAAGCGGTCCGGCGGCTCGCGACCGACGTAGAGCCGCAACAACCCCGGCGTCGCCGACAGCACCCGCTCCTCCGGCGGCACAAAGTCGCGAACCCAGCGTGCGGCCTCGACCTCGTTGCGGAGGTTGTCGCCCGGGCCCAGCAGCGCCGCCGCCCGCGAGACCTGCACGGTCGCGAGCACGGCCACACCCAACAGCAGGACGAGCTGCCCCAAGCGCTGTCGACGCCGCAGCACGGCGACGGCCCAGACCAACACGCTCGCGAGCAATGCGGGCCGGGCCAACCGGCCGATGAGACGGCTCGGGCCGACCGCCGCGAGCGCCGCGGCCCGCGCCTCGTCGATCAGCGCGAGCATCAGCAGCAGCCCCGCTGCCCAGAGCAACACGCGTCCGCCGACGCCGCGTGCGTCGTGCCGCCGAAACCACCCGCAGGTCGCGTGCAGACCGGCGGCGACGAGCACGATCAGAAGCGGTGCCGGCGGGTACCCGAAACGCTCAAATTCGAAGGGAACGACGGCATGCACCGCCACGTACGCCAGGAGCCCGACTGCGGCAACTGCGGCACCGGTACTCACGACGCGTAGCCCCACCACCACGCCGACCACGGCCAGGACAAGCGGAAACAAGACCGCGACCCAGTGCAGCAGCGGCTCAGGCAGGAACCGCCAGGCCGGTAAGTGAATCAGCTCCGGATCAAAGCCGGCTTGCGTGATCATCGTTACCGCGCGCCATGGGTGAAGCCCCGCCCACTGCGCGGCCGTGCGCAAGAGGTAATGATCCTCCGAACGCCCGGCCCAGGTGAATCCTGTCAGCACGAGCCACGCCACCAAGGGTGCGGTGGCCAGCGCGCTGCGAATAGCCGTCGCGAGCAGCGCCCGACGCCGCAGCAAATCCGCCAGCGCCACGCCGACAATCAGGCCGGCCGCGTCATAGCGGGTCATCGTGGCGGCGGCGGCCGCGACATACGCCCACCCGGTCCCGCGCTGCGCCAGCCAGACGGTCAGCAGAATCAGGCCGGTCAGCGACGGCTCGGCAATGACGTGGGCGGTGCAGAACATGCCGATCGGCAGGAAGAAGAACCACACTGCGGCCCAGCGCGCCCCGGCGCCAAACCAGCGCCGCCCAATCAGACACACGAGCAGCCCATTGCTCGGCAGGAGCAGCGCGTTGAGCCACTCCGCCACGACGCGCTCCGGCGCCTCCGCCGGGACCAGCTTGCTCAAGCCGACGACCAGCAGGCCGAACACCGGCGGGCGTTTCAGCGTCGGCGGCAGCTCGCCGTGGAGCAGGGCGTGTCCGCCATCGATGAACTCGAAGAAGTCGGCCTGGGGCATGACGAAGTGACCGCGGCAGGCCAGTCCGATCGCCAAACCGAGGATCAGCAGCGCCGGCACGTCGTGCCGCAGCGCGTCGCCACACCGCGCACGCAGCGCAGTGCCGCCCCCGCCCGCCTCGGTCTGCGAAGGACCCATGTTCGGCAACGCGGACATTCGCGATCTCGGGCGGCAGCGTAGCGAGCCGGCCACGCGGCCGCAATCGTGATCGCGCTCGCTGTTGGAGGCGGCGGGTGGCCCGGTCGGGCGAAGTCCGCCGTGGTATACGAAGGCGGGTCGTGGCGACCCGGGAAGGGGCGCGGGGGGCCGCAGCCGCGCCACGCGCGGACGTGTGGGCGCGCAAGGGGGGCGCGAAAGGCGGCCAAAACCCGCTATTCCGGCAGAAAGCGCGGCACGGGTCGGTAATCGGAATGTGTT
>PMMM01000006.1 GCA_003162245.1 Phycisphaerales bacterium
TATGCACCACGGAGACACGGAAAACGCGGAGAAATCCCGACGTTGCTGGTGGCTGGCGGAGATTGACGGGTTCTGGCGGAGAAAGTCGAGTTATGAGTAGCGATCAGCGAGTAACGAGTTGGGGGCCGAAGGTGGGCGCCGCCCGCATTGTGTCGCTGCGCCAAAGCCTGAATATGTCGCAGGCGGTCTTCGCCGCGACGATCAACGTCTCGCCCAAGACCGTTCAGAGCTGGGAGCAGGGCACGCGCGTGCCCAGCGATGCGGCGTTGCGTCTCATCCAGGTCGTAGCCCTCGACCCCGCCATCGTTCAGCAGCTTTTCTCCGCTCCCGCCGCCCGCGTCTCGCGGCGCCGCCCGCTCAAGAAGGTTGCTGTCTCCGTCCCTCGTAAATCCGCCTGCGCCCGAAAGCGAAAGCTGCTCGCGTAGCGACTTCCGTCGCCGTCTCGACCGCAACAAGCCCCGCCCCCGCACGGCGACCGGTCCTGCCCGAGGCCCGACGGCGGCCGTTGGGACCCGGACGACTTCTCGGCCGACTCGCGCGCGCCGAATGGGCTTGCACACGTGCCCTGGGGCCGCTTAGACTATCCGCATACGCTTCGGAGCCAACTGGCTCAGAAAGGGGCATCGTTGTACAAGCTCAACGAGCTTACGAGCGACGCATCGGACATTGGCAGAGCCCACTGCGCCGCGCTCGTGGCCGACGTTCTCTGCTATGCGGTCGGATCCCCGAGAAGGAACATCACTCAATGCAGTCTCGATTCGCAGGCTGTGCAATCGTGAGGCAGACATGACGGACATTCTCAACACGCAGCAGATGAAGAACCTGGATGTAGCCGTCGAGGAAGCGGCCCGCTCTGCTCAAGAGGGCCTGAAGCACTTTATCGAGCCAGGGGAAGGCACGCTGCGTCGCGCCACCAACCGGCGTCACCACATCGTGTTCGGCCGTCGCGGCTCCGGCAAGTCTAGCCTGTTGCGCAAAGCGGCTGCGGACCTGACCGTTGACCGTCGCCCCATCGCGCGAGTCGATCTGGAGCCCTTCAAGACACTCAGTTACCCCGACGTACTGCTTAGCGTTCTAATCAGCACTTGCCGCGAGTTCAAGAACTGGCTCGAGACTGCCGCGGTGCATCCGGCCAACCGCTCATCATTTTGGACTCGCTGGTTCGGCGCCAGGCCGAGCCGCGCGCCCTTCGACAAAGTCCGGAGCAGGGCGCTCGCCGAGAGTCTCCAGCGCCAAATCGATGCACTCCACCAGGAACTCCACGCAGCAGAGGAATCTGGTCTCAAAGTCACGTCGGGATCTACCGCCATGACGCAGGAGTCCCTTGGAGTCGACTTCGCGGTTTCCTCCGAAGCTGCATCCGTGTCGGCCAGCGCTGGCACGAAGGAAAAGCAGACTCTCAGCCAGACCGTCCAGGAGGCTTACCGCCGTCGCAAAGTCGATTTTCTCCGCCGGCACGTGCTCGATTACCAGCAGATCTTTCGAGAAATGGCCGCAGTCTCCCAAGGACCCGCGTATCTGTTTCTCGATGACCTGTACCACATACGCCGCGACGACCAGGCTGACGTTGTCGACTACTTTCACGGTATTGCCAAGGACAGCCAGCTATGGCTCAAAGTTGGCACTATCCGGCATCGGACCATTTGGTATAAGCCGGGAGACCCCGCGAAGGGCGTCAAGCTCGACGAGGACGCCGACGCGATTGACCTTGACATCACACTCGAGAAATACTCGCTAGCAAAGGACTTCCTGCTCCGGATTCTCGCAGACTTCGCCAGGGAGTATGACGTCGCGCCGATCTCGCGGTTCCTCACCACCGGCGCTCAAGATCGCCTTGTCCTCGCGAGCGGCGGCGTCGCAAGGGACTTTCTCTCCATCTTCCGACGATCAATACATGTCGCTCGCGAGGCCATCCGGTCCGGTGGTCACCGCGGTGATGTCATCAATGCAGAGGATGTAAACGTCGCTGCTGGTGAACACGACGCATCCAAACGCGAGGACTTCAAACGCGACACTTCCGAGGATTCAGCCACTCTCGACGACGAATTCCAGAAGGTGCGCGACTTTTGTCTTGATCAGGCACAAAGCAACTGCTTCTTGATCAACAAGGACGCTCACACGCGCGACGTCTTGCTTATCCACGAGCTTGTTGATCTTAAACTACTTCACCTCATACGCTCGCGCGTCACCGTCAGTTCTCAACCGGGCAAGATCTACGAGGCCTACATGCTCGATCTCAGCCAGTACGCTGGAGCACGCAAACGCAGGAACCTCGCGCTGATTGAATTCTGGAAACCCGAGGCCAAGGAAGCGCTCCGAAAATCCTCGTTGATTCTTATTCACTAACGATACCGCGCGCTCGCTCTCACCCCTGTCGACCTGCTAGAGCTGATTGACGGCCGACCAGTGCCCAAGCTGAAACGCGCCGCGCAAAAAGTAGGGCGGCCTGCGTGTGCGGCCCGGTGTTCGCGACAAGCGCGGCATGCGCCGCCGGCGATGCGACCGTTCACAGGAAGGGTTCTTCACGGATTCGCGGGAGGCCCTGCCCCCACGCCCGGGGGGGCGAAGGCGACGTGGGAGGGCGAACTCGCCGCGAACCTCCCGTGGCGAGCCGCCGACCCTCCCGCCGTATAATGTCCCCCGCCCTGTTCGCTCGTCGAAAGGAACCGCCCCGCATGCGCACGTTACATCCCGTCGTCACCGCCGACCTCACCGCCGCGCTGCTCGCCGTCCTCGCCGCTGCCCTCCTCGCCTCCCCAACCTCATCCCGGGCCAACGACATGAAAGACTACCCCATCCAGCCCGTCCCCTTCACCGCCGTCC
>PMMM01000220.1:0-15440 GCA_003162245.1 Phycisphaerales bacterium
TAAACAGGATGCGTATCAGTTCTGCCATCAGCATGGCGAAGGAAGGAAGTGGTACCTCGAAGCGAAAAACTACTCCGAGGACCTGCTCGCCGACGTCCGCCGCCGCAAGTTCATCCAGCAGTTCGCCAATGAGGGTGCCATCGCCGAGGGCGCGCGGGGGTTCGACCGCTTGCAGCAGGCTCCCGCCTTCCTGCGCGGCCTGCTCGCCCGACTGGTGATGCGCAAGATGAAGCGGGTCCACTTTGGCCAAGTCGTCCCGCTGGAGGACGTGGCCCAGATCTTCGGGTTCGTCAACTCCATCGTCCGAGTGTCCTGCATCTGCCGCCGACTGGCCGGCCGACAGGAGCGCCGCTACTGCTACGGTATCAGTGTGGCCCCGAACGGCGGCGAACTGGCCCGCATTATTGGCGAGGTTGCCCCCAGCTTTCAGGCCGGTCCAGCGGTCCCCGGTGCCGAGACGCTTACTCGCGAGGAGGCGCTGGGCGCGTTTCGTGACCATGAGAAAGAGGGCCTCTGCCACACCGTCTGGACGTTCCATACCCCGTTCATCGGCGGCATCTGCAACTGCGACCGCGCCGACTGCCTGGCCATGCAGGCCACGGTTACCAACGACGTCCCGGTCATGTTCCGCGGCGAATCGGTTGCCCAGGTAGACGCCACGCAGTGCACCGGTTGCCGCGAGTGCATGAAGGCCTGCCAGTTTGGCGGCCTGGGCTTTGGCGCCGCCGAGAAGAAGGCAGTCGTCGACCCGCGCCACTGCTACGGCTGCGGCGTGTGCCGCACCATGTGCCGCCGCCAGGCTATCCACCTGGTCGACCGGCGCAGCGTCCCCTCGGCGGCGAAGCTGTGGTGATGGAACGGACTCGCGCGCACCGACGGCCGGCGCGCCGGTGAGATCGGCGGTCGGTTGGGTCCTGCACGTTGGATTCAATTCATCCAGCAGAACGCATGCACGCCGAGCGCGTCCCGCAGATGACGCCACTTCACACGCCATACCGTTCGCCTTGCATACACCCTGGGCGGGGTCACTCTGGTCCGCGGCGGCCAGAGCGGAGCCGGCCTGGCGCAGCGGTTGGGTACGCGGCCCAGCCGGGACACGCTCCGGCCGGGCCGCCTGATCAACGTCTTGACGTACATTAAACTACGGGAACAGGGGGCGCGAGGCTCAAGATCGCGGTGCCGAAAATCGGGGACTCTCGCGGCGTGACTTTGCCGGTAGCGGCGACGGCGAGTCTGTGCCTCACAGCGCGGCAAGGGCCGCAACCAACGCAGCGTCCGCGCCCCGTGGCCGACGTAGGACGCGGAAAAACTCCGCCTTCGGCGGCGCTCGCCGAAAGGGCGACGCTTCGACAGCGCGCGCCCGGGCCGCTTGACCGTGGTTATAACGCATGTTAAACTCTGGTGGCGAGGTATACGATGGTCAAGATCACGGTGCGGAAGATCGGCAACTCTCTCGGCGTCATCCTGCCGGCGGAGGCGACGGCAACGCTCCGCGTTACGGAGGGCGACCAGCTTTTTCTAACGGAAACCCCAGATGGGTTCCGCATCACGCCCTACGACCCGGAATTCGAACGCAAGATGAAGATCGCCGAGGAGGGGATGCGGCGCTATAAGAACGCCCTGCGGGAATTGGCAAAGTGACGCCCGGCGCGCCGACCTGGCTCACGCCCGCCGACGTACTCGTGCTGCACGACCGGCTGCTGCACGAGCACGGCGGCGCGGCCGGTGTCCGGGACATGGGCCGCCTCGAAGCCGCACTCGCGCGCCCGCAACACCATTTTGCCTACGGCGAGAGCGACCCGTTCCGGCTCGCGACGGCCTACGCGTCCGGCATCACGCGCAACCACCCCTTCGTGGACGGAAACAAGCGGACGGCGTTCCTGGCGGCGTTCGTTTTTCTCGCCGTGAACGGGCAGGACCTGCGGGCCGACGAAGCCGAGGTTGTTCACACAATGCTCGCGCTGGTTGACAGAACCGTCAGCGAGGAGGAGTTCGCCGGCTGGCTACGCGCCAATTGCGTGCCACGGGCCGAGAAGATGAAGACAAAACGCCCGCGCCGGCGGCCTAGAAAAGGCGAGTAGTCGCGCGTTCCTTCCGCCAGGGCTGAAATGCGGCGAATTCTGCGTTACTTTGCCGCCTCCGCCGGGCGAAACTGCAGCGCCGTCGCCTGTTTGCCGCGCGGCAAATAGCTGATCGTCTCAAGTTGGCCGTCCCGGCGGACCTTGAGCTGCACTTCCTTGTCGGACTCGCCGTAGATGCTCCAGCCCGCCAACTCGTCGTCTTCCTGCAAGCCCGCCTCGGCCGCCGCCGAGCCCGCCACCAGCCCCCGCACGCGTTTCTCCTTCAGCGAGCGCTCGCGATCAAACCCGAGCGCAAACGCGTACACGGCCGTGACCTCGCCGACGAGTCGCGGGGCGAGCGCGTCGGCCGGCACGTCGATCGTCTCCGCCCGCGTGACGTAGCGGTCAAAATCGGCGCCAAACCACTCGCCCAGCAGGCGCACGCCCGCCTCGCGCACCGCCCCGTTCGACAGCTTGAACTTGCCGCCGCGCCCGCGCTCGACCAGCGATTTGAACAACCGATCGACGCCGCCGGGCACGCCATGCTCGCGGGCCAGCCGCTGCCAGCGCAGGCCCAGCAGCAGCCCGCGCTGGTACGGCACTTCGCCGACGGTGTCGCGCTGCGTCCAGTACCCTTTGCGGATGTCCTCGTTGGTCGCGTTACGGGCCGGATTGAACGCGTATTCGCGCAGGTGCCGATTGATCCACTTCGCGTACGTCTCCGCGTTCCACCGCCCAGACTCGAAGAGGATTCGCAGCGCGTAGTAATCGGTGAACCCCTCCGAGAACCAGTACGTCGTTTCTTCAGGCTCCTCGCGCGTCAGCACGCGGCCGTTCCAGTAGTGGAATAGCTCGTGCGCGAACAGGTGCTCCACGCCCTCGGTCAGCGTCGCCCGCGGTGCCAGAAACAGCGCGAAGCTTTGGTACAACCCCGTCCCTGACATGCTCGACGTCCCGCCGTGGGCCGGCTCGCCGACGGGAATCGCCGTCACCACGAAGGGCGGAAAGGCCTTTTCGTCCATGAAGGCACATTGGTCCGCGATGATGCCCGTCGCCAGGTCCGCGAACGCTGCCGCATCGAAGCCGAAGCCGTCGAGCAGCGCGATCGTCACGTCATCCGCGCCCGCCGCGTGCCGCGTGCACATCTCCAACGGCCCCGCCAGGTACACCGAGTGCTTGAGGTCATCGACCTTCAGATGCGCGCCGACCGTCGGGCCCGCCCCCCATGAGCACCCCGCCTTCCAGCTCTTCGGCACCTTCCAGCGCACGATGACGTCATAGTCCTCCGGTGCCCCGCCGTCGCCCGCCCGTGGCACCAGCAGGAACGTGTTCCCAATCCCGTGAAAGCACGTCTCCGTCGTGATTGGGTAGTGCACTGAATTCCAATCGAACGTCCGCCGCCCCGTCGTGACCGTGTACCGGCAGCGCAGCACCGCCCCGCGCGCATGGCTCACGATCCAGCGCTCGCTCTCCTGCCGCCGCGCTAGCCCACCCGAAATGCGCACGTCCTTGAGGAGTGCCGGCACGTCCGCGACGGCCCCCCAGTGCTTCGACACGCACAGCGCGGACATGGAGCGCCCCGCCGTCTCCCACGCTAGCTCCACGTCCAGACACCCCCTGTCCGGCACAGGCGTCAACGTATACGTCAGCGCCTCGCCGTACGCCGCACCCGTCATCGCCACGACAACAGCGAGAGCCCAAACTGCCACGCCGCCAATCAACTGTAGCGGCCGACCCCCGTGTGGGCCGCAGAAGGCGTCGCGCCTCTCATCGCCTCGCTCACGCACCACAAACTCATTTCCGGGCACGGCGTAATCGTCCTGAAACGCACCGCCCCCCGTGCGGCCATATTCTACGCGTTTTGCCGCTCAACCGCCGTCCCGCCAGGCCGTCACACGCGCAAGAGCCGCCCGCGCACGGGCCGCGCGTCGCCCGCGAGTCGGCTTCGGCCGACCGCCGATAAGCTCTGCGGAACTTCGCAATCGAGTCCTTTCATGCGGAACGGCTTGCACACGGGCCTGAGCATCTTCGTCGCGCTCCTCGCCACGTCGCCCACAAATGCGGGCCACCCGCTGCACCTGGCGAGCCGCCAAGTTGTCCTGACGTATCACACCAACGGGCCCAGTGATGGCGTGGAAGCTGCGCTCTGGGTCTCGACCGACGGCGGGCGCACTTGGACCAGCGCCGCGGTCGCGCCACACAACAAGGCCGCGCTGTGCTACGCGGCCCCGGCCGACGGCCAGTACGACTTCTACATCGTACTGAAAAACGCCGCCGGAGCCTCCGCGGAGACGCCGCAGGCCGGCTCCAAGCCCACCGCGACGGTGGTTGTTGATACCGTGCCGCCGCTGCTCCAGATCCACGACGCTAGCACCGCAACGACGCCCGATGGCGGGTCCACAGTCGTCTTCAAAGTCTCGTTGGTTGAAGAGCACCTCTCCAGCTCCGGGGTGCGTGTTTTTTATCGGACAAACAACGCCGCATGGCACGATGGCGGCGCAGCGAGCTTCGCGGCCGAGTCCCTCACCTGGACCGTCCCCCCCGACCTTGGCCCCGTCGCCGATCTGCGCGTCATCGCCACTGACCTCGCCGGCAACAGTGCTTCCGCCGATCTCCACAAGTTCCCTTTGCCCGCCCATCCGCCGCAATCCGCCGATGAGCCACCCAACCCGACCGCTCAGCCGTCCGGCGCTTCACCCCCAGCGCCCGAGACCCAGCCGTCGGCCCCCGACACGCCGCCCGCGCCCGCAAGCACCGCCGACCTGCGGCGTTTACGCGAGTTAGCCAGCCGCTTCGCCGGCGAAGGCCAGTATTCGCTTGCCGCCGCCCGCCTCGAGGATGCCCTGCGGCTGGCTCCGCAGGACGCCGACGTGCTCACTGACCTGGGCAACGTCCTCTTCCGCTTGAGTCGGTACCAGGATGCCAACGCACGCTTCCAGGCCGCCGTGCAGGCTTCGCCGGACCACGCCGGCGCGCTCGAAGGCCTTGCTCTGGTCGCCGCTACCGAGAAACGCTACCCTGACGCCCGCGAACACCTGTTGCACCTGTTGCGGGTGCAACCGGCGTCGGGCGAAAACTGGTTGCGGTACGGCGATATCGAGCATCAGATCGGGAACATGACGCAGGCGCACGACGCTTGGGAACACGTGCTGCGCATCCCCGCTGCCCCCGCCGATACCCGCGCCAAAGCCCAACGCCGCCTCGACTATTTCCAGCCCGGCCGCAGCCGCGGCCAGTGAGACGGCAGTCGCTTCATGGCCAAATCGCAGGGAATTCCGCCCGTCGTCGTGATTTACGGCGACGAGGAGCATCTCAAGGACACCGCGCTGACGCAGTCGCTCGATGCGCTCCTGCCGCCGAGTGTCGAGCGCGCCCTGGCCCTCAGCACCTACGAGGGCGGCCGTAGCGCCGAACAGGGCGGCGCGACGATCGCGACCGTGCTCGAGGACCTCGCGACGCTCCCCTTCCTTGCCGAGCGACGCGTCGTGCTCGTCCGCGACGCCGACGCCTTCATCACCGCGCACCGCGAGCGGCTAGAGAAGTACCTCTCCACGCCGTCGCGGACCGGCGTGCTGATCCTGATCTGCCGCAGCTTCGCGAAGACGACGCGGCTTCACAAGACCGCGGTCGCAGCCGGCGGGCAAGTTCGCGAGTGCAGCCGGCTTTTCGGCCGCGCGTTGCTCGACTACGCCGTCGGCGCAGCCCGCGGCCAGGGCAAGCAACTGGAGCCGGACGCCGCCGCCCGCCTCGTGGACCTCGTCGGCCAGGACACGGGGATGCTCAGCGGCGAGGTCGAGAAGCTCTGCCTCTACGTCGGCGATCGCCCGGCGATAACCGAGCGAGACGTGAGCGATCTGGTGGGTCAGACTCGCGAGGAGAAGATCTTCGCGGTGGCCGATGCCGCGGCGGCCGGGCGCTTGCCCGACGCCCTCCGCCTCTGGGATCAGGTCCTCGAGACCGATCCGGAAGCGGCCTACCGCGCGGTCGGCGGCTTGGCCTTCGTCGCACGTCGCTGGCTCGCGGCCCAGCGCCTATCTGCTGATGGCGAAAGCGCTTACGACATCGCTCCCAAAGTCATGATGTGGGGCCGCCAACGCGAATTACAGACCATCTTGCAGCGCATGCCGGCCCGCCGCGGTCGCCGGGTGCTGGCCGCAATCGCCGATCTCGACTCACAAGCCAAGTCCGGTGCCCGGTCGATAGAGAGGGGTGTCGAGCTGTTGCTCGTCCGGCTGGCTGCGCCGGCCAACTGAACAACACACTGACGGAGTTTCGCATGGATGCGGGATACACTCCGCGCTGGGGGTTGTTGTTGCTTCCGGTCCTCGCGCTCGGCTGCGAAGGGATTGCGTGGCCGCCGCCTGCCGCTCATCGGGACACGACGCCCGCGCAAGACCAAGAGCCGCCGCAAGTTGTGGACGGCAGCCCAGCCTCCTCCGATTCGAATGAAGCGTCCGGAATCGATGGCGCGATCGCCAAGTACATCAAGCGAATGGAGGGAGCGGTTGGGCACGGCGACCGTCGTGCCGCCCTGCCGCTCCCCGCCGATTCCGCCCAGGTCGTCGCCGATTTGGAGTTTGCGCCCACCAGCCAGCCGTCAACGGCGCAGCCGGCTCGTGTCGAACCCGAGCCGCTCGCGCCGAAAGCCACGGCGGGCACTGAGCCACCGGCGGCCGCTCCGGCAACCCCCAGCGCGCCGCTGGCGCCGCCGGTATTGGCGGACGTTGCTGTCCACGCCGCCCCGGGCTTCGAGGTGACCCGCGCCGAACCCGGCGCTGCTGAAGTCAATACGGCTCTGCGCGCGCGGTCGGCCCCCACCTCGCTCCGCGAGTTCCTCGACCAGGTGCCGCCGCCCGATCAGGCTTCGTTCCGCGAGCAACTCGATTTGTGCGTGCTCCGCGTGATCGCCGGCCAGTACGAGCAGGCCCGCGCGCCGCTTTCGCTCGTGACGGCTGAGCAGCAGGAGCTCGCGTCGCGCTTCGTCGAAGCCCTCATCGCAATCCGTGAGGGGCACATGGGCGACCTGTCCGCCGCGGCCAGCGCCGCCGCCCAGGAGCTGGCGAAGCTCCAGGAGTCGCTCCGCCGCCTCAGCGATCTAAACGTCCCCGTCCTGAAAATCTGCAGCGCGGTTCGCAGCTACGGCCAGTACGACGTCATCGACCCGCCCCGCTTTGTCGCCGGCGGCGGCGAGTTCGTGCTGTACTGCGAGCTCCGCGACTTCGTCAGCGAGAAACGCGCCGACGACTACTACTACACCAAGTTTGACCTCACGACGACGCTGCTCACCCGCTCCGGCGACAGCGTGCTCGAGGTCAAGGACACCGACATCACCGACCGCTGCCGCAACCTCCGCCACGACTGCTTCATCCCGCGCCTCGTCCGGTTGCCCGCGACACTTTCCCCCGGTCCGTACGTGGCGAAAATCACCGTAGTCGATAAACTCGGGCAGAAAGTGGCCGAGAGCCGCGCGCCGTTCCAGATCGTCGCGCGCCCGTAGACGCTGTGATCTGCTGGCGCGGCACGCGGGTTGGCTTGGGCCGCGTGCTTCGGCCAGGAGATTCGGCCGGTGAACGTCCCCCGCTTTATCCGTCGCCTCTTCCGCGCTCCGTACGATGGCCTGCAACACCTCGCGGTCGTCGCGGAGGGCGTCTTGTATCGCTGCGGGCAGCCCACGCCGGCCCAACTCGGCGATTTGATCGACCGCTTCCATTTGCGGACGGTCGTGAGTCTGCGCGGTACGCGCGGCGCGGCTGATCCGGACGCGTGGGAAGCGGCGGAGCGCGCCGTGTGCGAGTCGCGCGGCGTGCAATTCATCGCGATCCCCTGCAATCACAAGCACCCGCCCACGGCCGAGCAAGTCGAGCAGTTCCTGGACCTGTGCCGCGCACCGCAGCGCCGCCCGGTGCTCGTCCACTGCCGTCTCGGCCAGCAACGGACGCTGCTGTTCTGCGCGCTGTATCGCGTGCGCGTGGACGGGCTGCCGGCGGAGCGGGCCGAGGCCGAGATGGACGCGCTGGGGTTTGCCGCGCACAAGCGCCGCCATCGCCGGCTGCTGGCGGCTTTCCGCGCGTACGCGGCGGCGCCGCCCAGCGCGCTCTCTGCTTGCGAATCGTGAATTCGTATGTATACTAGAATAGATAGCATGAGCGCCGGCGCCCGGTTTATTGAGGTTCTCAATAGTTGTATATCTATTATATCCGCATTGCGCGGTGGCCCTTTGGCCCTCCGCCACAACCGCGTTTCACGTGAAACGCTCTAACTCGGGCTCTTGCTGGTTGACATTTGCGCCCGCCACAGCCTACGCTGCGCCTCGCACAAGGAGATCGTAAATGACCAAGCAGCCCAATCGCCTCGGCCGTGGCCTAAGCGCCATCATTTCCCCTGCCGCAACCTCGACGCCCTTTCGCGCCCCGGCCAGGCCGCGCGCCGTCACCGAAGAGGCCGAACAGCACGTGCAGAACATTCCGGTTGGCCAGATAGCCCCTAATCCGCGCCAGCCGCGGACCAGCTTCACTGAATCCTCCATAAACGAGCTGGCTGAGTCCATCCGGCGGCAAGGTGTTCTGCAGCCCGTAATCCTGCGCGTGCTCGGCGACAACCAGTACCAACTCGTCGCCGGAGAACGCCGCCTCCGCGCCGCCAAGCTCGCCGGCCTGCAGGCCGTACCGGCCATCGTTCGCACCTTCACGGACGCTGAGGCACTCGAGGTTGCACTTATCGAAAACCTCCAGCGTGAGGACCTCGCCCCACTCGAACGCGCCGCGGCCTACCAGCAATACATGGACACCTTCGGCGGAACCATCGAAGATCTCGCGCAGCGACTGGCCGAGTCGCGGGCGAACATCTCCAATTACTTGCGATTGCTGAAGTTACGGCCTGAGATCTGCTTCATGCTCGGCAGTGGCGAGCTCGCGATGGGCCAGGCGCGCGCCGTCGCAGCCATCGACGACCCCGAGCGGCAGCTCGCCATCGCCAAACTCGCCGCCCGCAGGAACCTGTCCGTGCGACAGGTCGAAGTACTCGCCCGCGCGCCAGAAGCACCAGGCACGAAGACCGGGAACGGCGCACCGAGTGCCGAGCGGCTCGCCGCCGAGCGACATGGTGCCGAAGTCGAACAGTCCCTTAGCCGCGGGGTCGGTCTGCGGGTGCGGTTGTACCCGGGGCGTCGGAAGAACACCGGGCGAGTCGTGATTGCCTACGATTCGTTAGAGGAGTTTGACCTCATCGCCAAGCGCCTCGGCGGAAGTGCCAGCTTGGAGTAGTCGAGGAGCGCACATGCGGGCCGTCCGATCGCCAGCGTTCGCCGGCCAGTTCTACCCGGCGGGCGGCGACATCTGTCGCCGGATGATCGCGGAGCTCCTTCCGCCCGATACGCCGCCAGCCGGTCCGGGGGCCATTGTTCCGCACGCGGGGTGGGTGTACAGCGGCGAGACGGCTGCGCTGGGCATCTCGGCGGTCGGCGCTTGGCACCCGGACGTCATCGTGGTTTTCGGTGCGGCCCACGGACACGATCGAAACGCCGCCAGCCTGTTCGGATCCGGCGCTTGGAGGACCGCGCTGGGCGAGGTCGAGGTAGACGAGCAGGTCGCGACCGAGTTATCGCGGTGCGCGCACATTACTGCGTGCGAGGACGTGCACTTTGGGGAGCATTCGATAGAGGTGCAGCTCCCGATCATCCAGTACTTGATGCCGGCCGTCCGCATTGTGCCGATCAGCGTGCCGCCAGGCCCACATGCGGCGGCCGTCGGTCAGTTCTGCGGACGTGTTGCAAAGGAGTCCGCCGTTCGCGTGGCGTTTCTCGGGTCGACGGACCTGACGCACTATGGGCCGGTCTTCTGGTTCGAGCCCCACGGGCATGGTGAGGCGGGGATTCGTTGGGCAAAGGAGGTAAACGACCGGCGATTCGTCGGCTTGATCCAGTCGTGCGCGGCGGAGGCGGTTGTCGCGGAAGCGGCGACACATCACAACGCCTGCGGCGCTGGTGCCGTGGCGGCGACGATGGCCGCGATGCGCGAGCTGGGGGCCACGCGGTACGTGGAGCTTCGCCACACGTGCAGTGCGGAGGTGATGCGTCTTGGGGAGCGGGATCCGCTCAATTCGGTTGGGTACGAGGCGGGGGTCTTCCTTTATCCGGAATGACGGCGCCGCGGTGCGGTGGTGACGGGAACGGGCGCGCTCGCGGAGTTGCGCCGTTTCACGTGAAACGCCGACGGCGGGCCGGCACGGCCCGGCACCCCGGGGCGCGGCGGCGGTGGTTTGTATAGAAATTATATGAAATCTAGACGAACCCGCGCGCGACCATGCGCAGCAGGTTGACTTGCTGCGCGTAGGCCGGAAAGTCGTGCAGCTCGTGGCCGTCCGCGCGCAGCCCGGCGGCCTCGTAGCACACGATCGCCCGCCGGTTCTCCGGAAATACGACCAAGCTGACCTCGCGTGCGCCCTGCCGGCAGAAGGCCTCCCACAGCAAGAGCCGCGTAAGCTGCACGCCGAGGCCGCGACCGCGCCGGGCGGGATCGACGATGAGGTGCCCCAGCCAGTAGCGGCGGGCGGCCGCGTTCAGGATGTTCAGCTCGCCGTAGCCGAGCGGTGCGGGAGCGCCGGGCTCGATCAGCATGAACGCCTGGTGACCGGGAGCTTGCCAGTGCAGCACCTTGGTTGCGGACAGCGGCGGCGGAGTTCGCGGCGCCAGCCAATGGGCCTCCTGCGCATCCTGGATCCACGACAGGACCAGGTCGGCGTAGCCCGGGTGAAAGGGTGCCAGGCGACAGGTCGGGGCGGCGAGCTTCCTGGTATCGGGGTTGGCGGCCATTGCTCTGCACCAGATTGGCGGCGCGGCGCCGCGACACACGTCGAGCCAGCGCCCCCTCATCATAGCCCGCGGCGGCCCGGCACGTCACGCGGAATCAACGATGGGACGGCAGTTCCGAGGCGCGCCACGCCCGTCATTGCCGACGTGCGGGTCCGCGGCTAGGATTCGCGGCCGGTGTGGACGTGCCGGCACCGGCGGATTCTGGTGCCCCGGCCGTTACGCTCGACGCGCTGTTGGGGAGGTGGCAGGGTGGTTGATGCCCGCGGCACTGAACGATCGGCAAGTCGAAGAACTCACTCAGAAGCTTGGCCACGAGATGTTCGACCGCATGCGCGGCAGCAACCCGCGGCTTTGGCAATACGCCTGGTGGCAGGAGCGGTTGCTGCGGCTGTGCATGCAGGACGAGTGGTTCAAGGTGCAGGCGTTCCGCTTCATCGACATTCTGCCGATGATGCAAGACGACGCGGAGCTGGCGCGGCACCTGCGCGAGTACTTCGTGCTGCCGGAGCACGTCCGGAACGGACGGGGGACCAAGGGACCGAGGGACCAAGGGACTGAGGGGCCGAGAGACCGAGGGGGCCGGGGTGAGAGCGGTCACGGGCAGGCCGGGGCGAGCTCGGAGGGCGAAGCGGCACTGCGCGAGTTGGACGCGGTGCCGGTGGGGCGGCGGATGGTCGAGCTCGTGTCGCGGCTGATGAACTTCCGGCGGCTTGATTCGCTGCCGGCGAAGCTGTACGCGTTCACGGCCCGCCGCAGCGCGATGATCATGGCGGGGAGCTTCATCGCGGGCTCGAACGTGGGGGAGGCGGTCCGGAACATCCAGCGGCTGCGCGACCGGCAGATGGCGTTCACGATCGACGTGCTGGGCGAGGCGGCGCTGTCGACGAGCGAGGGCGAGGCGTACCAGCAGGTTTATCTCGATCTGGTGAGCAAGCTGCCGGCGCACGCGGCGCGCTGGAAATCTGAGCCGCTGGTGGACGCGGGCGACGGGCAAGCGCTGCCGCGCGTGAACGTGTCGGTGAAGATCACGTCGCTGCACCCGGGGTTCGACCCGATCGCCAATGCTGCGGCCGCGGCGCGGGCCAAGGAGGTCCTGCGGCCGATCCTGCGGACCGGGATGCAGCACGGCGAGCACATCCACATCGACATGGAGCACTACGCGATCAAGGACCTGACGCTTGACGTGTTCGAAGAGTTGTTGCTGGAGCCGGAGTTCCGCGAGTATCCGCATTTCGGAATCGTCTTGCAGGCGTATCTGAAGGACGCGGAGAAGGACGGGGAGCGGATCATCGAGTTCGCGAAGCGGCGCGGCACGCCGCTGTGGGTGCGGCTGGTCAAGGGGGCGTATTGGGATTCGGAGACGGTGTGGGCGGCGCAGCGGCACTGGCCGGTGCCGGTGTGGGAGCAGAAATGGCAGTCCGACGCGTGCTACGAGCGGATGACGCGCCAGCTCCTGAGCCACTATGAGCACGTCCGCTGTGCGTTCGCGAGTCACAACGTCCGCAGCCTGTGTCACGCGATGGCGGTGCAGCAGTTGCTGCACGTGCCCGGCTGGGCGTTCGAGCTGCAGATGCTGTACGGCATGGGCGACCCGATCAAGTACGCCGCCGTGCAGATGGGTCAGCGCTGCCGCATTTACACGCCATACGGGAATCTGCTGGCGGGCATGGCGTACCTGATTCGGCGGCTGCTGGAGAACACGGCCAACGAGTCGTTCCTGCGGCAATCGTCGGACGACGATGCGAACGAGGACGCGCTGCTCGCGAACCCGGAGCAGGTCGGCGCGCGGCGTGCCGCTGCTCTTGAGCAGTCCACGCCGGGCATCATCCGCTATGAATTCGAGGAACCGATCATGGAGCCGTTCGAGAACGTGGCCAATGCGGACTTCTCATTGCCAGTGACGCGGCAGCAGATGCAGGCGGGGCTGGCGCAGGCGCGGGCGGAGCTGGGCCGCGAGATTCCGTTGGTGATCGGCGGGGCGGCGGTCACGACCGGGGCGTGGCGCGAAGTCCGCAACCCGTCGCGCCCGAAGGAAGTGATCGCGCGCGTCGCCCAGGCGGACGAGGACAGCGTGCGGCGGGCGGTCGAGGCCGCCGCGACGGCGCTGCGGACCTGGCGGCAGGTGCCGGCGGCCCAACGGGCAGCGCGCGTGGCGCGAATTGGCGAGCTGCTCGAGCGGCGGCGCTTCGAGCTGTCCGCGTTGCTGGCGCTCGAGTGCGGCAAGACGTGGCGCGAGGCGGATGCGGACGTGTCGGAGGCTGTCGACTACTGCCGCTACTACGCGCAGGAAATGGTGCGGATCAGCGCGCACCGGCGCCGGCGGGACATCGAGGGGGAGACGAACGAATACTTCTATACGCCGCGCGGCGTGGTCGCGGTGATCAGCCCGTGGAACTTCCCGCTGTGCCTGCTGGCGAACATGACGACGGCGGCCGTAGTGACGGGGAACACGGTGGTGATGAAGCCGGCCAGCGCCGCGTCGGCGACAGCCGCGAAGTTCATGGGGATTTGCGCGGCCGCGGGCCTGCCGGCCGGCGTGGTGAACTATCTGCCGGGCCCGGGGGCGCTCGTCGGCGAGGCGTTGGTCAAGCATCCGCAGGTCGCCGTGATCGCGTTCACCGGCTCGCGGGACGTGGGCGGCCGCATCAATCGGCTGGCGGCGGAGAACCCGATGATGCGTCCGGCGCTCAAGAAGGTGATCGCGGAAATGGGCGGGAAAAACGCGATCATCGTGGACTCTGATGCCGACCTGGACGAGGCGATCAAGGGCATCAGCGCCAGCGCGCTGGGCTACGCGGGGCAGAAGTGCTCGGCGGCGTCGCGCGTGATCGCGCTCGACGGCGTGCACGACCGGCTCGTCGAACGGCTAGTCGAGGCAGCGCGGTCGAAGGGCGTGGGCCCGGCGGACGAGGCGACGACGGCTATTCCGCCGGTGATCGACCAGGCGGCATACGATTCGATTTGCGCGTACATCGAGATCGGCAAGCAGGAGGCGCGCTGCGTGCTGGCGGTCGATACGGGCAAGCTGGTGCAGGAGACGGGCGGGTACTATGTCGGCCCGCACATCTTTGACGACGTGCCGCCGGGGGCGCGCATCGCACAGGAGGAGATCTTCGGGCCGGTGCTGAGCGTGATTCGGGTGCGCGACTTTGCGGAGGCGATCCGGGTTTTCAACGGGACCGCGTACGCGCTGACGGGCGGCGTGTTTTCGCGCAGCCCGGCGAATCTCGAACGAGCGCGGGCCGAGTGCGAATGCGGCAACCTGTACATCAACCGGGCGATCACGGGGTCGCGGGTGGACTTGCAGCCGTACGGCGGGTTCAAGATGTCGGGTGTGGGCACGAAGGCGGGCGGGCCGGACTATCTGATCCAGTATTGCGAGGCGCGGACGGTGACGGAGAACACGTTGCGGCGGGGATTCGCGCCCAGTGAGGAAGTGGTGGAGGCGCTGGGGTGAGAAAAGCGGTCCTTGACGTGAATGTCGGGGCGGGTTTATGATAACGGGTCTGCGGGATGGGCGCCCGCAGCCAGGCGCGCTCCGTGGTGGAGGCGCTGGATACCTTGAACCGAGAAGCCCCGGGGTCGCCCGAGGGGCTGTACGCTCTCGCAGGAGAGCGGAGGTGCGGTTTGCCTTCTCCGCTGGTCCGTGAGTTGCTCGACGCAGGCATTCACTTCGGTCACCGCTGCAGCCGGTGGAATCCCAAAATGGCGCCGTATATCTACGGCAAGCGCAACGCGATCCACATCATCGACATCCGCGAAACGCTGCGCGGCATCCTCCGCGCCCGGAAGTTCATCGGGCGGTTGGTGTCGAACGGCGGCGACGTGCTCTTCGTGGGCACCAAACGGCAGGCCCGCGAGATGGTGCAACGCCACGCCGAGCGT
The DNA here is from genome assembly GCA_003162245.1 of Phycisphaerales bacterium. Lineage (GTDB taxonomy): Bacteria > Planctomycetota > Phycisphaerae > UBA1845 > Fen-1342 > Fen-1342. The sequence continues at coordinate 14,755 of PMMM01000220.1, forward strand.
TGCCAGATGCACTACGTCTCGGAGCGCTGGCTGGGCGGAACGCTGACGAACTTCCGCACGATCCGCTCGCGGCTGCAACGGCTCGAAGAGCTGGAAACCCTCGTCGCCAGCCCGCAGTGGGAAACGGGCTATTCCAAGAAGATGAAATCGACGCTGACGCGCGAGTTGCGGAAAATCCGCCGCAACCTCGAAGGCGTCCGCCGGATGAACCGTCTGCCTGGCGCGATGATCGTGATTGACGTGCGCAAAGAGGTGAACGCGCTGCGGGAGGCGCACTNNTCGACACCGACAGCGACCCGGCGCTCGTTGACATTGCGATCCCCGGGAACGACGACGCGATGCGGGGGATTGACCTGATCCTGCGCGAGCTGGCCGACGCAGCGGAAGAGGGCCGCAAGGGCCGGCCGGAACCGGTTGAGCCCGCCGCGGAGCCGCGCGAGGGGCCGGCCAGCGGCGGCTTCCAGCGTCGCCCGCGGCGGCGCGTGGGCGCGGGCGCCGGTCCTGCGGAGGCGCCGGCTGCCGGGCTTCGCAGCGAGGCCATACCCGAGGCGCCGGCGGTCGAGCCGGTGGGTGCCCCCGGTGTGTTGCCGCCTGAAGCCGTTCCGCCGGCGGGCGTTTAGTCCCGCGCCGCGGCCGGCGAGTTGGCGGGGCCGAATCGTGCACGGCCGCACGAGTGAATCGGCGTG
>PMMM01000220.1:15499-15788 GCA_003162245.1 Phycisphaerales bacterium
CGCTCGAGGAAGCCGAGGGCGACATGACGCGGGCGATCGAGTTGCTCCGCAAGAAAGGCATGTCGCAGCTCACCAAGCGCGCCGGGCGCGACACGGGCGAGGGGCGTGTGGCGTGCCATCTCGACTCCGCGACGGGGCGCGCAGCACTGGTCGAGGTCTTGTGCGAGACCGAGCCGGTGGCGGGCACCGCGGATTTCATCAAATTGACGACGGCGGCGGCACAGGTGGCCGTCCAGTTGCCGACGCCGACGCCGGAGGCGATTCTCGACCAGCCGGTGCCGGGCGACGG
>PMMM01000169.1 GCA_003162245.1 Phycisphaerales bacterium
TGCCGAGAATGCGGTTGCCCTGACCCCTCACACCCCGCCAAAGCACTATGCCGGCTGCGGGTCGGAAGAGCGGCGCCGCGACAGCCACCGCGTGTAGAAGGTCTGGAACGCGACGTAGAAGTAGCCGACGATGAAGATGGCCAGGAATGGCAGAGCCATCGACACCCGCTCGAACCAGCGGTCGAAGAACAGCAGCGACGCCGCACACGCCGTCAGGTACACCGCCATCCCCAGCTCGACCCACATCTGCCAGTTCTTCTTGAGTTGGAACCCGCCCAGCCGCCGGCGCCAATCGTGCGTCGTCTGCACCGTGTCGCCGAACTTCGGCGTGCGCACAAACTCGCCGGTCTTCCCGAAGAAGCCGTCCAGGGCGGCAACCGCGTTGTTGAACGCAATCCCGATGCCAACCGCCATGAGCGTCGGTACATGCCGCAACCCGTACCACCACCCCCGCCGCAACTGCTGCTGGCTGACGATGTAGAATGCAATAGTCGAGCCGAAACCGATCACGAACAGCACCAGCTCGAACCACAGAACCCAGGGCGATTGAGGCTGCTTGAGCGTCAGCTTGGCCAGCAACGCCGGCCCCACCAACACGCTCAGAATCACCACGAGCACATAGACCGCGCCGCTCGTCAGGTGGAAAAACGCCTCCAGCTTGACCCACCAATCGGCGTCACTCCGCAGCACCCGCGGCAGCAGCTTCAGGCACGTCTGCGCCCCGCCCTTCGTCCAGCGGTGCTGCTGCGCCTTGAACGCGCTCATCTCCGGCGGCAGCTCGGCCGGCGAGGTCAGGTTCGGCAGAAACACGAACTTCCAGCCGCGGAGCTGGGCCCGGTACGAAAGATCGAGGTCTTCGGTCAGCGTGTCGTGCTGCCAGCCCCCGGCGTCCGTGATCGCGGATTTCCGCCAGATCCCGGCGGTCCCGTTGAAGCTCATGAAGCGGCCGCTGCGGTTGCGGGCGGTGTGCTCGATCACGAAATGCCCGTCGAGCAGGATCGCCTGGGCCTGAGTCAGCAGCGAAAGATCGCGGTTGAGGTGCTCCCACCGTGATTGCACCATGCCGACCCGCGGGTCCGTGAAGTGGTCGATCGTGTCCCGCAGGATGCTCAGCGGCGGCAGGAAGTCCGCATCGAAGATCGCGATAAAATCGCCCGTGGCTGTCTGCGTGCCGTGTTCCAGGGCCCCGGCCTTGTACCCGGTGCGGTTGTCGCGGTGCACGTAGACGATGTTGTGCCCCTGGGCCCGCATCCGCGCGACGGTTTCCTGGGCGATTTCCCGCGTATCGTCCGTCGAGTCGTCCAGCACCTGGATTTGCAGCCGCTCCCGGGGGTAGTCGATCTGGCAGGTCCGCTCGATGATCCGTCGGGCCACGAACTGCTCGTTGTACATCGGCAGTTGCACGGTCACGGGCGGGGGGTCGTCGAACCGGGCCCGGGGTTGGGGCACGCGTCCGCGCACCCGGTAGTACAGCAGCACCAGGAAATACCGGTGTGCCCCGTAGATGCAGATCAGCGTCAGCACCGTCAGGTAGGCGCCGATCGCAAACCGCGCTAACCAATCGCTACTCATCGAAAACCGCGCCCGTATGCGTGTCGCGTCCCAACTGTCTGTTCACAAGGTCGTTATGCTAGGACCGCCGTCCCCGGTGGTCAATCCGCCCGTGCGTGATTTCGCATCCGCGTCCTAGTATGATATACTGTATTGCTTCGGGCCGCTGCGGCCCGACAAGTGTTGCCGCGGCGGTCGGCATCGTGCCACCGCCGAAGTGCCGCTAGGGCCGGCTTCCGTTCCACGGCCCGGGACGGGACCGGCGCGCACGTTTCGGACGCTTACTACCAACGGGCCGGAGACGAGAGCACCATTGGCCACTTTGCCAAGCGAACAGACCGACGCCGAACGGCGTCGCGAACGAACCGAAGAGATCAAGCGTTTTGGCCAGCGTTTCTTCCAGGGGGCCAACCAGGACCTGCTGGAAGAGATGCTCGTCACCCTGTGCCGGCTGGCGCGGGACGAGACCAACCGCGGCGACGTAAAGCTGCTTAACCGGGCCTTGGCCGAGCTGCGCTACGCGATCAAGGTCTTCGTCCCCTACCACGAGATCCCCAAGATCAGCATTTTCGGATCCAGCCGGACCCCCGAAACGCACCCGGACTATCAGCAGGCCGTCCTCTTCGCCCGCAGAATGCGTGAGAGCGGGTGGATGGTCATCACTGGTGCCGGCGACGGGATTATGAAGGCCGGACACGGCGGGGCGGGCCGCGAAGCGAGCTTCGGAGTGGCCATCCGCCTACCGTTCGAGCAGAAGACCAACCCGATCATTGCCGACGACGCTAAGCTCGTTAGTTTCAAGTACTTCTTCACGCGCAAGCTCGTGTTCATGAAGGAGGCCGCCGCCGTCGCCCTGTTCCCGGGCGGGTTCGGGACGCTGGACGAGGGCTTCGAGGCCGTCACCCTCATCCAGACCGGCAAGGCCCCCCTGGTCCCGATCGTGATGGTCGAGCAGCCCGGGGGAACCTATTGGCTCCAATGGCGGGCCTATGTCGCCGCCGAACTGTTGCGGAACGGCATGATCAACAACGAGGACATGCACCTGTTCAAGATCACGGACGACGCCGACGTCGCCGCGCGCGAGGTCCTCCGGTTCTACCGCGTGTACCACTCCATGCGCTACGTCGGCGACGAGCTCATCCTCCGCCTGCACCGTCGAATCTCGGAGGCCACGCTCGCCCGCATCAACACGGAGTTCGCCGCCATCCTCGCTGCCGGGCAGATCGAGCAGATCGACATCCTGCCGGCCGAGAACGGCGAATTTCCCGCCCTGCCCCGGCTCAAGCTGCGTTTTGACCGCAAGAGCCTCGGCCTGCTCCGCCGCTGCATCGACGTGATCAACGGGGACGGCGAGACGCCCGCCGGCCGCTGAACTGGCCGGGCGCCCCCGGGGAAACGGGCCGCCCCGCCGGATTTCCCGGGATTTTCCGCTTTTTTTGCGCGCATTCGGCCCGCACCCTCTTGACGAAACGCGGTTTGCGTGGGAAAAACTCACTACGCGGTCAGCGGCAAGCGCGGTCGTTTGCAGTCGTGGATGGAGCTTTTCACCGTTGGAAAGTTTGCGCCGCGGACTTCGTCCGCGATGCTGACAGCGGGTCTCGTATTCGGGCCGCGACGGGCAGTCGCCTCGCGCAGGCCCGGGGAGGTCGAACTGGAATGGCCAAAGCGAACAAGAGTAAGGCACGCACGAAGTCAGAGGTGTTTGGGACGCTGGCGACCACCGTCGGCCTCGCCCGCAAGCAGATCGGCGGCGTGTTCGACGCCCTGGCCGACCTGATCAAGAAAGACCTGCGCGGCCCCGGCATCTTCACGGTCCCCGGCCTCATGAAGATCACCGTCGTCAGGAAGCCGGCGACCAAGGCACGCAAGGGCATCAACCCCTTTACCGGACAGGAAATCATGATCAAGGCCAAGCCGGCGCGCAAGGTCGTCAAGGTCCGCCCGCTCAAGAACCTCAAGGCCATGGTGTCCTAAACCGCAGGACGCCGCGCGGGCCGCTACGAACCAAACCCCCATGGACGTAGCGGCCGGTCCCGGCACGCCGGGACCGGCCGCTATGTTCTGCGCCGGTGGGGTCGGCGCTCTTGCATTCGCAAACGCTACGCTTTCGCCTCGTCGCCGCGGCCTGTAGCCCGTCGGCGCATTTCGTCGCGGATCTCGCTCGCCCCCTCGAAATCCTCTTTCTCGATCGCTTCGTCGAGCCGCTCGCGCAGCGTCTGCGCCACGCCATATTCCAGCCGCAGCTTCCGGCCCAGATCGCGCAGGTAGCGAACCCCTGGATCCTCGTCGCGCAGCTCCTGATCGAACCCCAACTCCGTCAGAAGCGACTCGAGCGCACCGGCGCCCGTCTCGGCCTCCTCGATCGCTTCCTCGAACCGCTCCTCCACGATGCGCAGCTGCGCCGACAGCCGCGCCCGGTCGAAAACCAGCGTGGGCCGTAGCGGCGAGCAGCCGTGGGCATCTGCGTCGTGCCGCGCCAGCAACTGCACGTGCGCCAGGCAGGCGTCGATGTCCGCCAGGGCCTGCGCCAACCAGCGCCGCGCGCCGGCGGCGTCGTCTGCGTGAAACGCTTCCTCCGCCAGGTGCGCGCACGCCAGCCGCCGATAATTGAGCTGCAGCAGCTCGCGGTGCAATTCCTGCCAGTCCGCGGCCGCCAGCGCCTGTCCGCCCACCCGCAGCTCGTGCGCCACGTACTCCTGCGTGCTCGCCAGGCCGTGATAACGCTGCCCGTCCGGGCGACCGGCCGGAAACATCTGCATCAGCCCCAGATCGACGCGCACCTGGAGCAGTTCCTGCCCGTCGCGCCCCACCGCGACGCGGGCCTGCAGCTCTCCCGGCGGACAATCCCAGCCGTGCACCAACTCATCCAGGTCCAGGGTCATGACGCAAACCACTCCGGTTTCAGGCGGGCTGTAGTTGTCATCGACCAGACGCTAACACCCCTGAAGTTCTGCCCGGCGGCCCAATAACGGCTTTCCACGGGCCGGCGGAAACAGGTAGAATCGCGCGACTATGAACTCGGACTTCCTCAAGGATCTGGAAGAGCGCAAGCTGATTCATCAGGTCTCCGCGCCGACGCTCGGCGACGCGCTGCGCGCGGGCCGCATCGTCGGGTACATCGGCTTCGATCCCTCCTCCGACAGCCTCGGCGTCGGCAACCTCGCGCAGCTCGTGCAATTGATGCGGTTTCAGCGGGCGGGGCACCGGCCGATCGGCCTGCTCGGCGGCGGCACGGGCCTGATCGGCGACCCGAGCGGGAAGACGGACGAGCGGGCCCTGCTGGCAACCGACCAAGCTGAGCGGAACCTCGCGGGCATCCGCAAGCAGATCGAGCACTTTCTCGACACGAGCGGGCCAAACGGGGCGCTGCTGCCGAACAACGCCGAGTGGCTCTGCAAGCTGAACCTGGTGGAGTTCCTGCGCGACATCGGCAAGCATTTCTCCGTCAACCAGATGATCGTGCGCGACTCGGTGCGCATGCGCCTGGAAACCCGCGAGCAAGGCCTCTCCTACACCGAGTTCACCTACGTCCTGCTGCAAGCCTACGACTTCCTCGCGCTGTACGACCGCCACGGCTGCACGCTCCAGATGGGCGGCAGCGACCAGTGGGGCAACATCGTCTCGGGCGCCGACCTCATCCGCCGGCTGCGCGGCGTGGAAGCCTACGCCCTGACGACCCCCCTGATCGTGCAGGCCGACGGCACGAAATTCGGCAAGACCGAGGCGGGCAACCTCTGGCTCGATCCCGAGCGGACCAGCCCCTACCAGTTCTACCAGTTCTGGCTGAATACCGGCGACCGTGACGTGGTCCAGCACTTAAACACGTTCACGTTCTTGTCCCTCGGGCAGATCGCGGAGCTGGCACGGGAGGTGGTTGACGCCCCACAGAAGCGGACCGCCCAGCGCGTGCTGGCCGAGGAGGTCACGCGGCTCGTCCACGGCCCGGAAGCGCTGCTGCGCGCGCAGCGCGCGACCGGAATGCTCTTCAGCAAGGATGCCGACTTCCGCCAGCTCTCCGAGCAGGAGTTGCGAGAAGCGTTCCTCGGGGCCCCGACGAGCAAGCTGCCGCGAGCGGTGCTGGGGACACCCGACGCGGGGTTGATCGCGTGCGTCGCCGACGCGGGCCTGTACCCGTCCCGCGGCCAGGCCCGCAAGGACCTGCCGAACGGGTCGATCTCCGTGAACAACGTGCCCATTCGCGACTCCAACTACGTGCTGTCCCAGGCGGATGTGCTGGCCGGCGGGTTCATCCTCCTCCGCAAAGGGAAAAAGCACTACCACGTGCTCCGTGTCGCCAACGAGTGAGCCGCGGCCGCCGCGGGAGCTGACCGAGCTGACCCGTCGCCTTGACGCCGCCCTCGCCCACCGGCGAACGCTCATCGACGATCCGCACACCAACGTCGCGCGCCTGGTGGACGCCGCCGGCGACGGCTTGGACGGTCTCGTGCTCGAACGGCTCGGCGACGTCCTCATCGCCCAGTTCCACGAGGGGCGGCTGGCGGCGGGGGAGGAGCTTGCACGCGAGCTGTGTACGCGGGCCGCCCAGCAAGTCGGCGCCCGCGCTGTGTACCGCAAGATGTTCCCAAGGGATCGAACGACCCCTGGCCAGTCGCTCGAAAGCCTCCACCGCGACCCGCAACCCTGGATCGGCACGCCGGTCGAGCCCGAGTTCGCCGTCCGCGAAGCCGGCGCCACGTTCCTGGTCCACCCCTACGACGGCTATGCCACCGGCCTATACCTTGACCACCGCACGCAGCGCGCCCGCGTCCGCGAGCTGGCGACCGGCCGCCGCGTGCTGAACGCGTTCGCCTACACCTGCGCATTCACGGTGACGGCCGCCCTGGGCGGCGCCGCCCAGACGGTCAGCGTGGACGTGTCAAGAAAGTACCTGGAGTGGGGCAAACGCAACCTCGCCGCCAACCGCGTGGCGCTCGAGGCCCACCGCTTCTACTGCTGCGACGTTTTCGATTACTTCCGCCGCGCAGCGCGGCAGGCCCGCCAGTTCGACCTCGTCGTTCTGGATCCGCCCACGTTCGCCCGGCTCGAGCGCCCACGGCGCGTATTCCTGGTGACGCGGGATCTCGGGCGGCTGGTGCAGGCGGCGCTGCCGCTTCTGGCTCCTCACGGCCACCTCCTGCTGACGGTCAATCACCGCGGTACGACCCAGCGCCGGCTCGAAGACACACTCCGCGCCGCGGCCCGGGATCAGCGGCGCCCGTGTCAGATGCTGGAGCCGCCGGCGCCCCCGCAGGACTTGCGCTCCAGCTCGGAGCGCCCCCGCTGCGTGTTGGTCCAGGTGCCCTGATGGGCCGATCGGGCGATGCCACAGGCGGAGGGCGACCGACAAAAAAACTTGCTCGCAGCCCCCTTGATTTCTGGCGGCCCGCTGCTTAACTTCTGCTACTTGTTAGTGAGTGGAACTCCGCGCGGCGGAGTCAAAGCGAGTGGTTGCAAGATTGGGAGTGTGACCATGTGGCTTATCATTATGTTCTTGCTGTCCCCGTTGATCACGTTCGGCATCGCTGGCTGGCTGCTGTGGAAGGCCTTCAAGGGCAACAACTAAGCTCAGCGCCGACTAAGCACAGCAAGTAGTATGAGCGTAGCCGTCGATTGGCTGAGGCGACTCAGCGGATCGACGGCTCTTTTTCTGCGCCCGCGTTGCGGCCCGCATAGTGGCCGCGTAGCATCCCGACCAGAATCGGACTGAGCTGGAGTCGATCCACAAATGGCCCGTCGCTACCTGGTCACCGCCGCCCTCCCGTACTCGAATAACCGCCTGCACGTCGGGCACATCGCCGGCGCCTACCTCCCCGCCGACACCTACGTGCGCTACCTGCGGGCCTGCGGCCACGACGTACGCTTCATCTGCGGCAGCGATGACAACGGCGTCGCCATCGAAATTTCGGCGTTGCAGGAAAGCAGCACGCCGGAGCAGATCGCCCGCCGCTATCACGACCGCCAGGCCGCGGATTTTGCGGCGCTGGGGATCGCGTTTGACGTTTATGGCGGCACGCACCACCCGGACTTCGTCGCGCTGCACGAGCAATTCAGCCAGGACTTCTTCAAGCGCATCTACGACAAGGGCTGCTTCACGAAGCGGCGCACCAAGCAGCTCTACGACCCGCAGGCGGCGCGGTTCCTGCCCGACCGGTTCGTGCGCGGCACCTGTCACCACTGCGGCTTCGACCGCGCGACCGGCGACCAGTGCGAAGCCTGCGGCCAGATGATCGAGCCGCTGCTGCTGAAAAACCCGATCAGCGTAATCACCGGCCAGCCCACCGAGGTGCGCGAGACGACGCACTGGTACCTGCGGCTGAGCGACTTCGAGCGCCCCCTGCAAGCCTGGCTCGAATCCAAGCAGGGGCACTGGCGGTCGCACGTGCTCAACTTCGCGCTCGGGCAGATCAAGCAAGGGCTGCCGGAGCGCTCCATGACCCGGGACATCACCTGGGGCATTCCGGTCCCGCTCGACGACCCCGACGCCCGTGGCAAAGTCCTTTACGTCTGGTTCGACGCCCCCATCGGCTACATGTCCTTCACCGCCGCCTGGTGCGCCGCCCACGAAGGCGACTGGCGCTCCTACGAAAAATGGTGGTCCGATCCGGATACCGCGATCGTCCACTTCATCGGCGAAGACAACACCGTCTTCCACGCCCTGACCTGGCCGGCCATGCTCATGGCCGAGGGCCGACACCAGTTGCCCGCCGCCGTCGTCGCCAACAACTTCCTCAACCAGAAGATTGGCGGCGAGCTGCAGAAGATCAGCAAGAGCACCTCCTCGCCGGACGCCCCCGTATGGATAGAGGAGTACGCCAAGAAGGGCCTCGACCCCGACGCGCTGCGCTACTACCTCACCTCGCAGGCCCCCGAGTCCGCGCGGACCGCGTTCGACCCGGAGGATTTCGTCACCCGGAACAACTCCGAGCTCGTCGCCGCGCTCGGCAACTTCGTCAACCGGTCGTTGACCTTCGCCGCCCGCTACTTCGACGGCAAGGTCCCGGACACGGCCGCGCAAACCGCGGCCGACCGCGCCCACGTCGCGCAGGCCGCCCACACGCTCCAGAAGGTCGGCGCGTGCCTCGACGAGCATCGCTTTCGGGCCGGCCTGGAAGAGCTGATGGCCTATGCCCGCCTCTGCAACGAGTATTTCAGCCTCCGCGCCCCGTGGAGCTCGCGGAAGGACAACCTGCCCGATTGTGCCGCCGCCATCGCCACCTGCATCCACGCCATCCACATGCTCGCCATCATGACTTGGCCGTTCATGCCGGGTGCGGCGTGCCGGCTGCTCCGCATGTTGGGTGTTCCCGACAGTCCGATTCGCTGGCAGGAAGTGCCCCCGCTGCCGGCCGGGCACCGTCTGGGTGAACCGGTCATCCTCTTCGCCAAGCTCGAACCGGGGGCGTTGGGATAACCGCATGACGCGCTGCTGCACTCGAAACGTCGCCGTCGCGTTGTCGCTGGGTCTGGCGGCAGGCGGCATCGTCGCCGGCGGATGTCGCCGGCCGGAAACGCCGACCGCGCCCGCCACAACCGCCCCCTCCGTCACGCTCGACACCCCGCAGGACGCCGCACGCAGCCTGCTGCAACTGCTCCGCGCGCACCTCGATGCGCTGGCACGCCACGACAAGGCCACGGCGACCGAGCGGCTCGCGCAAGTGGAGCTCAATGTTGCGGCACGCGATGCGATCGTCGCCCGGGAAGTGCACGCCCTCGGTCAGCCGGTCAAGGACGAGGCTCGCTTGCTGCGCACGTGCGTCGAGAACTGGGCGGCCATCATCGCCTACTACACCACGTTCGATTTCGACCGGATGCAGCTCGAACCGGAAGCCAGCCCCAAGCGACAATCGGTGCGCGTGCCCGCCCGCGGGCCCCACGACCAGGCCGTCATCCGTGTGTCCTGCCTCCAGGGCGATGACGGCCAGTGGCGCGTCCGCATCATCGATTTCGCCGGACCGACCACCCCGGCCACGCCGCCCGCGACCACCCAGCCACAGCCGACTTCGGCTCCGTAGCTCAGGAATCGCTCGCCGCCGGCCCCGACCCGCGTGTGTCACCCGTCGGCCGGCCGGGAACTCCGCTTGAGCACCGCGGCCCGCGACACCTGCCCGTCGAGCCGCACTTCCAGCGGGTGCGCCAGCCGGACGTGCCGGAGAAACGTCGTCTCGTGCTCGGCGGGCTGCGCGTCCAGCCAGCGCCAATCGACGAAGCCCGCGTTCGAGAACGGGTTCACCGCCAGGTACGCGATGCCGAACGAGGTCAGGTTCTGGAAGAAATGGCTGCCCTGCGACGGCTCGACGACGAAGTCCTCCAGCGTCGTCTCCACGATCACGCGCGCCCCGCAGATCTGTGCCCAATGCACCGGAATCCCCAGCCAACTGTGCGTCGAACCCCACCGCCCGGGGCCGATCAGCAGGTAGGGCCGGTTCTCCGCGAGCAGCGCGTCGTTCAGCTCCCCGATCTCCGTCGCCATCGTCGGCGTGTGGGCCGGGTCAAACCGCTCCGGCTTGACGTACACCACGTCCCCCAGGCCGGCGATGACGCCATGCCCCAGCGCATGCGCGCTCTCGCAAACGAGGTCTTCGCGGGCCAAATCGTCCAGCTCGACGGTCTCGGCTTCTCCGCATGCACCGCACGGCCGAATCTGCAGCACCGCCAGCTCCTGTGGACTGGCCTGCATGTTGACGGCGAACTCGATCTCCACGGGGCTGTTCATCCCCGTGCGGCCCAGCACCAGCAGGCGCCGCAGCAGCGCCGCCAGCGGAAACGCATCCGACTTCAGGATGTGGGCGAACGTGACCACCCGCAGCCCCGGCCGCTGGATCCCGTCATAGAACGCCTCGTCCTGCTCCGACCAGACGGAGCCCACGAACTCGAGCGTGCCGTGACGTTCCGCCTCCTCCAGCTCCAGCCGAACCACGCAACTGTCGTGCGCGATGTCCAGGGCCTCGGCCCCGCCGCGCAAATCGACTGCGTAGAACGTACGCTGCGAGTTGTTGATGAAATCGTCCGGCTCGCCGAGCTGCGGCAGGACCTGCGGGTACGCCGGACAGAACCGCAGCGCCTGCCCGCCGTCCACCACCGTCTTCCCCAGCCCCAGCGCCACGCCCGCCACGCCGTCCTCCGGCCGCATCGCGCCGAACGGGTAGTAGTTGTACGACCGCGCCACGCCCGAAAAGCTCGGATAGTGGTAGTCTCCCTGCCGCGCCCCGACCACCGGCTGCAAGATGACCGCCATCTTCTCTTCGTCGATCCGATGTGGCGTGGCGTCGAGGTAACGCCGCGTCGCGCTGAAATACGTGGACGCGTACACGAGCTTGATCGCGTCGCTCAGTTGCCCCAGTCGCACTCGGTCATCGCGATCGTTGTTCGGCAGCATGTGCGTCGCGTACACGCCGGCGAACGGGTGGAACGGCGAGTCCTCCAGCAGGCTCGACGACCGCACCGCGACCGGATCGCGCACCGTGTCGAGATAGGCCCGCAGGTTCCGGACCACGTCGTCCGGCAGCGTCGCCGTCAGGAACGTTCGCGCGATCTCCCGGTCGTCGCCGGCCAGCAGCACGCTCAGGTTGATGTGGTTGGCATCCAGGAACTCGTCGAATGCGTCCGTCCCGATCACCACCGACCGCGGCACGTGCACCTGAATCCCGGGAAACTCCCGGTCCAAATTGGCCCGCGCCAACAGCGCGTCCGCAAACGCCAGCCCCCGCGCCTTGCCCCCCAGCGACCCGCCGCCGATCCGCGCAAACCCGCACCCGGCGTCGAAACGCTCCCGCGAGAAATCCTCCACCACCCCCCGCCGGTTCTGCCGCAACGTCTCGTTGATGCCCCGGATCAGGTAACGCCGGATCGCCTCCAGGTCGCGGAATTCCGAGACCCGGCGGGGCCGCATCCGCCGCGCGAGCGCAAACTCCGTCCGTGCCCGCAGCCACGTCGAAAAGTGGTGGTGCCGCGCGTGGTATTCGATCGACTCGATTGGGACCTCGCGCAACACGCGCGCCATCGACCGCAAATCGCCCGCTCGCGCCACCTCCCGCCCGTCCGGCATCCGGAACACGAAGTCCCCGAAGCCGAAGTGCTCCAGCATGAAGTTGCGCACGTCCTCCAGCAGCGTGGCCGAGCGCTTGTGCAGGAAGTTTACGCCGAGCTGCTCCGCGACCCGCGCGTTGGACGCGTCCGACGATTGCAGCAGGGCCGGCAGGTCCGGCAGCTCGCGCCGAATCTCCCGCAGGAACGCCAGCCCGGCCTGCGGGTCCTGCACGCCCCCGTGCGGATACGAAACGTCCGAGATCACCCCCAGCAAGTATTTCTTATACCGGCGATACAGCTCCAGACCCTGCTCGTACGTCTCCGCCAGCAGCACTTTCGGCCGGGCGGTCTGCCGGAGCAGCTTGTCCATGTGGTTCAGCCCGTCCGCCATCACCGCCCGCGTCTGCTTCACGAGCTGGCTGTAGATGATCGGCAACAGCGACGAGCGGAACCGCACCGAGTCCTCGACCACGATGATCACCCCCACATCGCCCGAACGCGTGTCGTGCTCGGCGTTCACGCGGTCCTCGAACGCCTTCACGATCGCGAGGAACAGCTTCGTGTCGCTGTGCCAAACGTAGATGCTGTCCACGTTCAGCGCCCGCTGCTGCTTCGTCAGCCGCGCCAGCTCCCACTCGTTGGCCACCAGCAGCACCAGCGGCAACTCAGGCTTGAGCTGCCGCACCGCCTGCGTGAAGCGGGCCGCGTCCATGTCCCCCAGCCGTAGGAGCGTGATGACCAGGTCGAACGGCCCGCTGCGGATCGCCTCCAGCGCCTCCTCGCCCGTGGACACGCGCGTCACGTTCGGTGCGTGCGTGAGCCCGAGATCCAGGTACTCGGCGGAGATCTTCTCGGTCAGCAGCCCGTCCTCCTCGAGGATGAACGCGTCGTACGGGCTGGAGACGAGCAGCACCTCCTCGATCCGCCGCCGCATCAGGCTCGGAAAACGCCCGCGCCGCCATTCGTGCCCCGCCGAACCCTCGTCCGGCGAGCGTCCCGTTGGAACATCCTGTGCCGGGGCGGTCGACATGCCGTCCTTCCTCAACTTCGCGCCTGCCGGGCTTCACTGCGGCGATGCGCCCGACGAAAGAACCCGCCAGTCCACGTCGCACCCGCGTCAGGCCGTTCCACCGGAGTATACCCCGTTGCCGCCCCGCCCGAGAGCGGGCCACGCCGGGCCTCGCCAGCTCGGCCCGGCCTGCCACTACGAACCCCGCAGTTGTGATTCTCGCGAGCACCGGCAATCACGCCAATGATGCGATACAGCAAGCGCCGGACACACAACCCCCCTCCCTCACATGGAGGGGCTGGGGGATGGTCGAAACACCCACGTGTTGATAGGGGATCCAAGCTCCCGAAGCCGAGTGCTACCCCTCGCCCTCTGTCGTGCGAAAGACGGGGCACACGCCGTGGAGCCTCCCGATAACTCAGGCTGAACCGCCGCCGTGCGGCGACCGCTCCGACGCCGCCCGCGGCCCCATCGCAGCGGCTCCAACCGCGATAGAGAGTTTCCTGCGTGCCGATACAATGGGGCGATGCGCGCAGTGCGGACAGACCAGCAGCAACCCGCGGCCGGCGCGCCGGATCCCAAAACCGTGTGCCAGCCGCCGCCACGCGCTCCCGCGGCCGCCGTGCCGCCACCCAGTTGGCACGCGCGACACTTCGCCCTCGGCCTGTCGTTGATCCTCTTGGCCGGCCTGCTGGCGCACGGGCTCATCCTGGGCGATTACGTGCTCCACAGCCCCCTCGCGCGCGCGCCGCTCAACGACGCCGAGACCTACTGGGATTGGGCCGGCCGAATCGCCTCTGGCCAACTCCTCCAGCACACGCCGTTCTTCTCGGCCCCGCTCTATCCATACCTTCTAGGTCTGGTCCGGGCGCTGGGCGGCACGCTGACGACGACCTACGTGCTCCAGATGCTGGCCCGCCTCGCGACCGCGTTCCTGCTGGCGTGCGTTTGTCGCCGACGCTTCGGCGCCGGTGTGGGCTTGCTGGCCGCCGGGCTGTTCCTGCTGCTCCAGGAGCCGGCCTCCTTCTCGCTCCGCATTCTCACCACCTCGCTCCAGCTGGTCCTCGTCGCGCTCACGTGGGCCGCCCTGGTCTGGCTGCAAGCCCGGCCGACCGTCGCACGCTGCCTCGCGGCCGGCCTGCTGCTCGGGCTGATGTGCCTCGCCGACGCGGCCGCGCTCCTGCTCGTGCCCGTCGTCGCCGTATGGCTGTTCTGGCAGTCTTCCCGCCGCACGCGCGACGCCGGCCGTGCCGCGTTACTGGTGGTGGCAGCCGGGGTGGCGATCACACCCGCCACGCTCCACAACTGGCACGCCAGCGGCGATTTCTTCCTCATCCGCTCGGCCAGCGGCCTCGCCTTGCTGCAGGGCAACCAACCGGGATCGCAGGGCGTGTACACCCCCGTACCCGGCGTCAGCATCCTGCGCAGCGTCATGCACGACGACGCTGCCCGCGTCTATCGCGCGGCCACCGGCCAACGGCCCACCTGGCAGACCGTGGACCGCTATTTCCGCGACCAGGCGCTGCAATACTGGCGACCGCAGCCGCTGCGCATCCTGCCGTTGATCGCCCGTAAGCTGTACCTCTTCCTCTCTTCGCAAAACTACGGCGACATCTACCAGCCCGCGTCGGAAATCGCCGCCGGGCAAAACCGCTTCTTACGACTGGCCCCCCTGCCGACGCCGTGGCTGCTCGCCCCCGCGCTAGTCGGGTTGGTTTTGCTGCTGCGGCGTCCGGTGGTCCACGCCCCGGAGTGGCTGCTCTTCGCCGCCCCGCTGCTGGTAGTCGCGATCTTCTTCTTTAGCCCGCGCTACCGCGCCCCGGCGCTGCCGCTCGGCGCGGTGCTGGCCACCTATGCCATCGCGCGGGCCCTGCACGTCCGCACGCACCGCTGGACCACCGTCGCGGTCGGCGCCGCGTTGGCGGCCGGCATCGCGCTGGGCCCTATCAACCAGGCGGCCGGCCTCGATCTCGTGGATCCTTCCAGCGCGTTCTTCAACTTGGCCTCGGCCCAGTATCCGCTGGGCCAAACGGAAGCGGCGTTGCAGAACTGGCGCGCGGGGCTCAAGCTCGCGCCCGCGGACGCCGACCGGCGCATCACGCTCGGTGACGCGCTGCTCGCCCTGGGACGCTCCGCGGAGGCCCTGGCCGAATTCCAGGCGGCGCGCGCCCAGCGGCCCGACGACCCGCCGCTCCTCGTGCGGATCGCCACGGTGCTGTGCCAGCAGCGCCGTATGGACGCGGCCGGCGCGCTGCTCACCGAAGCTGTGGCGCGCCATCCCGCCGACCCGGACCTGCTGGCCGCGCTCGCCGACGTCCACGAAGCACTCGGCCAGGTCGAGCAGTCCCACCAACTCTACGCCCGGGCGCTGGCCGCCGCCCCCGACCATGCCGCCCTGCGCTTCGCTTATGGTCGCTCCTTGGCGCGCCAGGGACGATGGGCGGAGGCGCGGGCCGAGCTCGCCCAAGCCCTGAAGGCCGAGCCCTACTCGTTCGAGGCGCTCGGCGAACTCGGCCGCGTCTGCGCCCAGATGGGAGACTTCCCCAACTCGCGGCTGTACCTCAATCGCGCGCTGCAACTCCAGCCGCGGAGCCTGAAGACCCTCTTTGACCTCGGTGCAGTCAGCGCGGCGCAGGGCCAGCCGGCCGACGCGGCGGACTATTTCCGGAGAGCCCTGGTGGTTGATCCGAACGACGCGCGCTGCCGCGCCGCACTCGAGCAGGTTGAGCGCGCGGCACGCACACCCGGCCGGTAAAAAGCCGGTGCACCCCTACGTACCCGAATTCCCGCTCAAGCTGAACCGCCCCCATGCGGCAACCGCTCCGACGGCGCCCGCCGCACCGCCCCTTCGCCGTTCTGCTGCGCCATCACCGCCCGCCGCACCGTCGCGGCGATGCTGACCGCGTCGAGCCCGGCCTCGGCGAGCTGTGCGCCCCGCGAGGCGTGCTCATAGAAGCGGTCCGCTAGCCCCAGGCGGATAATCGCGTCGGTGGGCAGACCCAGCCGGTTCGCGGTCTCGAGCACGGCACTGCCAAACCCGCCGATCAGGGCGTGATCCTCGATGGTCACGACCGGTGCGCCGTGCGTCACCGCCGTCGTCACCATGTCCGCGTCGATCGGCTTGGCGAAACGCGCGTTGACCACCGATACGTAAATGTCCTCTTCCTCGAGCCGCCGCGCTGCCTCCAGCGCCGTCGCGACCATCGCCCCGTACGCCAGCAGCGTCGCGTCCGGCCCCTCGTGCATCACCCGGCATTTCCCGAGATAGAACGGCGGCGCGTCGCCCAGCGGCAGCGGGACCATGTCTCGCGGATACCGCACGGCCCACGGCCGGTCGAGCTTCAGCCCGAAACGCAGCGCCTGCTCCAGCTCCGGCTCGTCGGCCGGCGCGAAGAGCACGATTTCCGGCAAGCCGCGCAAATAGGCCAGATCGAGATACCCGTGATGCACGGCGCCGTCGCCGCCGACCAGCCCGGCCCGGTCGATGCAGAACCCAACCGGCAGCCCCTGCAACGCCGCCTCCTGGAACACCTGGTCGAACGCGCGCTGCAGGAATGTCGAGTAGATGCACACGAGCGGCCGCAACCCGGCCTTCGCCATCCCCGCCGCCACGTCCACCGTGCAGCTCTCCGCGATCCCGCAGTCCAGGCTGCGGTCCGGCAGCGCCTGACGCACCTTCGCGAGCCCCGTCCCGTCCGGCATGGCCGCCGTCAGCGCATACACGCGCGAATCCTCGCGCGCGAGCTTGATCGCCGCGTCGGCGAACGCGGTCGTCCAGCTCTTGCGCTCACTCTTGATGACCGTCACGCTGTCGCCGTCGACGTGCAGCCGCCCCGGACTGTGGTAAGCACACGGATCGAGCGACGCCCACGCACAACCGCGCCCCTTCTGCGTGTGCACGTGCAACAACACCGGCTGCGAGACGTCCTTGAGCAGGTTCAGCAGGTCGAGCAGGTGCCGCAGGTCGTGCCCGTCCACCGGCCCCACGTACAGAAAGCCCATCTGCTCGAAAATCTGGTGCGGCGACACCGTCGCCTTGATCCCCTGCTTGATGTGCTCGAGCGCGTCGTACACGCTCTTGCCCACCACCGGCACCCTCGACAGCAGGCTCGTGACCTGGCTCTTGACCTCTTCGTAGAGGCTGCTGACCCGAAACCGCGCCAGGTATTTCGCCAGCGCTCCCTGCGTCTTGGCGATGCCCATCGAGTTGTCGTTCAGGACCACCAGGAATTGTCGCTTGAGCACCCCCGCCTGGTTCAGACCCTCGAACGCCACCCCGTTCACGATGCTTGCATCACCCACGAACGCGACCACGCGCCGGTCGCGGCCCAGCGCCGTGTCGCCCCGCGCCAGCCCGACCGCCGTCGCGATCGCCGTCCCGGCGTGCCCCACCTTGAACAGGTCGAACTCGCTTTCGGCCGTGTTGGGGAAACCGCTGGGGCCACCCGCCTGACGCAATGCGTCGAAGTGCACGTTCCGCCCCGTCACCAGCTTGTGCACGTAGCACTGATGCCCGACGTCCCACAGCAGCCGATCCCGGCGGAAGTCAAAGACCCGGTGCAGCGCCAATGTCAGCTCGACAACGCCCAGGTTGCTCGCCAGGTGCCCCCCATTGTTGCTCACTACTGTGATGATCCGCTCGCGAATCTCCTGCGCCAGTGCCTCCAACTCCGCGACGGACAGCCGCTGGAGGTCCGCCGGCGACGATACCGAATCGAGGATGCCTGCCATGAGCTTTGATCTCTGTCCTTGTATAGTCGTCGAGCGGAGCGCGCCCTAGGCGCTGCGCTCAATCATGTGCTGCGCCAACTCGCGCAGGCGGTCCGCCCGGCTTCCAAATGGCGCCAGCGCCTGCAACGCCGCTTCTATCTCCCGGCCGGCCTGTGCCCGGCTCTCGTCCAGACCGAACGCCGCCGGATATGTCTGCTTGCTGGCGGCGGCGTCCTTCCGGACCTGCTTGCCCGTCTGTTCCACAGAGCCGGTCGCGTCCAACAAATCGTCCGTAATCTGAAACGCCAGCCCCAGGTGTTGCCCGTACCGCGCCAGGGCCTCCGTCGGCTCCTCCGACGCGCCCCCGCATATCGCTCCCAGCCGGCAGCAGGTTTCGAGCAGCGCCGCCGTCTTGTGTCGATGGATATAGCGGACCAGCTCGCGGTCCGCCGGCCGGCCTTCCCCTTCGATGTCCGCGGCCTGGCCCGCGATCATGCGCTCGGTCCCGTCCACGAGTGCCTGTAGAAGTCGTGGCATCCGCGCGGGCCCAATCCGGACCCCCGCCACCAGACCCAACGCGTGCGTCGCCAGCCAGTCACCCGCCAGAATCGCCAGTCCCTCGCCAAACACCTTGTGATTCGTCGGTTGCCCACGCCGCAGGTCGTCGTCGTCCATCGCCGGCAGGTCGTCGTGGATCAGCGAGAACGTGTGGATCAACTCCACCGCCAGCGCGGCCGGCAGCGCCGTCTCCGCCCGTCCGCCGCACGCCCGACACGCCTCCAGCACCAATATCGGCCGCAGCCGCTTTCCGCCCGCTTTCACGGAGTACAGTACGGCGTCGGCGAGGCGCGAGTGCGTGCCGAGGCCGGCCTCAATTTCCTTGAGGTGGGCCGCCAGGGCATCCTCCACCTGCTCGCGCGACCGGACCAGCCAGCTCTCGAACACGGTCCCCGTCCTCCAACCGGTCGCGGCGACTTCGGACTGCTCCGACTGGACATTCTGCATCCCGACAGGATAGATTCGCTCCCGACATGTTACCAGTGTTTTTTTGCCCACTGGCGGACCCATGAGCGAGCCGCTGACCCCGGAACTCGTACTCGACGCCTACCGAGCCGGCATTTTCCCCATGGCCGACGAGGGGGAGCTGTACTGGTTCAGCCCGAATCCACGCTGCGTGTTCCCCCTCGACGCCTTTCACGTCCCGCGCTCCGTGCGACAGACCATCCGCCGCGGAAAATTCGAGGTCCGGGTCGATACCGCGTTCGACGACGTGATCGCCGCCTGCGCCGACCGCCCGGAGGGGACGTGGATTTCGGACGAAATCATGCACGTTTATCGGGCACTGCATCGCCAGGGGCACGCCCACAGCGTCGAATGCTGGCACGCCGGGCAACTCGCCGGCGGCCTCTACGGCGTGACGCTGGGCGGGGCCTTCTTTGGCGAGTCCATGTTCACGCGCGTCACCGACGCGTCGAAAGTCGCCCTCGTCGCCCTCGTCGAGCGCCTCCGCGCCCGCGGCTTCATGCTGCTCGACACTCAGTGGTGCACCCCGCACCTGGCCCGTTTCGGCGCTCAGTACATTCCCCGAAGCGAATACCGCCGCCGGCTGAACCTCGCGCTAGCGCTCCCCGTGCGCTTCGCCTGAATCAGTGTCGTCAATCGCGCGAGGGGAGGGCGAAGCTCCCGCTGAGCCGCGGCTCGG
>PMMM01000226.1 GCA_003162245.1 Phycisphaerales bacterium
GAGATGGAAGCTCATCCATTTCCGTGCGTCCGCGTGTCCCGTTCGCGCCGGACGCACCATTCCGTCATGTCCTACCGTGTTGTTGTGCTTGCTTGCTCCTCCGAATGAAAGGGCCCATCAAAGACACCGCTCATGGCGGCGACACATCGCCCATGCAGCGGCCGACCAACCTCCACACGACAATAACCAACGAGATGCAGACCGGATGGGAGTGCGCGTCCCGTCTTGTCGCATCCCAAGCGCTTGCTTCGGGGACAGTTACCGCCTGTCCCCTGCTTTCCCATCTTGTTAGTATTAAACAATATCGGCAAACGCGGCCCGGTGTCAAGTAAAATCGTCCGCCGCGCCGCCTCGCGTGCGCTGCGCCACCGCGGAAAACCCGACGGAATCAGGGCGCGGCTATTATCGGCCATTGGACACCGGCAACGGATCCTCATATCGGTCATACTCGGACGTTCGCGGCCGGAGATTGAACGTCCCATAATCGAGACACAGGCCGTGCGCGCCCGCCGCCGGCGCGGACGCAAGCCAACACCGTTGACAAGCCCAGCACCCCCCCGGTAAACCGCCCGGGAAACCGCCCGCGCCGCGCGTCGCGACGCGGCGCATCCACGTACGCCGACTCGGCCTCCGATGGAGCTGAAAAATGAGCAGACACGGTTGCGGCGCAATGCTTGCGCTCGTGCTCGGCTGCGCGGCGCTCGCCGCCGCTCAGCCCGGCGACGCGCTCGACGAAACCCTCGCCCTCGTGGGCCTCGCCCGTGCCGATTTGGGCTGGCAGCCAAAAGGCTGGTGGCCGCGGTATCCGGATGTCCCGTACAAGCTCCGGGCGTTCGACGCGCTCTTCGCCGCGCCGCTGGACACGGTGGCATACGCGCGCGCGCTGGGCGAGACGGCCTGGGAGCGCCTCGACCCGGCCAAGCTGGACACGAAGGAGCCGAGCTGGGACGGCAACCTCTTTCAGGCGGTGCAGCGCCTCGGCGTGGACCCCAGGTTTGGCGGCTTTCGCGGCTACAGCGCGAACTTGCGGGCGCCCGAGACGCCACTCGATGAGGCGATTCTCAAACTGACGGCTGCCGCCGGGCGTGCGACGGACAGTTGGTCATTCGGGCGCGACTTGCCGTACCCGAAGCTGCGCGCGGAACTCGCCGCGAAGGTCCGCGTGCTGCCCGACGGCGTCAGCCCGATCCTCGGGCAGCTCGTGCTCAACGTCGTCGATGCACACCGTTGGGCGGAGCTGGCCTTTCGCAAAGTCGACGCCCGCGATCGGCGCGTCGTCGCCGCCCGGCAGAACCTGGGCGAGGAGATGGTCGATGCGTTCGACTATTGCCCGGAGATCGACGATCTGGCGCGCACCTGGGACGAGGCGAGCCTCTGGTACGCGGGACAGAAGTGCGTGCAGGCGCTCGACGATGCGCGTGTCCAGTTGAAGAAGCTCGACCTCAAGGACGTACCCGATTTCGCGTTCGACTGGGAGTCGCCGTGGGGCTGGATTCGCGTGCGCGGCAGCGGGAACGACCACGTGGACGGCACGGACGCGCTGCTCATCGTCGATCTGGACGGCGACGACACGTACACCGGCGGCGTGGCGGCATCCACCGCCGACCGCCCGATCGGCCTCCTGCTTGATATGGCCGGCAACGACACGTACACGTCCGACGTGCCCGCACAGGGCGCCGGGCTGTGCGGCGTCGGCATCTTGATGGACGTGGCCGGCAACGACCGGTACGAGGCCCGCTACTGCGCGCAGGGCGTCGGGCAGTTCGGTCTCGGGCTGCTTGCGGACCTGGACGGCGACGACACGTACTTCGTCCGGTTCAGCGGGCAGGGCTGCGGCTATTTCGGCATCGGCCTGCTGTTCGACCTCGCCGGCAACGACCAGTACAAGATCTGGGGCGACGGACAAGGCTTCGGCGGCGCGGCCGGAGTCGGCGTGCTAGCCGATCGCACCGGGAATGACCGGTACGTCGCCGTGCGTGAGCAGTCGATCACCGGCCGGCCCTCGTACCACTCGCCCGACATCGACGTGGGCGTTTCCAACGTCCAGGGCTGCGGGATGGGTCGCCGCGGCGACGGCAGCGACGGGCATTCGTGGGCCGGCGGCCTTGGGGCGCTACTGGACGGCGCCGGTGACGATTACTACTCCGCCGGCAACTGGTCGATGGGCGTCGGCTACTGGTTCGGCATCGGCGTGCTGCACGATCGCGGGGGGAACGACGAGTACCACGGCGTGTGCTGGTCGCAGGGGGCCGGGGCACACTTCTGCATCGGCGTGTGCGTCGACGAGGCCGGCGACGACCTGCATCTGTCGGAAGGGAACTCGACCAACTCGCTCGCGTTCGCCCACGATTTCACGATTGCCATCCTGCTCGACGCGGCCGGCAACGACCGCTACCGGGTCGACAACAGCGGCCTGGGCTACTCGATCAATCGCAGCGTGGCCATGCTGATCGACCTCGGCGGCGATGATGTCTACCAGACGGACGTCGCCAGACGCCGGGAAGGGAAACAGGGCGAACGGCCCGGCGTAGCGATCAACGACGAACGGTTCCGCGCCCGCGGCGGCGTGTCGACGTACTTCGCGGACACCACCTCAATCGGCCTGTTTCTCGATATTGGCGGCAATGACACGTACTGGGGCGATTTGCAGAACAACAGCCAGTGGCTCGATCCGCTGGATTCGCCGAACTGGGCGGACCGCAACTTCAGCGTGGGCGTGGACCGCGCGGCGGGCCGGGTGGACTTCACGCCGGCGCCGGTGAAGGTGCCGTCGGGCACGCGGCGTGAGCCGACGAGCCAGCCGCACTAGCGTGGACGATCGCGGACGGCGCGCCATTGTTGATCACATTTACTACCGCCGGGTCCGGTTTCGCGGTACGATGTGGGGAATGGGACGCGCGTGGCGAGCCGCGCGGGTGGCGCGACCGACATAGGGCGGGTTCCCACTTCAGCGGAGGGCCTGAACATGGCCAACGGCAAGGCGCTGCTTGCGTCGGCGACGGTCCTGATGGTCGGGCTGGTATGGGCAGGCACCAAGCCTGAGGGCAAGGCGACAGAGGCACGGGCGCAGCAAACGGGCGAAGCCGCGCATCTGCTCGAGGCGGGAGGCGGACCGGCGGAACCGATCGCCGCCAGGCCGCCAGCGGTTCTCATCCCGGTGGATGAGGCGGAGTCCGGGCCCGGCGAGCCCGTGGCCGCGTTCGATGCGCGGGATGTCGATCCGAACGAGTGCGCGACCGCGCCTGTGCTCAGCGGACCGTTTCCACGGGCCATAGACATCTACCTGCCGTGCACGCTGACGTACAACGCGGACGATCCGCTGTTGTCAGGCGCGTGCATCGGCGATGGGGCTTATCCTGGCGCCCTCTATTACTTCATGGACAGCCAGTGGATCAAGGTCATTCCGTCCCCCGGCCAGACGATCATGATCGTCGACGTGTGCAGCCCGCCCGATGACACGGGGCACGCGTGGCCCGCGGATCCGGATGCGATCTTCCAGATCGTCACGCCGAAGGTCGGTACGGCTTGCGTGAGCGGCTCCAACAACTGGAATAATCTGGGCTGCTTCAACGACACGGGCTGTGCGGCAAACGGCGACCCGAACCACCCGCATCTTGAGCGCGGCACGGTCGCCATCGATCCGAACAAGCCCGTCTGGATTCAGATCGGGCGTTGGCCGGCCGACTGCACCCACCTGAATACTGGTTGGTATCGGGTGACCGTGCGCGGGGTTGGAGGTCTCTGCCCGGGCGACATGAACTGCGACGGCCGCGTCACTTTCGCGGACATCGACCTGTTCGTCGAGGCACTCGCCGGCGAATCGCAGTGGACACACTGGCCGTGTCCGTGGATGCAGGCCGACTGCAATAACAGCACTTCGGTGACCTTCGCGGACATCGACCCGTTCGTGGCGCGAATCGGCACAACCTGTCTGCCCGGCTAGAGTCGTCAGCCATCCGTCGGCGGTGTTCACTCGTGGGCGTGCGCCGCGACCCAGTCGCGGAGGTAGGCGACGGGGTCGCCGGGCGCCGCCGCCGCGGCGCGGAACACGTCCAGTGACGCCGGCCAGTTACCGCCATTGGCCGTGTAGACGGCCGCAAACACGTCCAGGTCAAGGTTGTAGCGGTAGTTCGCCAGCACCCAGGCGTTGTTGGTCGGGAACTTCGTGTAGCCGCTGAAGACATCCGGGAAGTTCAGCGCGGGCTGGATTTGCGCGGTGAAGCGGTCGCGCGCCGCCTGGTACACCGCGTCGCGCCCCGCGATCTTCTCCTCCGAGGTGAGCGGTTGCGCAAAGTACGCGTCGAGGTCGGCGTAGAGCTGCATCAGGAACGCGTTGAGCGCGTCGTTGTCGGCGTAGAACTTCGTCGCGAACTCCGGCCAGCCCGAGGCCTCGCCAAACGTCGCCTGGAGGAAATCCACCGCCCCCTGCCGTCCGACGAACGTGGCCAGCGACTCGTTGAACGTGGTCTCGTTCGCCCGCCAGACGGTGTTGTGCAGCAGCTCGTGGATGATCGTCTCGACCAGCGAGAGCGGGTCGCGCTGGAGCATGGGCGAGCGGACCGGGTCCGCGAACACGCCCAACGTGCTGTACGCGTCCAGCTCGTACGTCAGGGTGTCGTACCCCGCGTTAATCAGGTCCTGCTCCGTCTCCCGCAGAAACGGCTCGTCGAAGAACGTGAGGTACGGGAACTCGCCGGCGATGGGAAAACTCCAGGTCTTCGGCACCAGCGCGTCGCGGCGGGCCGCGGACAGGTTCCACGCCAGCGGGTCGCCCTGCGTGTCGTAGAACGTGGTGTACGCGTCGTCCACATTGAGCCCGATCGTGTTGGCGGCGTAGTCGCGGGCCTCGACGATCAACCGGAGCTTGGCGGCGTCCTGCTCCGAGAGCCGCCCCGACGCGAGCACGCTGTCGATCGGCTCGACGTTGCCGTTGACGGCGAACTGGCCCTCGGCGAGCTGAGTCACGTAGGAAGCGGCCACGCAGCCGGAGCCGGCGGCCCATGTGAGCACGGACAGAAACAGGCACAGGCCGGTCCGGACGTGGAGACGCTTCATGTTGACGCTCCGATACGCGCCCGTAGAGGCGGCGCGCGTCGGCACAATGATAACGAGTGGCATCCGGCCTGCCACAGCGCTGGGTGTTTATCGCGTGCGCCAGAGGGGCGCAACGCTGACCTGAATCCCCCGCAGGCGCTGACAAACGAACGTTCACTTCGCGTTGTCGGGCTCCGCGGGCGGCAGGCGCCTGGTTGGCCGCTCGGGCACATCCGCCAGGTGCCGCACGACCACCGCCAGCACCGCGGCGGATTGGACGGTTCCGCGCCGGTCGACGGAGTCGTACGTGTCGCCGGCGGTGTGGTAGCCCTTGACGCCGGGGCCCAGCTCGCCGCCGAGCGACAGCGTGCAGACGCCTTGCTTCATGAACGGAGCGTGGTCGCTGCCGTCGCCGGACCACGCGCCGATCTCGGCGTCCAACTCGTAGCCTGCCAGGTTTGCCGAGAGGCTCCGCAGGAACGGCTCGATCTCGTGGTGGCCGAAGACGCCGAATCGCCGCGGGCTGCCGGGCATGTCCACGTTCACAACGGCGACGACGCGGTCCAGCTCGTCGGCGTGCGCGCGGACGTAGGCTTCGCTGCCCTCCAGCATTTGCTCTTCGCCCATGAACCAGATGAAGCGAATCGTGCGGCGGGGCTGCTCGCCCGCCCGGGCCAGGGCGCGGGCCGTCTCCAGGATGACCGCCGAGCCGCTGCCGTTGTCCATCGCGCCCTCGGCCAGATGCCAGCTATCGAGGTGCGCGCAGAGGATCACGATCTCGCGCGCCAGCGGGCCGCGGCCAGGCAGCTCGGCGACGACGTTGTTCGGCCGGCAGTCCCAGTTGTCCGTATCGAGGTAGATGTTCAGCCGGGGGTGCTCGCCGTTCTTCAAACGCTCCAGCAGGTCCTCGTCGTGGCGGATGACGACGCCCGGCTCGGGCCGCGGCGTGCGGTGTCCGTTGCCGATGACCGGCTCGTGGTTCGGATCGCTCATGACGACCAGGCCGACGGCGCCGCGCTCACGCGCCCAGCGCAGCCGGTCGCCGCGATGCTGATGCGTGTCCCGCGTCAGCACGAACCGGCCGGGCAACTCGGCGGCCCCGGCCGCGAACTGCTCCTCGGTCCCCTCGCCCAGGTCGGTCAGCTCGGCGGTCACGCCTTCGGGCGGCGTGGCGATCGTCCGGGCCAGCGCGACCGCGCCTTCCAGCACGCGCGGCGGGTCGGTCAACAACGTGACCCGCGTCTCGCGGACCGTCCAGCACGACATCTCGAACGGCTCGAAATGCACGTTCTGGAGGCCGTACGCCCGCAGCTTGTCGGCGACAAACTGCCCGGCCAGCTCCGCGTTCGGTGTACCGGTCAGCCGTCCGCCGGGCATGGCCAGCGTGCGGAGGTTGGCGGCGAATTCGGAATGCATCATGACTTCGCCGATAAGCAGGCGGTCGAGCGCATCGCCATGCGGCTGCTGACAACCGGCGATTACCACCGGGGCACAGAGACACAGAGAAGCGGTGATGAGGCGACGAAGTCGGAAGGTGATCGAGGCGGGGGCGCTGCTTTTCACGTTATCGCCTTTTTGCCTTATCGCGGTCTCTGCGGCTGCCTTTCCGACAGTCCCGGTAACGAAGATGCGCAATCAGGACACACACACACAGGACGATCAACTTGAGCACCTTCGACCCGACCCCGGCCCCGCCGTACCGCTCACGGTCGCCAACGCAGCATCAGTAGCATCGGCCAGCCCACGTACCGCCGCGCCCGCTCCATCCGCCCAGCGAGCGCCTCATCGACGGCGTGCTCGCTGACCTGATCGAGCCGTAGCCCCACGGCGAGGCCGGCCATGATGAAGTCCGCGATCTGGTGGGGATGACTTTGCGGCCGGGTGTCACGGCCGGTCTGCGGATCGGTGAACCGCGCGGTGATCCCGCGGAGCATCATCGCCGGGTGCATCGCCGACACGACGATCAACCCCTCCGGCCGGCAGATCCGCCGCATCTCGCCGAACAGGCCGCGCAGGTCGCGAATATGCTCAACGACCAGCCCGCACACGACGCGGTCGAACGTCGCGGCCGCCAGCGGCAACGGCTCCGCCAGGTCGTGCACCACGAACGTGACCGCCGCCGCGCCCGGTTTCGCACGGGCCTTGCGCAGCATCTCCTCGGAGAAATCGAGCGCCGTGACGCGTGCCCCGGCGGCCGCCAGATGAAGGGCGTGCCGCCCCGTGCCGCAGCCGATGTCGGCCACTGTCAGACCGGCGACACTGCCGAGCGCTGCCGCCATCTGCGGCTCCTCGAGCGCGACGAGCGGGTTGTCCTCGCCATCGTAGATGGCCGCCCAGCGATCGTACCCCGCGCGCGTCGCGAGTATCTCGGTCGCGTCGCTGCCGGGCGTGTCTTTTTCAGGTCGTAGCGCCATGGTGCGCGAGAATCTATGCGGCGGCGCAGCGCGGGTCAAATGGGCTCGCGCCCTGCCGCGGAACCTGACGTGACCGCGCCCCAAAAAATAAGCCCGAGCGGGAGAGCCGACAGGCCGGGGGGGAAACCTGTGCTGGCCGCTCGCCGCCCGAGCGACCTCATTCTACACGCCCTGCCACGGGCTGCAATAGGAAAAGTGCGCGACCCTGCCGCATCGATTTGCACCGAAGCTCGCCGCGCTTGCGTAAGTGCGGCCGGCCGGTTGAAATGGCGTTTTTCCTGGGCCGCGCGCTGCGGTCCGTCCCTTGGGGCCGCAGATGCCTCCAGATATGGCCATGCTGGCAGTCTTGGCGCTCGCCGACCGGTTTACCCACGTCGAAGTCTGGATGCAGCAGGCGTTTTATCCCGTGCTGTTCCTGATCCTGGTCGCCGCCAGCCTCGGCGTGCCGCTGCCGGAGGATATTCCGCTGATCGCGGCGGGGGTGCTGCTGCAGACCACCCCGGAGATCGCCTCCTGGCCTTGGACAATCGCGGTCGCACTGACGGGGATCATGGTGGGCGACCTGGTGCTCTACATGCTCGGCCGGCGCTGGGGCCCCGAAGTGCTAAGGCACCGCTACATCTGCTGGTTCCTGACGCCCGACCGTTTCGCCCGGATTTCCAGGCGGTTCCACCGCCATGGGACGTGGTTCTGCTTCCTCGGCCGGTTTCTGATGGGCATCCGCGCCGCGATGTGCATTACCGCGGGCGCGACGCACTTTCCCTACTGGCGTTTCCTGCTGGCGGACCTCGCGGGGGCCGCGGTTTCCGCCCCGCTGTTCCTGTTCCTCGGCTACTGGTTTGCCGGGATGATCCCGACGCTGCTGCACTATCTGGCG
Source organism: Phycisphaerales bacterium (assembly GCA_003162245.1). Lineage (GTDB taxonomy): Bacteria > Planctomycetota > Phycisphaerae > UBA1845 > Fen-1342 > Fen-1342. The sequence goes on from PMMM01000226.1 coordinate 8,326, forward strand.
GACGCCGAAACGAGCGCGTTCGTCATTGTGGTGGTCGCGGCGACGCTGTTTGTTCTCGCCTACCGGAGGCGCAAGCAGCGCCGTGCGCGGCGCATCGCAGCCCTCCGCGCCGCCGCCGACCGCGACGACCCCGCGTCGAGTACGGCCGTCTCCCCGGCGCCGCGACCGCCGGCGGACCCGCCCCGCGGCATTCCGTCGGTCGAAGCCGAGCGCAGCCAGAGCCGCTAGGCGTCGGCCGGTAGCCCGAGCTGCCCAGCGGTTTCGAGAAAAACTCGCTGCACCTCGACCAGCGACTGCGGAATGACCGTCACGTCACCCAGCACCGGCATGAAGTTCGTGTCGCCGTTCCAGCGCGGCACCACGTGGATGTGCAGATGCCCCGGCAGCCCCGCGCCGGCGCAGCGCCCCAGGTTGATCCCGATGTTGAACCCCTGCGCGCGGAGCGCCGTCTCCAGGACCCGGCGCGCGTCGCGGGTCCGCCGCATGAGCTCCAGCAGCACCGGGTCGGGCAGGTCGTGCAGCTCGGCCGCGTGCGCCAGCGGGGCGATCAGCACGTGCCCGCTGCAGTACGGGAAGCGATTGAGCACGGCCAGCGTCAGCGCACTGCGCCACAACACGTGGCCCCGCGCGTCGGCCTGCGGCTCCGCAGCCGCGCGACACAGGAAGCACTCCCCGGCGTCACCCGGCGCCAAGCCGCGGATGTACTCGATGCGCCACGGCGCCCACAGGTTGTTCTGAAAGTCCGCCATCGCGCCGACTCGCCAACTTGCCCGCGTGACTTGCCCGCGGCCCGCCGCGCCGCGCTCACGGTGCGTGCGCCGCCTCCACGTTCTTCAGGACGCGAATCTGGCGGGTCGCCCGGTGCTCGACCCCCTTGTCGGTCACCACCGCCAGCTCCAGCGTGTAGTCGCCCGGCTCGACGATTGTCTTCTGTCCATTCACGCCGCGCCCGATCTTCGTGCCGTTCAGCAGCCAGGTGAAATCCGCCGTCCGGTACCAGTCGGTCGGGCACTCCGCGCCATATACGAGCAGCAGCGGCGCAAACCCGATCGCGGACGAGACGCTGATTCCGATCGGTGTGCTCGCCGGCACCGGGGCATCGGGCTGCACGCCGCGCTTGGGCGTCGGCGGACCGGTCCGCTGGGCTTCGGGCGCGCGCCCCGCCTCGGTACCCGCGCCTTTCGCGCCGGCGGTCGTCGCCAGCAGGACGGGGCGCCGCTGTGTCAGCGTCGCCTGGCGCGCCGCCGCATTGGCGGACGCTTCGGCCGGCGAACTGCTTTCCGCCTCCTCCTGAAGCCGATTCATGTCGCCCGCGAGCAGCGCCAGACCGCTGGCGTTCCCGTCGATCGCCTGCCGCTGGAAGAGCACCTCCGGCGGGCGCGCGGGCTGTGCCCCGCACACGCGGGCGAAGAAGTCCGCGGCCATGTCGGGCGTGCGCTCGTGCCCCAGCTTGTTCAGATAGACCCAGGCGAGCTTCTTGTACCCGTGGCTCTCATACCAGGTGATCGCCTCGCGCGACTCCTGCTTGCAGATCGGAATGTCCAGCTCCGTGCTCAGGATCAATACGGGGTGGCGAATCGACCGCGCCGTCCCGGGGGCGTCGAGCACGGAGGCCGAGAAATCCGACTGCCGCGCTACCAGGCAGGTGAACCGTTCCGGGTGCCGGTTCAGCATGTAGTGCGCCATGTAGCCGCCGCACGACCAGCTCGTCGACAAGACGCGGCTGGGGTCGGCGTGGGTGGTTTCGAAGATGTGGTCGAGAATCGCGAGCGTCGTCAGTTCGTCCGATTTGAACGCCCGGTTGATCGAATGCAGCGGGAATTCGCCAAAGACGAAGTCGAACGCGGTCAGCTCGGGCGCCACGACGATGAACCCGTAGCGATCCGCCTCCTGCTCCCACTCCATCGCCTGGTACAGCGCGATGTCGTAGGGCTTCATCCCGTGAAAGGTCACGACGAGCGGCCAGCGCTTCGCGGTCCGCGTGGGCTCGTCCGCCGAGACGTATTCCACCGGCAGATACAGCCAGTACGGCCGTTTCGTGGTGGGCTCGACGATCCGCGCCAGCTTGCCGTCGCCGCGCGGCTGCGGCACGATACACCCCGCGGCGGGCAACAGGGCCAGGACGCTGATGGCGCGCAGCACTCTCCAGGCCGCGTTGCGACCCGCGTGGCCCTTCGTCTCTCGTTCCGCAGCAGGTCTGCGCAAGCGTACCGCCTCTCGTACCGGCGCGCCCCCGAGGTCCTCACCTCCATTCTATCGGCTGGCCGGCCCTTTCGGCCACCCCGTTCTGCCCGTAAGACGCACAGGCCGGCGAGTTTCCTCGTCGGCCTGTGTCCGGAGAGCTCAGTCCTTCCCTTCAGTGGCGTACGGCGTCGCCGTGTGCTATGGCGGGCAGGTCGTCCCGAGCAGCGCGACGAANNCGACGAACGGGTCGATGTCCGCGAACGTGACGCGTCCGTCGTGGTTGCAATCGGCAGTCCGCCATGGACAGTTCGGGTGGGCCTGGTTCCAGGCCGATTCGCCGTAGAGCGCCTCGACGAACGGGTCGATGTCCGCGAAGCTGACGACGGCGTCGCAGTTGGTGTCGCCGGTACAGCCCGGTTGTGGGCATGGATTCGGTGCGCACGCCGTCAGATTGCCGCGATACACGCCGCCGGCCATTGCGCAGGCTGCCGCCATCTTCACTTCACAGTGACCGTCCGCGAAGCAGCAGGCGCCGCTCTCGCACTCGTCGGGAATGCCATTGCTGTTGATGTCCTGCGACGTGCCGCGGGCGATGTCGCATTCATCCGGGACGCCGTTGCTGTTGCAATCGCGGCTCGTGTCGGCCGCGATGTCGCAGGCATCCGGGATGCCGTTGGTGTTGCAGTCGTTCGGCGGGACGTCGTACGAAAGTTGCACACGGAGCATCCAGTTGGCCGGGAAGCCGAGCGCGTCCAGGCTAGCCAAGTTCATCCCGGGCAAATTGCTCGGGTTGAACGGCGGGAGCAACGTGTAGGCTCCCCACGCATGATGCTGCGGCGTGGTTTCATCCATCGGAGCCGGATAGAAGCCGGCTGCGTGGACGATCGACGCGCCGACGAAGAAGCTGCCCGCCGGGATGTTCGCGGCAATCGGCACGCTCTGGAGCACGTCGGTGTCAATACTGCCAGCCGCAGCGGTTCCGGTGGCCTGGGCAAGGAGCACCGCGTCGGTCGGATCGCCGTCATCGGTCGGATCGCCCCAGACGTAAACACGGAATGTGTCGCCCGGGTGCACGCCCGATGTGCCCGGAAAGGCCGGGGTGCCAAAGTCGGTCAATATGGCCTGGATGGTGGCCGGGTGGGCAGCGACGAAGCTGTGAATCCAGCAGATCTCGGCGCCGTCGCTGATGCCGAGGTTGTTCTCCGAAACGCCATCGTCCCATTGGAAGACGTTCGGGCCCGTGCCCCACGACTCGCACTCGTCCGGAACGCCGTTGTGGTTGCAGTCCTGGCTGGTTCCGCTGGCGATGTCGCAGCTATCAATGACCTGGTTGTGGTTGCAGTCCCACTCGGGATGGAATGACAAATCGCACTCGTCCGGGATCCCGTTGCTGTTGCAGTCGTTGCTGCTGCACTGGCTGCCGACGCCCAGCCAGTGACCGATGGCTTGCTCGCACGCGCTGCGGGTCTGGTCGTTCAGGCAGCCGTCCGCCAGGCAGCATGCACCGGGCACCTCCTGGCAGGTCAGCGTCGCGACGTAATCTGACTCGCACGGGATGTCGTTGAAGGTGTTCGGTGTGACCACGAACCAGTACGTCCCCGCCGGCAGCATGGCGGTGGTGACCGATGCGTCGATGCACGCCGGACCGTACGCGAGCCCGATCTGCGCTGCCTGATCGCAGCCATAGGTCCCGTCGAACACGAAGATCAGCACCGGGAAGTCCGCCCGGACCGTCCACGTGTAGATGCGCGTATCCTTCGCCACGTACTCGAACCAATCCGTGTCGCGGAGGTAGTCCGTCCCATACAAGTACGTCCCGGACTTGCCGCAAATCGTCGCGCCGCACCCGATCCGCTCGAAGTGCGGCGGCGTCCAACTGCACCCGCCGTTGTAGCCGTCGCCGTAATCCGGACCGCAGGGCGGTTCGTTCTCCGGAATTCCGGCCGGCGGGCACTCGAAACTGCACGGCGCGATGCGCAGCCCATAGCTACCGCAGTCCGTCGAGCCGAATCCCTCAATCGTCAGATAGTACACGCCCGCGCCGAGGTTGGCCTGGATGGACCCGTTCGAAGAAGCGATGTCGCCCAGGCAGGGGCAGTTGCCCAGGTACAAACTCGGGGTCCAGGTCGTCCCTTGCAGCGCGAACGCCCACATACCGGCGCTCGGGATATGCACTTCGTAGATCTGCTCTTCGCTCGCCCGCAGCGGGCAGTTGTTCCCTGCTCCACAGGTGTTGCCGAGCGTGCTGTACGGATACGGACCGGCGACCACGAAGTCCACGCCAGTGCAGGGGGACGGCGTGCACGGCGTGTCCTGGTGCCAGCAGCCGCCGCCGCTAACGCAGGCTTCCCGCACCTCTTGCGTGCAGGCTGTCCCGCGGCAGCAGGCCCCCACGCAGGGCGCGCAGTTCATCGTTAACTGGTATTTCGCGCCGCATGGCACGCCACCGGCCTCAAGCGGCACAACCTTGATCCAGTACGTGCCCGGTTCCAGGCAGGGCGTGGTGGCCGACGCGGGCGTGCAGCGCGGCGGGTGCACGTACTCAATCCACGTGCCGGGGCAGCCGCCCGCCGCGCCGCGCACGTAGAGCAGCACCGGAAACTCAGCCACAATCGAGACCGTGAGGGTCTTGGGCTCCGTCGTGACGAGCTCAAACCAATCGCTGTCTGCATGGCTCCAGTTGGTCACGTACGTGCCCGACTGGCCGCAGATCGTCTGGCCGCACACGATCGGCTGAAAGACGTGCGGCGTCGAGTCGCAGCCTCCGTTGTAGGTGTCGACGTACCCGGGGCCACACGGTGGTTCGCCTTCGTTCGGCGTGCAGCTTATTGTGCAGGGCGTCACCGGGGAGATCGTCAGATCGCCCACGCCGCGCCCGAGCGCGAAGCCACCGACTTGCACGAGGTACCGGTGGCCCGCGACGCAATTCATGCCTATGGACGCCGTAGGGCCACCGCAAGCCGGGCCGGCATCGTCGTTGAAGGCAAGCAAATTCGTGGGCGGACAGGCGCAACCATCCCAGATGGCCATCCCGGTATCGAACGTGGTGCCGCAGGTATCAAACACCACCCGTCCGGTAGTCCACGCCGTGTAGCAGTAGAAAATGTCGAAATTGGGGAAGTCGACGCCGCCGATGCCGCTCGTCGTCGCGTGGGTCGTGTCGAACGGCAGGTTGACGACGTCGCCGACCGCCATGGCCGTCTCGCACTCATCGTTCAGAGGCGGGCAGGCGCTCGTGGCGCACGTGACGCCCGGGACGAACGCGCCGGCACACTGCGCCGCACCGGGGACATCCATGCACGAGCCGTCCGGCAGGCAGCAGGCCCCGACGCAGGCGCTGAGTGGGCTGCACGTCGAGCCGCCGCCCTGGAACATGCTGCCCTGGGCGAGGCAGTCCTCCCGGGACATTTCCGGCGTGCAATCGAAGCCGGAGCAGCACGCACCAGTCGCTGGAGCCTCGATCACGTTGATCGTGTAGTCCTCAACCTCGCCGTAGTCGGTGTAGCCGCAGGCATCCGGCATGAAGTCGGGGTTAAGGCGGATGCGGAGCCGGTGCCCGCCGAGCGCCGTGCCGGTGGGAACCGTCACGTAGCCCGCGAACGGGCCCCCGCCCGGGCTGGCCGACATCCGGATGGCCTCACCGCCCTCGAACGACTCGCTGTTGTCCCAGTCAACCCAAGCCGCGCAGAAGTCAAATTCCCATTCATTCGGGCGGCTGTCCGTCACGATGAGCAACCGCGGCGTGGAACCAACGGGGATATCCGTCGATAGCGCGGTGAAGTCGGAGTAGCCCGTGTAACCCTGGTCATCGTTGCAGTCGCTGGAGTTGTCGATCGTCCCCAGTTGCACGCGGCTGATATACTGGTCGCAGTCGTTCCCCGTCTCGCAATACCCCTGGGGCGGCTCGCACGACACGGTGAAGACGTAGTGATTGTGCTGGCCGCAGGGGTATCCATCGAAGAGGACGCCGTCCGACACGTAGCCCGGGGCGATGAATAGGATGTACGTTCCCGCCGGCAGGAACCTCACCATCGAAACGGGCTGGCAGGCGCCGCCCTGGGCCGAGGCCTCCAGCCACAGCATGGAGCAATCCCCGCTGAACAGGCCATTCGCCGACAAGAACTCTGAAGTGACCGTCCACGTTATCTTCGTCGGCTCGGTGGTCGTGATGCGATACCAGTCCGTGTCGTACGCGCCGTTCGCGGCCCAGGTGGTCCCGCAGTACGTTTGCCCGCAGCTAACATCCGTGTACACCGGCGGGTCGGAATAGCAGCCGCCGTTGGTGTCCTGGCCGCAGGGCTCGGGCTCGACGAGCGCCCCGCTCGGGCAGGTCACATCGCACGGCAATCCCTTGTAGTAATTCAGCGTGAAGGTCGTGGCGGCCGTGCCACCGCAACTGGGCCGGTCGTAGGACCGATACGGGGCAATCACGACGAAGTAGTTCCCGGCGGCGACGCAGGGCCACTGAAAGTCGTTCGGCACCCACGTGACCGGCGAGCAGTTCTCCGACCCGTCCACCCCGGCCAAGATCGTGCAGTTGACATCACAGATCTTGATGTCAACGTCCTGGCTCGCGCTTCCGTTGCCCGGGGCATTGGGACACAAATCCCAGTGGTAGACGTGCCCGGCCTCGCCCGTGAACCGGGCATACCACTTGCCCCCCGCGCCGCAGTTCCCGCTGATCAATCCACCCCAGGACGCGTCCGTAATGACCCCCAAGTCGGAGTTCGGGGCGCTGCAGTCGGCGCACGCGCGACTGCCGGAGGTCTCCGCCTCCGCGGCAACGGCCGATAGCCGGCCCTTCCCGGCCATCAGGGCCTGGACTTGCCTCAGGCCCCCCAGCCCCTTCTCGCCTAGCGGCGCGACCTGCACGGAAGTCGTCTGCGCAGGCTTCGCCGTCCTTCTTGACTGGAATGGCCCGGGTGTCGGCGGAATGGCCAACACGAGACCGGTACAAAGAAGGATGGCGCCCATCGCCGCAATCCTCTCACTCCTCAACATGACGCGACTCCTTAGAGGCGAACCAGGAACTTCCCAGGACCTTTACCTAATCCCTTGACCTCGCCCGGCCCAGTCCCCCAACCGGCCCGCGCGGAGCGTCTCAACGAGTGTCCATGACACCATGCAGGCGGCCCCCGCCGTAGCCCGACCCGCCGCTCGGCTTATTCGCTGGCGATTCCGTCCTGTTTGCTTCTCAACCATCCATTGACCCGCCGACGCAGGCTACGCCGGCCTCACCCGCACAACGCCAGCAATCCAGCCAAAGGCCTCCGGCCAGCTTTCAAGAGTCCGTCGAGCTCCGACTGCTGTAGATTCACGTTTCTCGGCAGTTCTTCACCTGCCGAGTCCTCGACGGACGCCGGTCGCCGACTCGGCGCGGCCGCTGCGACGACCTCGTACCGCCAGGGCGACCCATAGGAGCCAGTTTACGGATCGACCGGCCCGCGGTCAACACTATTTACTGAATTCGCGACCGATTTCTCTTGCGAGTTACCTGGCGATATATGTATAAATACATGCAGGAGCATTGCCTGCCCGACCGCAGCGGAGTATGCTGTCTGTGCCGACTTGGAATGCAGCGCTCGCTGTGGCTTGGCACAGACGCCGACACGCCCGGGCATCGCGTGTGTTTATCGGGCGTGAAACAGCGCACACTCAGTATCGAAAGGAAGAGGCGATCGCGTGGACGTAGACACCCAGCCGCGAGTTCAAATCACCGTGCGGGAGCCAGATCCGACCGAAGGCCCTGACTTCGAAGCGGAGGCCACCCATGTTCTGCAACGGCTGCGAACCACCCTCGCAGAAGTCGTGGCCGGCGTTCCCGGCCATGTGTCCAAGCCCGCCGAGTTGCGCCGCGCGCTCAACATCGACATGAATCTGGGTTGCAAAGTCTTCAAGGTCATCAGCGCGTCCGGCTCCCTGGCCGCCGGGCCGCATGTTCCCGGCCTCAGCGCGCTGCGCACGTTTCTGACCGCGGCGCGCAGAGCCGGAGTGAGCGAACCGGCCGTCGCGGCGGCCACGCGGGCCGCCGCCGATTTCGATCGGCTGGTGACGAGCCACGCGGGGGACCGCACCGCATTTGACTCCATGATCAGCTCGCTGGCGGGCGCCGGGGACGCCGCGCAAATCACCTTGCAACAGCGGCGCGCCGTCTATCGTGGCCAAAGGCACATCTTCGGCGCGTACGCCAAGGTCCAATTGGAGTGCTCGCTGATTCAACCCGCGGACGAGCCGGGGATGATCGACTTTGCGAGGATCAGCGGGCTTCTATCGGCCCGCCGCTTGCGCCCCGACGCCCCGTTGATCGTCGCGCGCGCCTGCATTACGAACGACGACGGCACGGTCCGAGCCATTCGGCGGACACCGCTCGATCCGACGGCGGATCCGATGCAGGAGCTGGCCTTGCTAGGCGAGTTCTGCAGCCAGCCACTGCCGCAGTTCCGCGCCGTGCAATCCGGCCCGGGCAGGGTCTATGGCGAGCTGGCGAGCAACGGCCTCGGCAAGAAGGCGGCGATCACGTGCGTCGAAGGTCACGTGGCCCGCGCGGCCGTCCCGCGTTACCGCGACGAGGAGAATCGCATTTGTGCGAACATCGCCAAGATCCGCACACCGTGCGAGGTACTGATCCTCGATCTGCTCGTACGTGAGGATACGTTCGGAGCGCTTACCCCGACGGCATTCGCTTGCGCGGAGCATCTGGGCGAAGTGGCGGCTCCCGGCACCTGCGCCGAATGGCTCCGCCTGGAGCCGCGCGAGTCCGTCGTCTACCTGGGCAAGGGACCGTCCGTCCTGTATGCGGCGGACATTCCGCGGTATGCGGAGTTGGGGCGACATGCCTTCGAATGCCTCGGCTGGGACGGCGAACGGTTCGACGTCTATCGCTGCCGCGTGGAGTATCCTGTTCTGCCCTCCACAGTCGTAATGCGATTCGATTTGCCCGCGGCCCCCGGGACGCCAGCAGGCAGCGCACCGGCGGCGTAACCCGTCTTCTCGTCGCGCTACGGGGCGCCGGCCTGGGCGCCGCGCGGCTGCACCGCAGCCCGTCTCGTCGCCGCATCCTGCCCCCGCAATCAGTCTGGCCGCGAAAGAAACGCAGGCCGGCGAAGGTGCCCTTCGCCGGCCTGCTGAAATCCTCAACTCAGCGAGCTGTTCGCTCGGTCAGGCGACGATTACGGCCACGGCAGGCACGTCGTGCCGATCACCGCCACGAACGGATCGATGTCCGCGAACGTGACCGTGCCGCTGCTGTTGCAGTCGGCGTTGATCCACGGGCACGGCCAACGCGTCCAAGCGGACTCGCCGGCCAGCGCGGCGACGAACGGGTCGATGTCCACGAAGGTCACCCGCCCGTCGCAGTTCATGTCGCCCTTGCACCACTGCGGGCACTTCCCGCCGGGGCGGCAGGGCACGCCGGCGCCGTACCAGCGACCGGCGGCGGCGTCGCAGGCCGCCTCCGTCAGCACCAGGCACGTCCCGTTCGGCAGGCAGCAGGCCCCAGTCACCGCCGGCGGCAGACAGATGTGGTCGACGGTGCCCTCGATAATGTAGTCGGTGCCACGGACATCGATGGATATCCACGAGGGGCAGAACGGCAGCCGGCGGGTGTACGTATACGTGCCCGGCAACGTGATCGTCTCCAGGAACTGGCGCTGGATGTACGCCTCCTCATCCGCCAGCGGAGGACGCCCGGTCAGCGTCCAGGACTGCGTCGCCCAGACCAGGGCCGCGTCCAGGTAGCCGCTGCCCACAGGGAAGTCAGTGCTGAACGTGAACGTGATCTCCTTCTCACGGTTCAGCGCGAACTCGTTCGGCCACCACATGTTGTACCACGGGCCGTCGGGCGCGTTCGGGTAGTAGATCCACTGGCCGTTGTACCCGTTGCCGCCCAGCTCGCCGGTGGTGACGTCCCAGTAGTAATCGATCCGCCGGCACGGGTTCGGGAAGCAGTCGCTGCCCGCACCTTTCCAGACGCCGCCACTCTGCGCGATGCAGTCTGCCTCGGTCATGTTCGGCTGGCAAGTCACGCCCACGCAGCACGCGCCGAGGCTTGGCAGGCACTCGCACCAGAGGTCCACGGAGCCATCGGGGTTCGTCATGCCGAAGTGATTACAGTCGTAGCCCGGCGGGCAGTCACCAACGCAATAGGTCCCATCGCCGAGCTCGATGTGGCAGTAGTTGGGATCGATGCACTCGCACTCGATCACCTCCCACAGCGGAAACGCCGGCGGGAAAACGATCGTTCCGCCGACGACGACGTAGCCGCTCGGCGAGCCGTACAGTGGCGCGCCGCTCCAACTGGTGGGCGTGTTGTACGCAGCGCCCAGCGGCGGGACCGCGCTGATTCCGTACGTTGCCAGCGGGATCGACTGGGTGTTGTGCAGGCCGTACACGCCCAGGTCGGGGATGTCAATTTCGACGAAGAGGTCGAAGAAGCTGTCCGCCGGGAAGTCGGTGCCGGGGGTGCTCGCACCGGTGACGTGACCGATGCTCTGGAGGGTGGGGCTCTCGCGGATGTAAATCGCCCCACCGCCGCCGCCACCGCCGCCGCCGACGAGGTCCATTTGGACCATCTCCGTGTCGAACTGGCGGTGGCCGCCCATGTCGATCGGGTCCTGCCGGACCACGGTTGTCATGTTTGGCGGCCCTGCGCCGATCGTGTAGGTGGTCACGTTCCCGTTCGGGTCCATGATGTTGATGTGCCCGCCGATTGGCGAGAGATGATCGGTCCCGCCCGGCGGGAACACGACCTGCGGAATGTGGTGCCGGACCTTCTTCGGCAGGCATTGCTGCGTCGAATCCGGGCAAAGGACCGGCTTGCAGCCCAGCCCGCCGACCTGCGGCCCGCATTCCTCAAACGGCGACACGATGACCGCCGCCTCGATCTCGGCGTAGTACTGGCAGAAAACGGGTGGCGCGTACTGGTTGGGATCGCCCCAGAGGGCGCGCACGTCGCTGTCGTCCACGTCCTTGGTTTTCCACATGTTCGGATCCCACGGCCCGTTGTTTTCGCCCTGGTGATGGGCCTGCATCTCCTCGGCGTAGGTTAACGGATTGCCGTCCAGCACGAGGGCCAGGCTTCCGCCCGGGCTGATCGACTTTGCCAGGGTGTAGTAATCGTGCGACGCATAGGTAGCGTCGTTATGCACCGTGTGGATGTAGTTGGGGTCGCGGAAGGAGATCGTCGTGGCCGGGTCGTTGTCGCCATCGTGGTTGTGATCCGTTCCGGCCGGACGGACGACGCCGGAGTGGCCGTGCTCGGCGAAGTCGCCATCCGGATCGCTGAGCGCCACGCGCTTGTTGAGCGGATCGATGCCGGCCACCGTCAGATAGTGGCCACCCACGCGTCGGAATACGAGCGACCACGAAGGCGGCGGGCCGGCATGGAACGTCGCCACCTCGATATGCCAGAACCCGACCAGGAGCGTCACGTCCTGGCTCTTTTGCACCTCCTCATTGATGTAGTCGAAATTCGGATCGATCACCGCGTGCTCGTACAGCAAGTCGCTCACGCCCTGGTCCTGCAGGTAGGAGTCAATGCCCGCCTGCATGTTGTTGAGCCATGTCCCGCCGCCGTTGGTGTTCGTGCCCATCCGCCCGGCCAGATCCTGGACCAGGTCCACGGGCGTCCAGTCGGCCGGCACAATCCCGGCGTCCGGGAACTTGCAGTTGTACCACCAGATCGAATTCGCCACGGCCGTCGGGCCGCAGTAGCCAACGTCCTCGAGGCCGTCAGTGTTGAAATCCTGGCGTTGGTCGAAGTCTGGCAGGAATCCGTCGGCCAGGTCGCCATTGCAGTCTTTCCAGTACCAGGCAGCCGCAAACGTCGGGACATGGACGCGGTAGCCGTAGCCGTCGAGATCGCCGGTGTGATGGCCGGAGTTGTCGATGTTCCAAATGGTGTAAGGGTCGCTAACATTGCCGATGGTGGTGCGCCAATCGCCCCAGACGGCGTCGTTCGGGTTCGTGAACTGGAAGCGGAACGTGTTCGGGGCGAAGATCGCGTTCGTGCAATTCGGGTCCCACCACGACGCCCACCACTCGGTGCCGACCTGGTGGACCAGGAATTGCCAGGTCGCAGCGGGTAGCGACGGGTTGGTGTAGTGTGCCGCGACCGGATCGTAGACCCGCACGTGGAAGTCGCACCGCCCAAACGCGCCCGGCGTCACGTCATACCAGTACGTGTTCGGGTGGTTTGGCGGCTGCGGCTCGCACACGACCGTGTCGATGATGACGCACGGGTTGGGAGGACCGCAGGTCGTGCCATCGCCCTGGTACCGCCCGAACATGGCGGCACAATTCGCCTGCGTCTGCACGCTGCAATCCCAGCCGACGCAGCAGGCGCCGGTCGCCGCCGCCAGGCAGGTGTGCGCGATCGTGCCCTGGATGGCATAGTAGTTGCCACGAACATCAATCGAGACCCACGCCGGGCAGTACGGCATCCGAGCAGGAAACACGTAATCACCCGGCGTCGTGATCGTCCCGAGGTAGTCGCGCACGATGTACTGCTCTTCGCTCGCCAGCGGCGGACGGGACGTGTTCGTCCAATCCGGCGTGGACCGAACCATAGCGACCTCGAGGTTGCCGCTGCCGAACGGAAACGTGGTGTTGAATGCCAGCGTAACGTCTTTCTGGCGGTCGAGCGCACGCACGTTCTGCCACCACATGTTGTACCAGGCGCCGCCCGGCGCGTTCGGGTAGTAGATCCACTGGCCGTTGTAGCCGTCGCCGCCCTGCTCGTTCGTGGTGGCATCCCAATAGAAGTTGATGGGCACGCAGGGGTTCGGGAAGCAATCGGTGCCGGCGCCCTTCCAGACGCCGCCCTGCGCTGTGCATTGCGCGAGCGTCAGGTTCGGCGTGCACACGCCGCCGTTGCAGCAAGCGCCCCGCACCGTGCCGGAGACGACGAAGTTGTCGATACGGCCCGTACCGAGAACGTTCGTGGAGCCAGCCGTCGCCCGGACGCGAAAATACACGGTCGACTGGTTTTCGAGGCCGGGTGGGCCGGTCACCGGGCCGAAAGTCCCCCACGACGTACCGACGGAAACGCTCGCGATCAACGTGTTAAACGTCAGCCCGTCGGTGCTCCACTCGAGCGTGAACGTGGGCGGGCCCGTGCCGCTGCGCATCTGACTCCAGCTTACCGTGATGCCTATGCAGCCCGCTGTGCTCGTCTGGAACTGATAGTAATCGCCAAAGGGGGCCACGCTGGCCCAGTGGTCCGAGCTGAACGACCGCGTCGAACCGCTGCCGGCCGGACTGCTCCACACAGTAGACGTGGACACGTGGTGTCCTCGCGCCCCGCCGCCGTAAACCTGCACCACGTTCGGGTCAGCCGGGATGCCCGGGCCAGTGGGCGGATAGTCCGGCCCCGTGTAGGCGAGATTGGGATCCAGACTCTGAAACGTCCAGTCCGCCAGGACGTCCGCGCTGGTCGCGGGTACCAAGGCCAGGCCGACCGCTACAACAAGACCAAGCACAATGCCTTTCATTCCTCGCTCTCCTTAAGCAGAAGTGCCGAACCGATGAAGTGGAACTAATACGGTTTTGATTCGTCCCCCACACCCGCTGACGTGCCCTACAGAACACCCGGACGCACAGGGCATAGACATCTCCCGCTCTCGCTTGCCCTGTCGAGACTGTAGAAACCGCGAAAGGCCCGGGGGCATATACAGACGTGCGCACCCGGCCGTCGATGACGGTTCGGGTACGGCCCCCGATACCAACCCATTCCCGCGGTAATTATAAGTCTACCACAGATTACCTCTTTAGTCAAAAGAGGCCCTGGAACTCTCGATCTCCTCGACTGGTGGCATCCCCCCGCGCCTCCCCGCTCATCTCGCAAAACCCCCGTGCGCGACCTCCAATCGCCCCTGCCGCCCGAGCCCGCGATCCCCCGGGCTCGCATACCCATTTACCCTGATATGCCGCCGGGCGCTACGGTAAGACCTCGCGCCGCCAAGTCCCCGAAATCGGAACGAGCGCACGGGTCGGATCGGCGTTGACCAGCGAGGCGTCATCGATCTTGAAGGCCGTCGTTCCTGACGTCGTAGTCACATACACCGCGGCCGACTGGAGCGTCCCCGACCACGTGGGCGTGATCGTGCTGGTCACGTGGGTCCAGATCATGCCCACCGACGTGCTACCGTTGCTGAACCACTGCGTGCCGCTATCCGAGCCCGTGGTCTCGATCACCAACTGGACGTTGCGGGTAAAGATGGAGTCGATCTTGGCCCACACGTCGAAACAGTACGGCACGCCGTTTTCGATGGGTGCGGTCAGCGCCTGCTTCGGCCCGCCCGAGTAGGACGTGCGGTTTTGGGCGTAGATGGAACCCGTGCCGCCGTGATAATCGTCCGTGCGGGCCACGATCTGGCAGTTCGAGCCCGACCAGCTCGCCGTGCCGGCCTCCATATCCCCGTTCGCCAGCAGGTTGCGGATCACACGCGGCCCGACGCAAAGACTGTACACCCGCAGGGCGTCGCCGACAGTCGCCCGGCCGTACACGCGCACGGGCTCGTTCGCGTCGTCGGCCAAGTTGCCGTCGATCTCGTCCACCAGCTTGAAGCTCGTCGTCACCCCGTCGAACGTCTGGCCGGCGGTCCACGTGTCGTTCGTGTACGCCGTCCGCCAATTGGCCAAGTTGTTCAGCCGGAATATCGCCCGGTCCACCGCCGCCTGCGCCTGGAAGTCGACCTTGACGGCGTTCTCGAGCAAGCCCGTGGTTCGCTGGTCGACCCGCACGGCCAGCAGCGCCGACAACCCAATGAGCGTGACGAGCATGGCGACGCCGAGCACGGCGACGTACATGCCGCCGCGGCGGAGCGTGCGGCGCCGGGACCTGGTCGTGCGGGGACGGCCGCTCATCGCGGGGCCCCCTGCACTTGCGTGGGATCGAACCAGGACACGGTGCGGTAGGCCGTCAACGTGGCCACCGTGCGGCCCTGGTACTTCGTGGTGACCACAATGCGCTTGACGTACGTCTCGCTTCCAGAGGTCACGGACAGGTTATTCGGATCGACCCAGTTCACACTTGCGATCTGCTCATACCCGCTGGCCCACGGGATCGCCGTGCCGTCCCTGTTCTGCGGCGGGCTCGCATCCCAGTTGTAATAGTCGTCCACGTCGTCAAACCGGCTGCGGTTGCCGGTAAGCTCGTCGGCCGCGATGCCAAACCCCCCCGGGCCAGAGGACGGGTCGACGTACGCCTGCTGGAGAATCTCCGCCATCAGCATCTGCGCCAGAAGCAGACCCCGGCGGCGCTCGACGGTCCGCACCTCGCCGGTACGGACCAGGGCGACGGCGCTTAGCGCGGCGACCAGCA
This sequence comes from Phycisphaerales bacterium, assembly GCA_003162245.1. GTDB lineage: Bacteria > Planctomycetota > Phycisphaerae > UBA1845 > Fen-1342 > Fen-1342. The sequence goes on from PMMM01000226.1 coordinate 23,831, forward strand.
TGACCGAGATCACGAGGGTCGATATGACCGACTCGATCAGCAGGAACGTGCGCGTGCGCCGCGCGCGCGGGTGGGCCGCCGCTCTGGGGCAGTCGTACCGGGCGCGTGGCACTGCTCTGGAGCCGTGGCACGGGGGACAGTGGCACCGGCTCATGGACTGCTCCCTCCGACGTGGATGCGCACGTAGTCGAAGTCCGCGGCGCTGCCCGACGCCAGCACGCTGGCAAACCGGTCGCTGCCGGTCTGGGCAAATGTGTAGTACGTGTACGTCCCCTTCTCCGCACCGTTGACGTGCACGTTGACCGTGTTCGGCGTCGGGTCGATCAGCAGCCGCAGCGTCACGAAGCCGGCCGGCAGGCCCGTCACGGCCATCAGCCGCACCGGCGTCGAGCTGTCGCGCTTGCTGTATACGCTCAGCGTTTGCGTCCCAGCGCCCTGAAGCTGAAGATAGGCGAACAGCGGCGCGAACGTCCCTCCCGACCAATCGGCATTGATCGAGAACACGGCCCCGTTGCCGCCCACGCTCGTATTGCGGAAGCAGATTTCGGCCGTCGTCAACTCCGCGAAGCTGTTGATCGGCCTCGTATCGAGCGTGCAGTCGGCGTGCCACACGCCCTGGCTCAGCGAAGCGGTGTTGAACGGCTGTCCATCGTGGCGGACCCAATCGCCGGTGCCGTCCGCGTTGAAGTCGAGCGTCGTCGGATTCGTGTCGAACTCCGCCTCCCAGACCGCGGACAGGACCTCCGGGGCATTCTGCAAACACGCCCCCGCGTCCAACCGCGCGGACGTATCCGCACCGACGCGCAGCGCCAGGCGCACGCCGGTCATGTATGTGCGTGTGATGCTCTGGTTCGACCCCGGCATGGCGGCCTTGCCGTACACGTAGAACTGCAAGGACTTCTGCGCGGAGTAGCTCCAGTTTTGGCCGGCGTTGCTCGTGACGAGCAGGTCGGAGCCGCCGTTGTTCTCGTAGCGCGTCGTGCACGACGCGTTGCCGCCGAGGGGGCGGAGTACGAGACAGACGCCCTGGTCCGGCGCGAGCCCCGCCACGTACTGGAATGACATGTTTGTCCAGACCCACGCGCTGAGCGTGTTTTCGTTCAACAACTGCTCTTCGAGCACCGTGGTGCTCGGCGTCTTGTCCGCGTTAGGCACACAGATTTGCACGCGCGTCTGGTCGTCGATGCTGCCGCTCTTATACGCCTGGAACCGCACGCGCGTCACACGCCACGTCACCAGGCCCGGTATGGACCCAGCCGCCGGCGGCTGCACGTATTGCCCGATCCAGTGAGTACTGTCTACGTTGTAGTCCCTCCGGTCCGTTGACGCCGTGTAGCTGTCGACAAGCACCTCGGAGCTTTCCACCGGCGGGCCCGGATAGGTCTCGGTGACGCTCTTCGTGTCGCACGCCACGTCAAACTGGTTCACGCCGTCCAGCAGCGTAACCGGCTGGCCGGCGTTGTACTGCCGCGTCAGCGGGTCGCCCGCCACGCCGCTCCACGCGTACCGGATCCGCTCGGGCGAGCCGTTTCCGTCGCGATCGGGGACCGCGAACATGATCGCGTGCGCGGCGCGCTCGCTGACGTACCGCGCCGTCTGCAACTCGGTCACGATGCGCGTCAGCGTCTCCGCCGGCTGGGTGATCCGGTCCGCAGGCCGATCCGTGCGTGGCAGAGCGCGTGTCGCCACCAGCACAGCCGACGCCAACCCCGTCATCAGAATGCCCATGACGGCGATGCTGACGGCCAACTCCGCCAGGGTCATGCTGCGTGCTTTGCTCGGCCTCGCTGTCATGGTTGCCTATTTCGCCGGGATCGCGTCGCCGCTGACGTCGCCGACCGGCGGGAAGCTCTCCGCAACGGTCACGCGCCCGGTCTCCGCGGCGACCGAGACGGACCGCCAGAAGCTGCCCGCCTGGATCAGGACCGTCCCGTCGCTGTCGGGAACGCCGTAGCCGTTGAAGATGATCTGCGCATCCCCGCCGAGGTTGGCGCTAACGATGAGCACCTCGTACGGGGAGTCCTTGAGCGACACGACGTACGCCGCGGTCGGATGGTCGGGGCTCATCATCCCCACGAGCGTGTAGCTGCCGCCGGCGACGTCGAAAACGACCCTCTGCGATGCGCTGGCCTGCCGGGCTCGCGCCTGGGCGAGATTCAGGTCGCTGGCGATCCGCCGCGCCGCGGCCTCCGCCCGGTTCCGCTGGAGCGAGCTCGCGATCTTCGGGATGGCAGTCGCCGCGAGAATGCCCAGGACGCACACGACCATCACCAGCTCGAGCAACGAGAAGCCGCGCAAAATCCGCGCGCCCCGCTTGCAGCGGAGAGCGGCGCGGCGTGCTCGCGGTCGCGGCCAGTCCATGCGTGCATCCGTTGTCGGCCCCGGTCTTTATGATTCATCGACCAGGACCGCCAGGCCCTTCGGCAGGGCCGTGGATTGCACGCATGGGCTTGCAAACCGTCGTTCGGGCTGGTGGCACCGCGCCCGGCCGTGTCTCGGCCGTGCGTGACGCGCACGCGACGTGGCGGCACCGCGAACGCCCGGTAAGGTTTCCTGAAGCCGCCGATAACTCGTCTCCGATCTAAAGCAACGTGCGTGAGCATCCGCCAGCGATCCGCGCCGCGGCCCGAACCGCGACCGGCAGGGAGCGCGCCGCACCCGCGCGCGCGGTCGCCATACAGAGCAGAGCAGTGAGGCCCACACCGGCCATGAGGATGAATGGCCCGCAACCAAGTCGCCAGGTCCGTGCGCCCGAATGTAGCGGCCGACCCCCGTGTCGGCCGTGGGCTACCAGACGATCTCCCCGCGGAGTCGCGGTCCTGGGCTGCATAGCCCTGGCGCTGGCGGCCGGTCCCACCTGGGCCCAGACCACGCGCCCAAGCGCGCCGCCGGGCGCCTCCCCCGCGGCCGGACTGGGGCAACTGACTGACATCGTCGGCCGACTTTTCTCGGGGCCCAATCCCGCGTCGGTTGGTGGCGCAGCACCCTCGCCGCCGAGACCGGATGGCGCGGCCGCGCCCGTGGATCCGCTGGCCGTCACTCGGACAGAGGCCGGACTGCTCGATCTGCACGTGCGCGAGATGGAGATCGGAACGCTGCTGGAGATGCTGAGCTACCAGGCCCAGCGGAACATCGTCTCCAGCACCAGCGTGACCGGGAAGATCTCCGCCAACCTGTACGCCGTGACCCTCGAGCAGGCGCTCGACGCGGTCCTGACGCCGAACAAGTACGCGTTCCACGCCTCCGGGAACATGGTCTTCGTTGGCCTGCCCGAGGAAATCGCGGTGCTCCTGCCGCCGCCCATCACACGCGTCTTCCCGTTGCGCTACATCCGGCCCGCGGAGGCCGCGGCGGTCGTGCGCGCGGTGCTCAGCAAGGACGCGCCCGTGGTCGAAAGCGGCGGCGAGACGAAATCGTCCAGCGAAGGCGGCACCGCCAGCACCCTGGAGATGGGCGCCGCGGGCGGCAGCTACCTCGTCATCACCGACCGCCCCGAGCGGCTCCAAGCGGCGGCCCGCGTGCTGGCCGAGATCGACCTCCGGCCGCTGCAAGTCCTGATCGAGTCCACCGTGCTGCGGGCCACGCTGAGCGAGGGCAACCAGTTCGGCATCGACTTTACGCTGCTGGGTGGCATCGACTTCCAGAACGTAAACTCGGCGAGCAACGCCTCGGCCGACCTCACCACCGGCCAAACGCCGGCCACCAAGCTGCAAAACACGACCTTTGATCTCAGCACCAAATTTCAGGGCACCGACACCGGCGGGGGTTTCCGGTTTGGAATCATCAAGAACAACATCGCTGCGTTCGTCCGCGCGCTGGAGGAAGTCACCGACGTCGTCGTCGTCGCCAATCCGAAGGTTGTCGCCCTGAACCGGCAGGAAGGCGAGGTCATCGTCGGCCGGCGCGACGGATACATCACGACCATGGTGACGCAGACCGCCGCCGTCCAGAAAGTCGAGTTCCTCGAGACCGGCACGCAGATCAAGTTCCGTCCGCTGATCAACGACGACGGCACCGTGCGCCTGGTCGTGCATCCCAAGGACAGCAACGGGGGTCTGACCGCCGCGAACCTGCCGTTCGAGGAAACCACCGAGGCCCAGGCCGACATTCTTGTGCCGGACGGCGACACGATCCTGATCGGCGGCCTCTTCCGCGAACGCACGGTGAATACGCGCAGCCAGTTCCCCCTGCTCGGCGACATTCCCGCCCTGGGCCTGCTCTTCGGCAGCCGCAACGACCAGACGACCCGCGACGAGGTCATCATCCTCCTGACCGTGCACGTGCTCAAGCAGACGGAGCACGAACGCGCCGCGTTCCACGAGCTGTTGGAAGACGTCGAGCGCGTGCGCGTCGGCACGCGCCGCGGGCTGCTCGCGACCGGCCGCGAGCGCCTGGCCCAGGCCTACTACCACGACGCCCTGCGGCAACTGGAACACGGGCATCCCGCCCTGGCGCTGCTCGACGCGCGCATGACGCTCAACAACGAGCCCAAGCACTTGGCGGCCCTCAAGCTCCGCGAGCAACTGCTGAACGAGCGCCTCTGGGACGAAGAGGGTTCCCGGATGCGAGATTTCATCTGGGACCTGATCGGACCCGCGAAGACCACGGCCCCGCCCCACGAACCCGCGTTCGGCCGCCCGCGCGTTGAGGTCGAGCCCGGCGCCGCGCTGGGCCACGATCGGCGCCCGCCGTTGCCACCGCGCGGGCCGGATGCCCAAGACGAAGGGCGCAACCCATGAGCTTCCCAGCCGCTCGACGGATGGGCGTACTGCTCCCGGCGGTACTGCTCGCGCTCAGCGCCGGCTGCGAAGGCCCGCAGCGCCAGGCGCGCCAGGTCGCCACCGAGCACTGGAATCGCGCTCGCGCGCAGGTCAAGGCCCGCCTGGCCGCCGACCAGTTTGCGGCCGGGAACGTCGCTGCCGCGGCCGGCGAACTGAACGAGGCCGCGCGGCTGGACCCCCAGAACACGGCCCTGGCGCCACTGCGTGTCCGCGTGCTGCTGGCAGAGGGCCGTATCGCCCAGGCGGCCGAGCTTCTGGAGCAAACGAAGCTCGACGGCCGGTCGCAGGCCGAGTTGGACTACCTCCTGGGCGTCGTGCGCCAGCAGCAGCAGCGCTGGGAAGAGGCGCTGGACGCCTTCCGACGCGCCGGCGAACTCGACGCGGAGGAGATCAACTACGTGACGGCCGCGGCCCAGGTTCTGCTGCAACTCGGTCGCCCCCAGGAGGCCCTGGACCTGCTGACCTCGAAGGCGGCGACGTTCAACTGGACCAGCGCTTACCAGGCCACGATTGCAGAGTGCCACGAGCAACTGGGCGACTGGGCAACCGCCGTGACAGCTTGGCGTGCGGTCGCCGACACGCCCGACGCCGACGCGGGCACGCGCGAGCGTCTGGCGGTGACGTTGTATCAGGCAGGGCGCTATGGCGACGCGATCCCCGTCCTGCTGATTCTGCTTAACGACGGGCCGCCCGAACGCACGGAGTGCCTGCGGCCGCTGCTCGTTGAGTGCTACCTGGCCGAAGGACGAGTGGCGGCGGCCCGCGACCAGGCGCAGTTGGCCGCCCGCGCCGCGCCCGAAAGTCCGTATGTGCAGCGTCTCCTGGCGCGAGCGCTCGCCGCGGTCGGCGACTATCCCGCCGCTCTGCGTGTCGCCCAACGGGCCCTGACGCTGAGCGCCAATGATCGGGCCGCGCTCGAGCTGGTCGCAGCACTCGCCTGGCGCGTCGGGAATCGGGAACTGGCCGGCTCCGCGGCCCGCAAGCTGCTCGAACGGGATGGTGGCAACGCGGTGGGGCAACAGATTGTGCAGCTTGTTCGTGGGCCGTGAACGGCGAACGGGAGCGGCGAACAAGCGGGCTCGCGGGGAACCACCGTGCGCCTAGGGTCAGGTCACGGGCGCAAACAACAAGGCCGACCCGGAGCGGTCGGCCTTGGAATTCGTGCATTACACGTACTGCCGGTGCGTCACGGGCTCGAACCAGTAGCCCTCTCGCCCGCGGGGCTCTCCGTGCCGTCTAGTACGTGTTGTACGCTTTTCCCCCGTCGTCCGTCGTGGTCGTGTTCGGGTAGAACTCGCCGCTCGTCGCGTTGTAGACCCAGCCTTCGCCGGTCCCCGGCGCCGGCACCGGCGGACTGGTGGCGACTACCAGGACCTTGTTGGCGGTCGTCTTGCCCGCATTCTCTCCGACCGGACATGGCGGGACGACCAGCAGATACGGACCGTAAATGTGCGTCGCGTCCTTCACGTCGGCCGTGCCGCCATCGGCGTCCGTGTACTTCGTCAGCTTGGCGGCGAAGTCGTCGGCCGTCGTCCCGGGAAACACGTTCTTGTGTTCGGCCGCGTACATGCTGATCGCGGCCCGCAACGTCGCCAGGTTGGCCTTCACCGCCGACTGCCCGGCGCCGGATGCTCCGCGGCTCAAACGCGGGATAGCGATCGCCGCCAGAATCCCGATGATCACGATCACGACGACCAGCTCGACGAGCGAGAACCCCGTCTTGCCACCTCTGTGCAACCTCATCGCAAGGACTCCTTCTCTGGCGCCACTGACAGCTCTGTAAATGTCCGTGCCGGCGGTTCGTCCGCCGACGGGTACTGCCACGCGCCCCCAGTTCCACTTCAGCATCGGCGCCAAACGCCAGAGGCTTTAAAAAATGCGCCCCCCTTTACGCCGCGCCGCGCGGCGCCTTCATCGCGCCGGTCCGGGCGGCTCCAGCCGCAGAGTCGCACGAATATCGGTCCCGACCTGTTGCAACACGATGTAGTCGCGCTGAATGTCGATGATCCGGCAACCATCCAGCTCGGCGCCAACCGGCCAGAGGTGATTGTCGATGACCGCCAGCCGGACCTGGCCGATGACCACTCCCAGCAACTTGTGCCGGGTCCGGAAACCCTCCTCGACGGACACGCGTGCCTCGACCGGTTCCGGTTCTGGGGCCGGCGCGGGCGCAGCGGCCGCGAGCGCGCCCAGGACCGTCGCGCTCGGTACGAACAGGTCGCGTTGCAGGCCGATCGCTTCGTCGGCCACGGGTTCGTAGTCTCCGCGCGTGAGCTGTGCCACCAGGTCACTGACCTGCTTCCCGTCGATTTCCGGCGCCGGCGCCGCCGGAGGGGCGGCTTGCGCGCCACGCGCCGGCGTGGGGCCGCCGCGCGTGAAAGCATCGAACGCCCACACGGCGCCGGCCAGCAGCAATGCCGCGCCGAGTACACGGTGTCGCGTCGGGATCCGTGTCATGAGCCGCCTCCGGCCCGCCCATCGTTCGCCGCCGGCAGCAGGTACATGCGGATCGTCCACGCCAGGTCGCACAGCGGCTCGGTCGCCGTCGGCACGCGGCTGAGCGAGCACGCCCACAACGATTGATATGGGTTCTCCTGGGCGAGCCGGTCCAGGAACAGGATGAAATCCCGGCTGCGGCCGCGCCCGCCGATCTGAACGTCGCTTACCAGGTACGCCCCGCTGGCTGTCGCGGGCTGCGGCGCCACGCTCAACAGCTCCAGTTGGCACTCCTTGGCCACATCCGTGATCCGGCTCAGGAGCCGCGAGTAGCTGTCGGCGTTCGGCGCGCGGGCAAGCTGGTCGCCGACCGTCTGCTCCAGGTCCTTGGTCCCCTGGTCGACCTGCTCCAGCTTCGCCACATCGTCGCGGAGCTTCGCGCCGACCGCCATGCGCTCGTCCGCCAACCGCCGGTAGCTGTTCCACGTCCGCTGCCACGGACCGAGCACCAGCCAGATGGCGGCCAGCACGAACACCAGCACCCCCGCGGCGCCGACCGCGTCCACGTCATAGATCTTCCACGGTCTGTGGCAGATGATCATGGGCGCTCCTCCTGCGTCCGTCCTTCCAGCTCGAACGCGACCGCCAGCGCGCCCCGATATGGTTCCTGCGTGGCCCGGATCAGCTCGACCTGCCGCCAACCGGGGAGGCGCTGGAGTGTGGCGAGGAACTGCAAGAGCGCGCCGTGGTCCAGCGCGTACCCCAGCAGCCTGACACTTTGCATCTCGCCCCCCGCGACGGCACGCTGGGCCGGCGGACGCCCCGCGGCCACCGGACGCGCCTCCCGATTCTGAACCGGCGCCGGGCCCGGGTCGCGCACCGGCGTCGCGATCGTGATGCCCGTCAGGAACACGCCCTCGGGCGCCTCCCGCGCCAGGGTCACGAGGCGTCGCGGCCAGGCCTGCGGGCGGCGGGCAGCGGCGACGGTTTGCAGGCGTCCGAGAAGCTGCGCACGTCGCGCGTTCGTCGCCGCCATGCGTCGCGTGAACTCCGCGCGCTGCGCGTCCAGCGCGGCGACCTCGTTCCCAAGCTGCACGACCGCGCTGGCCGCGATGCGCTGCGCGCCCCACGTCAGCGCCAGCAACGCCGCCAGCAACGCGCAGCTCCCCACCCATGCCACACGCCGGCGCACGCACGCCTGCGCGTGCCGACGCGTCGCCGGGACCAGGTTTACTCCCGGTGCACCTCGACCGCCCCGGCTCGCCGGCACAGCCTCCAGATCGAGCAACGCCGCGCCTATCGCCGCCGCGGCCCGCGGGACGACGTGCACATCGGGGAGCGGGTGCTCCCAGGGCACGTCCGGCCCGGTCGCGAGCGTGCTGACGGGGACCTCCAGCTCCGCCTGAAGGATGGCCGGCAGCCCCCGCAGATCGGCGCCGCCGCCGGCCACGAACAGCCGCTTCACGCCGTGATCGGGGAAGCTCTGCATCACGTAGCCGAAGCAGCGGCCCACCTCGTGGGCCAGCGTACGCAGCGGCTCCAGCAGCACGCTTGAAAACGCGCCGGGCAGGTCGCTGGCGCGAAGCAGGCTATGTCCGGCCGCCTCCGCCCGGATCCCGCGGTTGGTCGGCGCCACGCCATGCTCGCGTTTCAGTTGCTCGGCCACGGCATAGGGCACCTCGAACGCCGCTGCCAGGAGCCCGGTCCACTGGCGCGTCGACGCGGCGACCGAGCGAATGTACGTTGGAACCGTGCCGACGACGACGGTCAGGGTGGAGTGCCGCAGTCCCAGGTCGAGCACACCCCACAGGTCGTTCTCGGCCGGCGTCCAAGCCTGCCGCGCCAGGCGGACCAGGGCACACGGCGCGACCTCGATGCGTCGCAGACTCAGCCGATGCCGGGCCAGAAGGTCACACCACTCCGCGGCGAGCTTGGCGGGCAGCACCGCCGCCATCACGTTGGCCTGCGTTCCGCGCCCAAGCGGCAGACGCCAGTAGCGCACCTCAAGATCGTCGGCTGACCGGCGGCTCTGCTGGGCCACCTCCCAGGTCAAGGCCTGGAGGATCCGGGTCGCCGGCTGGGCCAGCACCGCCTCCGCAAGCTGCACCGGGAAGAACTCGGCTTCGGGCGGCGAAACGACGAGCGCCACGTCCTCGCCGTCAAAGCGCCCCTGCCCGATCATCCGGGCGAGCTGCGCCGCGTCGAACGTCGCGAGCGCGGGCGGACCTTTGGCGGCGCCCGGCTCTGCCAAGGACGGATCGGCCTCCGCAGACGGCGTCCGTTCGAGCTGCAGCGCGTCGCACAGCCGCGTGCAGCCCCCGCGCTGCGTGAGCTGAAAGGCACGGATGCCCGCCGCCCCAAAGTCGAACGTGATCGCGGAACGTCGTTGTCGCAACCAGCCAACCATGGTCATGCCCGGATTCCGAACTCAGGATTCACGATGCCGCCACGCGTACTGCGCACGCCCTTCGCCATTTGCTATTCGCCCCGGCTAGTGTGCCGCCGTCGCCATGTCGAACATCGGCACAAAGAGCGACATCGCGATGAAGCCGACGAACACGCCCATCACGGCCAGCAGCAGCGGCTCTGCCAGCCGGGCCACGTGCTGCACGGTGGCCGTGTTATCCTCATCGAGCCAACTCGAGACAAAATCCGTCGCCTCCGCCAAGCGCCCGTTTTCCTCGCCCGTGCGGAGCGCCGAGATGATCACCGGGTCCGCGACCCCGGAGTCCGCAATCGCCTGCCCCACGCGGCCACCGCCGGAAACGTCCGCTTCGATCCGATCGATGAGCCGCAGGAACGTCCCGTTGCGAACCGCCGCGCGCGACTGCCGGATCGTGTCCAGCAGGGGCACGTGGCAGCGCAGCATCGCGGCCCACACGCGCAGGACGCGCGCCAGGATCAGTCGCGACGCCAGACGCCCGATCACCGGCAGTCGCACGACCGTGTCGTCGAGCCAGGCGCGGGCCGCGGCAGAGCGGTACGCCAACACGATCCCGGCCACTAGTACGCCCACGGCCGCAAGCAGGTACGGCCAGCCGTGCTTGAGCCCCTGGGAGATATCGAAGAGCAGCTTCGTGGTCGCCGGCAGCGGTGAGTTGAGAGTCGTGAAGAGAATCATGAAGCGCGGGACCACGAAGAACAGCAGAATCGCGACCACCACCGTGAGCATCCCGGTCAGAATCGCCGGGTACAGCAGCGCCCCCGTCACCAGCTTCCGCGTCCTCTGCTGCTGCTGGGCCAGCTCACACAGCCGCCCGAAGACCTGCGGCAGCGACGCGGTCGCCTCTCCCGCGGCGACCATGCTGCGAAACACGGGATCGAAGAAGTGGCTCTCCGGCTCCAGGGCGACGGCCAGGCTCTCCCCCTGCTCCACGCGCTCGCGAATGCGGCCAAGCAAGACGCGCACGAAGGGCCGCGCGGCCTGAGTCTCGGCGGCCTGCAGGGAGGGCACCAGCGGCGCCCCAGACTCGAGCAGCATCTTCATTTGCCGCGTGAACAGGATCATGTCGCGCGAGGTGAGGCGCGCACTCTGGAAATGCGAGGCCGCGGGGCTGCCACTGAGGGATCGGGTTGTCGCCGGGCCCGCGTCGTCGAGCCGCAGCGGAATCAGCCCCTTCCCGCGCAGGGCGTCCGCCGCGTCGCCGCGGGCCGCGGCCTCCAGCACGTCGGTCACGACACTGCCGTCCGGTCGCAGGGCTTCATAGGCGAATTGCATGGCTCACCTCAGCTCGCGTGGCACGGCTCTGTGGCACCGGTCTCTGAGCGGGGGCCCGGAGCTGTGGCACCGCGCTCCGCCCGCGTGCGATCCTCCGTCTCGGCGTGGGTCACGCGCAGGACCTCCTCCAGCGTGGAACGTCCGTCCTCGACCAGGCGCAGACCCTCCTCGCGGAGGGTCCGCCAACCGTGCTTCCGCCCCACCGTCTTGATCTCCTCCTCGTTCTCCGCGCGGTGTAGGCAGAGCCGGACCTCCTCGCTGACCTCCAGCACCTCGTAGATGCCGGCCCGCCCCCGAAACCCGCTGTCGTGGCACTGCTTGCAGCCTTCGCCCTTGTAGAAGACGCGGTCCGCATCCCCCAGCCAGCCTGCGTCCTGGAGCGCACTCTCCGGCGGATAGTATGACGTGCGGCAATACGGGCAGATCGTCCGCGCCAGCCGCTGCGCGATGACGCCATTGAAGGCGGACGCCAGCAGATAACGTTCCACCCCCATGTCGGCCAGGCGGACGAAGGCCCCTGGGGCGTTGTTCGTGTGCAGCGTCGAAAGCACAAGGTGCCCGGTCAGCGCGGCCTGGATCGCGACACGGGCCGTCTCGGCGTCGCGGATCTCGCCGACCATAATGACGTCGGGGTCCTGGCGCAGGATCGAACGGAGCGCCCGGGCAAACGTCATGCCGATCACCTCGTTGACCTGAATCTGGTTGATGCCGTCGAGCTGGTACTCGACCGGGTCCTCGATGGTCACGATGTTCTTCTCGGGCGACGACAGCAAATCGAGCACCGAGTACAGCGTGGTCGTCTTGCCGCTGCCCGTCGGCCCGGTGACCAGCACGATCCCGTGCGGCTTCGAGAAGATCCGTCGGAACGGGTCCATCTGGTGCGCGCCGACGCCGAGCTTGTCGAGCGCGACGTTGAGGTTCGACTTGTCCAGGATGCGCAGCACGATCTTCTCCCCTAACAGTGTCGGCATGGAGGAGACGCGCAGGTCGATCTCACGGCTCTCGGCCACGACGTGCACGCGGCCCTCCTGCGGCAGCCGGCGCTCGGCAATGTCCATCTTCCCGATGACCTTGACGCGCGAGATGATCGCGGAGTGCATGCTGGGGGGCGCGGACATCAGCTCACGCAGGTTCCCGTCGATGCGGTAGCGGATACGCGTGGCCGCCTTGGTGGGCTCGATGTGGATGTCGCTGGCCTTGTCGCGGATCGCCGTCATGATCGCCAGGTTGACCAGGTTGATGATCGGGCTACCGTCCACCATCCGGCTGATTTCTTGCGACAGCTCGTCGTCGAGGGTCTCTCGCTCGACGACCTTGACCTCGCTCTCGGTCAGGTTCACCAGGAACGAGTCGATGTCGACCTGCTCGCCGAGGTACTTCTCCTGGAACTCGACGATGTTCGATTCCAACGCCAGCACCGGGTTAATCTGGCAGCCGGTCAGCCCGCTGAGCCGGTCGATGGTCGGCAGCGACTGCGGCTCCGCCATCGCCACCGTCAGCGTGTCGCCCACCTTGAACAGCGGCAGCGCCTTCAGCCGCGTCGCCTGCTCGCGGTCCACCAGCCGGGCAATGGCCGGATCGATGAGCCCGTGCCGCAACTGGCAGGCCTTGACGTTGAGCTGCTTGGCGAGCGCGCTGAGCATCGCTTTGGGCGAGAGGATGCCCAACTCGATGAGTTGCTCGCCGAGGCGCTTGTTGTCCTTGCCCTGCGCCTCCAGCGCCCGGCGCAGATCGGCCTCGGTGACGAGGCCCTCGTCCAGGAGCAACTGCCCCAGCTTGTTCATCCGCTTCAGTGTCATTTTGGCCAACTGCTCAGCTCCTCGCCGTGCCACTGCTCTTGAGCAATGCCCCTCCTACCGTTGACAGCTCCGCAGCGCGTTCTCCACGGTGTCGTACACCGGCAGCCGCGGCAGCGTGTCCGTCAGCTCCAGCGCCTCGCGGCACGTCTCGCTCAGCGCCGCCAGCGTCGGCCGCCGCAGGGCCGAGACGCTCAGATCGCACGTTTGCACGAGAAACTCGATTCCGACGCTGTCCAGGTAGGGCACGTCGCGCAGGTCGAGGACCAGGCGCTTCGCCTGGCCTGCGGTCTCCGTCTCGATCGCGCGCCGCAGGTCGGCCACCTCTTCGCCGACCAGCGGCCCGTGGGCCACAAGCACCATTACGTTGCCGTTCGGCTGCGCCTGGATCTTCATGCCGGTTTCTCCTCGCCCGGTGCGGCGGTGCGCGGCAGCACAACGCTCGAGCTTTGTCCGACGGTTCTGGCACCCGGCCCGGCGATGCCAATGGGTACGTTCGTGCCCCGGGCCCGCTCGACCGCGTCGAAGGCCGCCTCGAGCAGCGCCGCGAGCCCGGGCGCGCCAGGATGTGCCGGGCCGCTGCCCGCCAGGCCGGCGCGCGCCCGCACTCGCCCCTGCGTGCCTTCCAGCCCGGCCACACATGCGTTCGCCGCGGCCAATAGCTTCTCGGCGATCAGGCGCCCCAGCCCCCCGTCCAGCCGGCGCAGGAGCACGACAAAGCGATCGTCGCTGAACCGCCCGACCAGATCGTCACTGCGGATGCGCTCGCCGAAGACGCCCCCCAGCCGCTTCACTAGTGCGTCGCGCTCGCGCCATAGGCCGCCGTCGTCCAGCCGCCGCAGCCCTTCCAACGCCAGCACGACCAGCACCACCGGCTCGTCCTCGTCATAGGACTGCGCCAGCGCACGCTCCGCGGCCACGAAGAAATCCTGCCGCGTCAGGCCGCCCGAGGGCAAGTCCGTACGGCGCGCAGTGTGCAGTTGCTCGAGGCACGCGAGATGCCGCCAGCACAGCCCGACGATCTGGCCGACGCCCGCGCGCACTTCGCTCGTCAGGATCGCCGGATCGCGCAGGTCGCGCACCGTCACAATGCCGATCGTCGCCCGGCCGGAACGGATCGGCCAGACGCATGTCCAGGCTTCGTCGTCCTGCGCGGCCAGGCTCCGCAGCAGCGGGCCCAGCGCCGGGTCCGCTGCGAAAAACTCCCGCCCGGTCGCGGCCACGTGGCCCAGCACCCCCTCCTGACTGCTGGGGACGCGTGTGGAGTTGGCTTTGAGCGGTTCCGTCCCGTTCTTCCGCACTTGCGACAGAGGCACCAGCGTGTCGCACCCCGGCCGCACGTGGTAGCACCGGACGCGCGTCGCCCCCAGGTGCGCACTCAGCGTCTCGCGGATGAGCTGGTCGAACGACAGCCACGGGTCGGCGTGCAGCTCGTGCTCCTCCAACCATTCGTAGAACGCCGCGACCAGCGGATACAGCGGAGACGGTGCGCTCGGCGCCGGCAGCACCGTCGCATCGGCCTCGGCGGCCCGACGCGGGAACGGCCTCGTGCCCGCCGGCGACCGGCGCGCGGCCCGCACGACGCCGAGTCCGAACAGCAGACCGACCAGCAACAGACCGATCGCAACCCAAAACAGCCACTCGTCAGGGCTCGGCATGGGCCTTCTCCGGTTGGATGACCGCGGGGAAGCGCGCCGCGAAGTCCTCCGGCTCCTCGCGGCAGTAGCGCTCGAACGCCCGAAAGAACGCGTCGGCAACTTCGGCGTCGACCCGCACGCCTCTCTCGTTGCGGATGATCTCGAGCGCCCGTTCCAGGCTGAACGCCTGGCGGTACGCGCGCGTGGACGTCAGCGCATCGAACGTGTCAACCACATGAATGATCCGGGCGATGAGCGGAATCTGGTCGCCTTTCAGCCCCTCCGGGTACCCGCTGCCGTCGGGGTACTCGTGGTGATAGAGCACGCCGTCGAGAATGACGCCCAGGCTCGCGATCGGCTTGAGAATCTCGTAGCCCATCCGCGGATGCNNGCCGATCTTGCCGATGTCGTGTAGCAACCCCGCCCACTCCATCGTCTGCTGCTCCGCCAGAGGCACGCCCAGCTCCTGCGCCGTCAGCCGCGTCAGGAAGCCGCCGCGCTCAGAATGACCGCTGGTGTAGTGGTCCTTCTTGTCGATCGCGGCCACCATCGCATGGGTCACCTCGAGCGACATCCGCCGCAGACGCTCGTGCATCTCCGTGTTCGTGATGATCTGCCCGCCGAAGGCCAGCATCGACTCGACGAGCATCATGTCGCCGGAGCTGAATCCGCCGGCGGCGGGCTCGAGCGCGCGGTCGGCAAACACCACGTCGACCTTCCCGTCCAGGCGGACGAGTGGACCGGCGATGATCTGCCGTCCTTCGACCTCGTGCACCCGCACTTGGCGTGTACGCCGGATCTCGTCGATCAGGCCCTTGAGGGAGCGCAAGTCCGTCGCAGGCCGGTCGGTCACCGCGCCGTCGCCGCGGCCGCCCGCGCCGCCAAACACGCGGCACTCTCCATCCGCGCTCGCCAGCGTCACCGCCACCGAGCCGAGCAGCCGGGCGACGCGCTGCAGAAGCAGCTCCTCGATTGCGCGCGCCTCGGTCACTTGCGCGATCTGCTGCGTCAGATCGAAAATCAGGTTGAGCTGCTCGTAGTTCTGGAGGACCTCGTCGGCGAAGCCGGAGTTCTCCTCCAGGATCTCGCCAACCCGCTGCACGAGCCGGGCCGCCGTGTCGACATGGCCGAGCAGGTTCGACTCGTCCGCGGCGTGCCGCGGCTCTTGAGCAGTGCCACATGTCGACGGCTCTGGAGCAGGGCCCTCCGCGATTTCGCCCTCCACGCTGACAAACACGGCCTCCGCCCCGCCCAGCCGGGTAGCCCGCGCCGTAACCGCGAACCCCTGCGGGCAGCGCCCGTCCGGCAACTGCGTCAGGTCGATCTCGCGACGCGCCGCCGTCGCGAGGAACTTGCACCCTCTGGACGCGACGGCGTGCGGATCAGCCCCCAGGCAGACCCGCAGGCAGTGCGCAGGCGGCTGCGGCGTATGGGCTGGATTGCCCAGTACGCCCACCGACAACGTCGGCGCCCGGCACACCGTGGGCCCTTGACCGGGCGCCGGTCTGTCGAGCGTGGATAGTCCGCGGACCAGGTCGCGGAGCAGAAGATCATCCGGTGCGGATGGACATCCGATACGCATGGCGCCAGACCTCAGCCGCTCCCGCTCGGTCGCGGCTCAGACGCAACAACGGAACTTGGCGAATCGCCGTCCTTGGCGGTCGCCAACGAGTCCACCAGTTCGGACAGCCGGGCCGGGCTGAACGGCTTGGGCAGCACGTGCACGTGCCACTGGGCGAGCCGGTCGCGAATTTCCCCGTGATCCCAGCGATTAGTCAGCACGACGATTCCG
The DNA here is from genome assembly GCA_003162245.1 of Phycisphaerales bacterium. Lineage (GTDB taxonomy): Bacteria > Planctomycetota > Phycisphaerae > UBA1845 > Fen-1342 > Fen-1342. The sequence continues at coordinate 39,991 of PMMM01000226.1, forward strand.
CGCCGCACGTGGCCCATCGCGAGCGCGGCCTCGATCAGTGCCAGCCCGTCCAACCCGGGCATGTTCACGTCCGTGACCAGGACGTCGGTCGGCTCCGCGCGCAGCAGCTCGCGGGCCGCCAGCCCGTTTCGCGCTTCGCGCACGTCGTGTCCCTGCCGCTCCAGCCACATGCTGATCAGGCGGAGAATGTGCGGATCGTCCTCGACAACCAGGACTCGGCTCATCGCGTCGTCACCTCCGCCGGCTCGCGGGCGAGAGGCCCATGCTCCGCGGCCGGCATGGGCAGCTCCACCGTGAACGTCGAACCTTGGCCCAACTCGCTTTGCAGGTGAATCTCGCCGCCGTGCAACCGGGCGACCTCCTGGGCCAGGGCCAGCCCCAGGCCGGTGCCGGTGATCGCCTGGACTGCATCGTCCGCAGCCCGGTAGAACTTCTCGAACACGTGCGCCTGGTCGGCCGGCGCGATGCCGATGCCGGTGTCCGTCACGCCGATGCGCACGCAGTTCTCCGCGACCTCCAGCGCGACCTGCACCTTGCCGCCCTCGCGCGTGTACTTGATCGCATTGCCGATCAGGTTGTTCAGCAGCACGCACAGCCGCTGCTTGTCGCCGCGGATCTTGGGCACCTTCGGCGGCAACGACAGCGTGAGGTCGATGCGCTTCTCGTCGGCGGCCCCCAGGTTGTCCTGCACCATCTGGCGGAGGAGGCGCAGCAGGTCCACGTCGCCCACGTCGAACCGCGCCGTGCCCACCTCCATCTGCGAGATGCTCAGGATGTCCTCGACCAGCCGCGCCAGCCGCTGCGTCTCGCTGATCAGCACGTTGTAGCATTCCTTCCGCGTCTGCTCGTCGTCGAAGCCCGGCTTCGTCAGCGTCTCCGCATACGCATGGATGTTCGTCAGCGGCGTCCGCAGCTCATGCGTGACGTGATACAGGAAGTTGTCGCGGGCCCGCTGGCTTTCGCGCAACTGGCTGATGTCCTCGATGGTGATGAGCACGTCCCCGCCGCCCGCTTGGTCTGCCAGCGCCACGGCCCGGAAGCGCAGCGTCGACTCCTGCTCGCCGCTGCCGCGCGTGTGATCCACGGACAGGCCGCTAGCCGCCCGCGCCCGCGCTGCGACGGCCGTCTGCACGACGGCGGGATTATCTACGACCTCCGCGAGCGCGGCCCCCACCAACCCGTCGGGACGGCCGAGAATCGCCGCCCCCGCCGCGTTCGCGTACGTGATGCACTGATTCTCGCCCACCCACAGGACGCCGTGCGGCAGCCGGTCCACCAGGCGCCGAAAGGTGGCGCTTTCGAAACGTTCCAGGATGTTCTGCGCGGCGCCCGCCGCCGGGGCGGCTTGCAAGCGCCGCTGCAAGTCGACCAGTTGCTCGATCAGGCGATTCCAGCCGCGCGCCGGCACCCCCAGCGACTCGCTCAAGGTCAGCGTGAGCAACTCCTGCTCCACGCCGCTGGCGTAGCTGTGCAAGTTCCGCTCGATCGCCACCATCGGCCGCAGATGCCGCCGCAGCCGGTGATAGAACCCGACGAAGACCACCAGCGTGACCGCGGCGGCAATCCCCCAGTTCCAGAGGACAAACGCCCGGGCGCCGGCAACGCCGCCCGTCGTCTCCACTTCGAGCGTTCCGAAAGCCGCGCCGCCCCGGCTATGCACGTCGGCCTTGGTCACGACGGAGGATCGCGCCGCGCCGGCGTCCGGCGTCGTTCCCGTCGGCACTCCGGCCACCAGCGGCACACGCGGCGGCCACGAGAACCGCAGCACCCCGTCGGGTGCGGTCCAGCGCAGGGCCCGAACGTGCACGCCGCGCCACTGCTCCAGAGCGGTGCCGCACGCCTGCAGCATCGTCGCCCCAGTCTCTTGCTCGTCCGCCGCCACCGTGCCGAGCGCGGCGGCCAGTGTCTGGGCCAGCGCCTCCGTCTCGGCGCGCTGCGCCCCCACGACTTGCTGCTTCCACAGGTACTCGGCGACGAGGTAGGTGCCGGCGAACCCGCTCAGGATGATGATGACGAAGCACAGCCCCAGGGATTCCGGCAGGACACCGTCCCAAAAGAAGTGGCGCCACCGGGACGTCGGCGTACCCGGACCGTCGTGCATCGGTTGCACTGCTGCGGCCACTCCAATCTCCAGACAAGACTACACTTCCAACGGCGCATCGGCGGTCCCGGTTTCGTACTTAAACAGCGCAGCCGGCGGACCGCGGGGCGGCCACCGTGCCCCCGTTTCGCAACGCGTTGCACGCACGAAACGGCCCCATAACCCTCCCTGCGCGGGGTGTCACTGCTCTTGAGCAGTGCCGCACGCCGCTCGGTCCGACGACAACATCTGACAACTCCCGACTTCCGACCGGGCCGGGCCGCGGACATAATCCCACCGGTTTCCCGAGAACCCCCTGAGGTAGCCACCGTGACCGACGCCCTCGTGCTCGAAGGCATTACGAAGCGCTTCGGCAACTTCACCGCGGTCGATGATTTCAGCCTGCGCATGCCGGTCGGGCAGGTCCTCGGCTTCCTCGGTCCGAATGGGGCCGGCAAGACGACGACGCTGCGCATGGTCATGAGCATCATCTACCCCGACGCGGGGCGGATGACCGTTCTCGATCACCCGAACGCCGCGGAAGTGAAGGACCGCATCGGCTACCTGCCCGAGGAACGCGGGCTGTACCGCAAGATGACCGTCCAGGAGACGCTCCGGTATTTCGGCCGGCTCAAGGGCCTGCGCGGGCCCGAACTGCGGCGCCGCGTGGACGAATACCTGGAGCGGATCGGCCTGGCGGACTGGAAGCGCAAGCGGGTCGAGACCCTCTCCAAGGGCATGTCCCAGAAGCTCCAGTTCATCGCCGCGATTCTCCACCAGCCCGAACTGGTCATTCTCGACGAGCCCTTCTCCGGCCTCGACCCGCTCAACGTCGATATGCTCGAGCGACTTCTGGGCGACCTGCGGCGGCGCGGCACGACCGTCGTGTTCTCCACGCACCAGATGAGCCAGGCCGAGCGCATGTGCGACCGGATCGTGCTGATCAACCGCGCGCGAAAGGTGATCGAGGGCACGCTGCACGAGGTCCGGGCCCGTTTCGCCACCCGCTTCGTCGTGCTCGACGGTGAGGGCGACCTCGAGGCGCTCCGGCAGCTCGGCGGCGTCGCCAACGCTCAGATTACGTCCGGCCATGCGCGGTTGGAGCTGGCGGACGGGATCGATCCGAACGTCGTGCTGCGGGCGGCCCTGGAGAAAATGCGCATCGCGCGCTTCGAGGTGCAGCGGCCGGACCTGCAAGAGATCTTCGTCAAGCTCGTCAGCGGCGACGGCAAGATGCCGCGCGGCGCGGATCAGGAGTGATCGATGGACAAGATCCTCGCCATCGCCCGGCGTGAATTCCTCGCCACAGTCCGCACGAAGGCGTTTATTCTCAGCGTCGTGCTCATGCCCGCGGTCATCGTCGGCGCGCTCCTTGGCACGCACTGGGTCCAGAAACTCGCCGAAGAGGAGAAGATGCCGGTGCGGCGGTTCGCGGTCATCGACCATTCCGGCAAGGTCTACGACGACCTCCTCGCGCAGCTCGCCGCCTTCAACGCCCAACGCCCCAATCAGCGTTTCGAGCTCGAACAGATTGCGCCCGGCGAGGCGAGCGAGGATGCGCTGCGCGCCCGCGTGAACAAGGGCGAGCTGTACGGCTATCTGATCCTGGCCGCCGACGCGGTCGACGCCGACGGCGGCTGCGTCCTGGCCCGCAAGGACAAGCAACTAGAGATCGGCCGCGAGCTGGAGGAACGGATCAACAACGCGGTGGCCGCCGTGCGGCTGCACGAGTCGGATATCGACCCCACCAAGATCGCCTGGCTGCGGCGGCGGGTGCCGATCAGCGAGGTGGAAGCCCAAACCGGGAAGGCGGTGACCACCAACGTCATCGCGCAGGCCATGACCCCGTTCGCGTTCATGTTCCTGATGTTCATGGGCACGTTCGGCATCAGCCAGGGCCTCCTGACCAGCCTCATCGAAGAGAAGAGTAACCGCGTAATCGAGGTGCTGCTGTCGGCTGTGAGCCCGCTGCAACTGATGGCGGGCAAGATCCTCGGCACGGCGCTGGTGGGCTTTCTGCTGCTCACGGTCTGGGGGAGCGTCGGCTTCGGCAGCGCCCAGCAGTACCACGTCGCCGACCTGGTCACGCGCTACCGTTTGACGATCGCGGCCCTGTACTTCGTGCCGGGCTTCCTGCTCCTGTCGGCCCTCCTGGCCGCCATCGGATCGGCCTGCAACGAGCTGAAGGACGCCCAGAGCATGGTCTTTCCGCTGTCGCTGCTCACGATCATCCCGATGATCTTCTGGTTCTACATCTCGCAAAACCCGGCCTCGACGGTCAGTATTGCACTCAGCTTCGTCCCGCCCATCGCCCCGTTCATCATGATCCTGCGCATCTGCTCCGACCCGGACACACCCCTCTGGCAGATCGTCAGCACCCTGGCCGTGTTGTGGGTCAGTGTCGTGGCCGCGATGTGGGCCGCGGGCAAGGTCTTTCGCATCGGCGTCCTCATGTACGGCAAGCCGCCCTCGCTGCGCGAGCTGGCCCGCTGGGTGCGGTACACGTAACGTCGATCTGGCACGGCGAAGAGCACGGTCTACGGGTACAGGCCTTTTCTACAGGAGATACGCATGACGCGCGCACACACACGAATGCTGGCGGGAGTCCTCGCCGCGGCCGCCTGCGCCATCCTGCCCGGCTGCGCGGCGCCCACAGGTTCACACCAGCCCACGCCGTTCGGCACGTGGAACTTCGACCAGGATGCGGCCGGCAAGATCCCGGCCGACTGGGTCACCAAGGAGACCCATCCCGGGCCGAAGCTCGGCGAGTGGAAGGTCACCGCCGACCCTGCGGCCCCCAGCAAACCCAACGTGCTGACGTTGACGACCGAGGAGCCGAAGGCGACGTTTAACCTGCTGCTGGCTGAGAAGACCGCATATAAGAACCTCGATCTGCGCGTGCGCGTGCGGGGAAACTCCGGAAAGGAAGACCAGGGCGGCGGCCTCGTCTGGCGCTGCCGGGACGAGAACAACTACTACATCTGCCGCATCAACCCGCTGGAGTCCAACTACCGCGTCTACAAGGTCGTCAATGGCCGGCGGCAGCAACTCGAGTCAACGAAAGTCGAGACCAAGACCGGCCAGTGGTACGAGGTGCGGGCCACGATGCTCGGCGACCGCATCACCTGCTACCTGGACGGCCAGAAGTGCCTGGAGGTGCGGGACGACACGTTCAAGGACGCCGGCATGATCGGCCTCTGGACGAAGGCCGACGCCTCGTCCTCGTTTGACAACTTGACCGTGACCGCCCCGCCGCCGCTCCAGAGCAGTGCCGCACGTCCAGAGGAAAAGTAGCCGGCGTTCGACAACCCGGGGGATTGGACCTATCCAACCAGTCTGGGGGACCTTAGGGATTCTTGCGCGACGCCGTGGCGGCCGCCGGCTGCGTGGCCGATAACGTCACACGCCGCGCGGTCCGAATGATCACGTCAGTCACCGGCACGTCCTGGAAGCTGTTCTGTGTGCCCGTTTGGACCGTCGCAATGCGGTCGATCACGTCCATCCCGGCCGTCACCTGTCCGAACACGCAGTAGCCTGGGCTCGTCGCCGTGTAATCCAGATCCGTGTTGTCCGCCAGATTGACATACCACTGCGACGTCGCCGAGTTGGGGTCGGTCGTCCGCGCCATCGCCACCGACGCCCGCACGTTTTTCAGCCCGTTGCTCGCCTCGTTGATGATCGACGGGCGTGTCGCCTTCTGGTTCAGCCCCGGCGTGAACCCGCCACCCTGCACGACGAAGCCCGGGATCACGCGGTGGAAGATCGTGCCGTCGTAAAACTGGTCGTCCACGTATTGCAGGAAATTCTGCACGGTCACCGGGGCCTTGTTCGGATCCACCTGGATCGTGAAGTCCCCCATCGTCGTCGAAATCAGTACATCCGTCTGGCTCGCGTTCGGATTGACGACCCGGACGTTTATCTGATCGGTCACGGAGTGGTTCTCCCGGTCTGTTACGGTCAATTCGAAGGTCAACACGTTCGAACCATCCGCCGCGAACGCGGGCGCCGTGAAGGTCGCACGTACCGTATCCACCCCCGCCAGCGTCACCGTCTGGCCCAAGAGCTGCCGCCACGCATACTTCAGGCCGCTGCCCGTGCTCCGCGAAGCGTCCAGGGTCACCACGTCCCCCGCGTTGACCACCTGATCGACGCCAGCGTCGGCACTCGGGCCCGTCGCCGTGGCCCCGCCGCCCGTGGACGGGAAGCTGAACGGCGTGAAGTTCGGGTCGGCACTGACCGTGACGCCCACCTGAGCCTGGCCGCTCGCGCCCGCCTCGTTATAGGCCGTCACCGCAAACTTCAGCACCTGCTCGGTCTTCAGCGACGGCGTGACAAACCGGGCCACCGGCTGGTTCGCGTCCAGCACCGCCGCCCCGGGGCCCGCCGTCTGGAACCAGGCGTACTGAATCGCCCCGCCGTCCGGCGTCGCCGTCGCCGTCGCGTGCAGCGTCACCTGGTCCCCCACGGCCGCGGTCTGCGCCGCCTCGGCCGTGACCGTCATCGTGCCCACCGGAGCATTGTTGAAAGTCCCGGACGACGGACACCCGAACGGTGACACCGACATCACGCCCAGGATGATGCACGTCAGACGGACCATCGCGGATCCTCCATGCAGACGGCGATCCGGCCTCGGCCTCCTGCCGGCCGGGTACTCCATTTCAGTTTCATTGTACCAAGGTGTCCTGCCGAAGCGAAGCGCCTGCGCCCAGCCTCGTTACGTCTGGTGCATCAGAGCCGCAGCACGTCCGACGCGCAGCGGGCCGGCGGGCGGCCGCGGTCCCATAGAAACGTCGGCAGGCTCTTCATCACGCCCCACGGATCGTACAGGCTCTCAATCTCGCCGCGGCAGTTGTACCAGCACGCGCGGCAACGTCGCGGGGTCGCGTCGCTCCGCAGCCGCCGGGCGATCTCCCGCGCGCTGTGCTCGTAGAGGTTCGCCACCGGGCGGGCCCGCTCCTCCACGCACACGGCGATGTCGCCGCGCGAGTCGATGCTGAAGAAGCCCCGGCCGGCGCGGCAGCCCGGCACACCGCCGTCCAGCGCCTGGTCAAAACGCGACAGGAAGTACGGGCTGCTCAAGAAATTGACCTGCTGGCGGCGCAGCTCGAGCAGGTAGCGGCTCACGGTGCCATCGTTCGGGCAGATGAAACGCGTGGCCCCGGTCTTGCGCACCCCGTAGGGCTGAACCATGAAATAGGCGTCACGCTCGGCGGCGATGCGGATCATGGGCTCGATCTGGTCCAGGTTGTCGTCCATCAACACCGCCATCAGGTTGACGCGCTGCCACTTGTACCGCCGGGCGGCGCTGAAGTGCTCCAGCGCGGCCACGGCGCGCTCGAACGCCCCGGGCATCCCGCGGCGGCGGTCATGCCGGGCCGCGTCCGCGTAGTCGATGCTCACCGACGCGCCCCACAGGCCCGCCGCCATCAGTTCCTGCGCCAACTCCGGCGTCGAGAACCAACCGTTCGTCGTGAGGAACGGCATGTGCTGCTGGGCAACCGCCGCGACGATCTCGACGATGTCGGGACGGATAAGCGGCTCCCCGCCCGCCAGGCTGACCAGCAGCGTGCCCCACTCGGCCAGCTTGCGGCAGCCTGCGCGGAAGTCCGCCACCGAGAGTTCGGGCTGATCCCCCATCGGGTCGATCCAATACCGGCAAAACGTGCAGCGGAAGTTGCAGCGGTAGCTCACCTGCCACGCGCACCAGACCGGGCGGCGTGTCGCCCACGCCCGGGCCAGTTGCACCTTCTTCTGGATCGTCGACCGCGCCAAACCCATGCTCTCCGCTACTTTCCGACAGCCTCTGGCGTCGGTGGTTAGGCAGGATACCCGCCCCGCCCTTCCCGCAACAGGATCGCGCGCAGCGACGCTGCTTGGTCCCGCGCTCGCCGCCACGCCGCGACACGCCGGGAAACCGCCCGGGAATCTGGCGAACCCGGTCAACCCGCGGCCGAACGAAACCGATAGTTCTGATGCGCAAACCCCTCCTTACTCTCTCACACACCGGAGCCTGACCCCATGGGCTCCGGGTTTTTTTGCGCTCCGCGGCCACAACCGCTCCCGCTGGCCACGAACCCCATGCGTGGTCCGACACGGGCGAACGCAGCCGCTGTTTCGACCGATGGTTAGCTGATGATGATCCCGCCCGACACCGCACTCCCAGGGAAATGCGCGATTATCCGGACCATGGAAGATAGTTAGTTATTGAAAACGGACTTCGGGAGCCCTATCGTCGGTGTAAGATACGGAGATTATTGCGCACTGTGCGCAGGCCAGAAACCTGCGGCGTTTTTCGGTGCAGAGGCACGAATGCGAAACTGGGATGGGTTTCTGCTCAGCGCTATTGTCGCTGTGATCGTTGGCTGGGCGGCTCTCCCGGTGCGCGGGCAGGACACGATTCCCGGGGAGCGGCTCGACCCGGCCACGTACGGACCGGGAGTGGTCGAGTCGATGGCCGCGGTGACCGCGCGCGATCAGTACATGCCGCGCCCGTACCCGAAGAACCTCAAGCACGACCACGGGACCTGGGCGGTGCCCAGCCGGCGGGCCACCACGTTTCCCCATTCGGGTGTACACAACGTCGTGAACAAGTGGGGCGACACCCGGATGGGCATCCGCTTCCCGGAACTCGTCGACGTGCAGGGCGCCTATTTTGCCGGGCAGGCCGGCGAGGGGGCCTGGACGACCGGCCTCCGCGCCGTCGGCTACCGCCACGATCGGCAGGTCCAGGAGTCCGCCTGGTTCTTCGACGTCGGCGAGCAACCGCGCTGGTTCGAGATGAACCTCAAGGGCGTCGACCGCATTGAGATCGTGTCGATGCCCGTGTTGAACGGCGGCGGCTGGTACGGAATGGACGACCTGGCCTACGCTGTCACCGACTCGCAAACGGGCCAGCCCAAGGTGGTCGTGGTCGACTTCGAGGACTTGGCATACGACGTGGACCTGACCGGCACGAACTACGCCGGCCTGACGTGGGAAAAAGGCACGGGCGAGTACATGCAGGACGAGGGCGTGCCGGCGCCGAAGGTCCCCCCGGGCACGAAGATCGAGCCACCGGTCAACATGGAGACGGAAGCGGCACCGTCCGGGACCCTCGCGGTCCTGCCGGCGCTGGTCCGCAGCTTTCAGGGCGTGATCCGCGGCGACGCCGGACAATACTCCTACCCCCCCGACACCTGCGGAGCGATTGGCCCAAATCACTATCTGGAAGTCGTCAACCTGAATGTCTCTGCGTACGATCGCACGACCGGCACGCGCGTGCTGAACATCTCGCTGGGCAGCTTTCTGCCCGGATCGCGCGGTGATCCGCGTGTACTCTACGACCAGTACAGCGGGCGCTGGATCGTAACCAATGCGGACTTCGACACGTCCGCCACCATCTTCCTGGCCGTCTCGACCACCAACAACCCGACCGGAAGCTGGTTCAAGACCAGCTTCGTCAGCGCCCAGGGCTCAGACGCCGGCTACTGGCCCGATTATCCCACCCTGGGCGTCGACGCGAACGGGATCTACATAACCGCGTACATGGTCGGCGGTCCCGGCCACACGATTTTCGCGATCGATAAGGCCCCCCTGATCGCCTCCACGCCCAGTCTCGGCACGGTCACGGCTTTCCGTGGCTTGTCCTTCGAGTACTCGATCCAGCCCGCCCACACGTACGGCACCCCGTCGCCCGTGGGCGAGTACTTCGCCTCGGCGGGCGCGTCCAACACCATCCACCTGCGGCGCGTAAACCCGCCGCTGACCGCGCCGACCCTCACGGATCTCAGCACAGTGGCGGTGACGTCCTTCTCGGCCCCGCCGACCGCACCGGCCCTCGGCAGCACCACCAACCTCGACACGGTCGACCAGCGCTTGATGATGGCCGTGTACCGCAACGGCGCGGTCTGGACGGCGCACACAATCTCCAGTGGCGGNNCCTGCCGCTGGTACCAGATCCAGGTCTCGCCGAAGGCGGTGCTGCAATCCGGCACCGTCTCCAGCAGCACGCTGTACTACTTCTTCCCGTCGATCATGGTGAACTCGTCCGGGGCCGTCGTCATGGGCTTCACCGGCTCGAACTCCAGTCAGTATGCCGGCTGCTACTACACCGGCCGCGCCAGCACGGACACCGCCGGCACGATGGCCACGCCCGTCCAGTACAAGGCCGGCACTGCCGCCCAGAACAACATCGACAGCTACGGCCGCAACCGCTGGGGCGACTACAGCTACACGACGCTCGACCCCACCGATCAGACCGCCCTCTGGACCATTCAGGAGTACGGGCATACGACCAATAACTGGGGCACATACATCGCCCAGTTGACCCTGGGCGGCGACTGCAACTCCAACGGCATCCCGGACTACCAGGACATCGCCAACGGCACCAGCCTNNAGCAACGGCATCCCCGACGAGTGTGACATTGCCACCGGGTATTCGCTCGACTGCAACAGCAACGGCGTGCCCGATTCCTGCGACCTCGCCAGCGGGACGAGCTACGACTGCAACAGCAATGGCATCCCCGACGAGTGCGACATCACCAGCGGGCACTCGCTGGACTGCAACCAGAACGGCGTCCCCGACGAGTGCGACCCGGACTGCAACCACAACGGGATTCCCGACGCCTGTGACATCACCAACGGCACCAGCCAGGACTGCAACCATAACGGAATTCCGGACGAATGCGACCTGGCCTCCGGCACCAGCCACGATTGCAACAGCAACGGCATCCCCGATGAGTGCGACATCGCCAGCGGTTTCTCGCTCGACTGCAACGGCAATGGCGTGCCGGACGACTGCGATATTGCCAACTGCGACGGTAGCCCGTGGTGCGGCGACTGCAATAGCAACGGCATCCCGGATGTATGCGATCTGTCCGCCACCTTCCAGGTGACGTCGCCCACGTATACGCCGCTCGGCACGCCGACCGTCCATACGTTCACGCTCTACGCACCGCCGGACGCCAGCGGGAGCGTCGTGCTCACGTTCAGCGCGCTCGGCGACCTCTTCGCGACGAGTAGGTATGTAAACGTCAGCATCAACAACCAGGCCGTGGGCACGGCGTACGGACATTCGGGTTACTTCTCGTGCTCGCCGAACCAGATCGACACGCTCAGCGTCCCAACTGCGACGTACAACACGCTCAAGGCGGCGGGCGGCGGCAACGTGGCCATCGCCATGACGCCTACGACCAACATGAATCCGACCGCCTGCGGCTCGACCCCCACGACGATTCAGGTCACCGTGGCGTATCCGGCCTCGTCGAACGCCCAGGACGTCAACAGCAATGGGATTCCCGATCAATGCGAACCCGGGGCCTGCTGCTTCGCCGACGGGCATTGCGAGATGAAGAAAGCGGCGCTCTGCACCCAGGCGGGCGGCACGTACAAGGGCCTCGGCACCACCTGTACGCCAAGCCCGTGTGGGCCCGTGGTTTGCCACGGCGACATGAACTGCGATGGTCGCGTCACCTTCGCGGACATCGACCTCTTCGTCGCAGCTCTCAGCGGCGAGTCCGCCTGGACGCACGCGCCGTGTCCGTGGCTCAACGGCGACTGCAACGGCGACCTTAACGTCACCTTCGCCGACATCGACCCGTTTGTCGCCGTGATCGGGACGACGTGCCCGTAACGCAGGTCGGTCAGAGTGTCTGGACCCCGTGCACGCACGAGGTCCGGCTGAGTTTGTTCGGATGTGTGTAGGTGTAGCGTTTGGATAGATGTGTCCGGATCACGGGTCCGCTCCGTCGTCGTCGGGTAAGACCGGCCGGATCCCGTGCAGAATGTGCGTGCGGATGATCCGTTCGCATACGGCTCGGAGGTTTCACTGTGTCGGCAAAGCCCCGCCTCGTTTCGCTGATCGCCGTCGTGTTGACTGCATTCGTACTACTGCCCGCTTGGACGAGTGCCCAGACGGCCGCCACCCATTCGTACTATTATTTCAAGGAACCGCTGCCGTTGCAGCTCGACGCGACGCGCATCGCGGTCTTCAGCGAACAGGCCGCTGAAGAGCAGGGGGTACGCCGCGCCCTGACTGCCGTCGGCATCGGCCCAGACCAGATCCAGCGGCACACGCTCGACCACTGGTGGGTGGCCCAGACGCCGTCCGCCGTGCGCGGCGCGGCCCAGGTCCAGGGACTCGTGCAGTCGCTCAAGAGCCAGGCCGGCGCCGATTTCACGTCCCCGGTCCTGCTGGACGCCCGGGGGGCTCCGGTCCTGATTACGCGCGACATCCTGCTGCGCTTCGGACGCGACGTCTCCGCCGAGCACGCCGAGCAGATCCTCGCGACCTTGGACGTGGGCACAGTTCTCGATCGCAACTTCGCCGGTCTGCCCGGCGTCTACCGCGTGCGCAGCTCGGCGAAGGACGGCTTCGCGGTGTTGGATGCGGCGAACATGCTGGCGCAGATGCCGGAGGTCGAGTTCGCCGAGCCGGACAAGGTCATCCAGGGCAAGCTCCACCTGACCCCCAACGATCCGTACTACACGAACGGCTCGCTGTGGGGCCTGAACAATACCGGCCAGAGCGGCGGCACCGCGAACATGGACATGGACGCCCCCGAGGCCTGGAACATCACGACCGGCAGCTCGTCGATCAAGGTCGCGACGCTCGATCTCGGCGCACAGCTCAATCATCCCGACCTGGCGGCCAACCTCACGGACGGCTACGATGCCACGGGCAACGGCACGGGTGGCGGCCCGTACACCACCTGCGATAATCACGGGACGATGGTCGCGGGCTGCGTCGCCGCGATCATGAATAACGGCGTCGGCGTCGTGGGCATCGCGCCGGGATGCAAGGTCATGCCGATCAAGATCGGCGTGGCCAACACGCCCTGCTCCGGCTCCTTCAGCGCCATGGACAGTTGGCTCGTCAACGGCCTGAACTGGGCCGTGACGCACGGGGCCCGCGCTACCAGCTCCAGCTTTGGTTGGGGGTCATCTTCGGCCATCACGACGGCATACACGTCGGCCTATAACTCCGGCCTCATCCATTTCGCCTCCTCGGGCAATGACGGCGCATCGTCGATCTCCTACCCGTCCAGCCTGAGCGTCGTCAATTCCGTCGGCGCGGTCGATCGCAACGGCAACCGCGCTTCGTGGAGCAACTACGGCACCGGGCTCGACTTCTCCGCCCCGGGCGTAGCGATCTGGACCACCGACCGCACCGGGTCGGCCGGCGATTCCAGCGGAGACTACATCCAGGTGGACGGGACGTCGTTCTCGTCGCCCTACGCCGCCGGCGTCGCCGCCCTGATCCTGTCGCGCAGCAGCGCCCTCACGCCCACCCAGGTCGCAACCATCATGCAGAACACCTGCAAAGACCGCGGCGCGGCGGGTTATGACACCGTCTACGGGTGGGGCCTGGTGGATGCCTACTACGCGGTCAACAGCATGAACAATCCGCCGCAGCCCTTCAATCTCGTTTCGCCGGCGGACGGCGCGACCACCGTGAGCACGAGCCCGACCTTCACCTGGACCGTGTCCACGTACGCCTTTACATATACGCTGCAAGTTGCGACCGATCCGAACTTCTCCTCGATGGCCGCGGAGCGCACCGGCATTACGGCCACGTCGTACCAGCTCACCGGCGACGTGCTGGCGCAGCAGACGCTTTACTACTGGCGCATCATTGCGGTGGGCGTGGGCACGCAGACCTCGACGCCGGCGCGCCGCTCATTCACCACGTGGCGCGACTGCAACCACAACAATCAGGACGATGCGGTGGACCTCGCCAGCGGGACCAGCCACGACTGCAACAGCAACGGCATCCCCGACGAGTGCGACACCGCCAGCGGGTACTCGCTCGACTGCGACCAGAACGCCGTCCCCGACGAGTGCGAGCCGGACTGCAACCACAACGGCATCCCCGACGCGTGCGACATCGCCAGCGGCTATTCCCTCGACTGCAACGGCAACGGCATCCCTGACGAGTGCGACCTGGCCAACTGCGACGGTAGCCCGTGGTGCGGCGACTGCAATAGCAACGGCATCCCGGATGTATGCGACCTGTCCAGCACCTTCCAGGTGACGTCGCCCA
>PMMM01000158.1 GCA_003162245.1 Phycisphaerales bacterium
GGGACACCAAAACACATTCCGATCACGGACCCGCCCCGCGCTTGTCGCCGGAATAGCGGGTTCTGGCCGCCTTCCGCGCCCCCGCTGCGCGCCTGCACCTCCACGCGTGGCGCGGATGCAGCGCCCCGATCCGCTTCCGGGGCCGCCACGGCCTGGCTTCGCATGCCACGACGGACTTCGCCGGACCGTGCCACCCGCCGCCCCCACAAAGAGTAGTCACACCCGTTCGCCAGGCCTCCCCGCGGCGAGTGGACCCCCGGCACTGGCCGAGATAGAGTATCGCCTGGCGTGATGATGCGGGCGAGTTCCTATCTTGGAGGTTGAGCGATGAACCGTGCTTTTCGCGCGCTGCTGTCTTTCTGTGCGCTGTTCGTGGCCATCACGGCGACCGCGGCCCGCGCCGACGAGTCGCCGCTGTTCGACTACCGCGAGATCACGCTCGACAACGGGCTGCGCGTCATCACGCTCGAGGACCTCTCCTGCCCCATCGTCAACGTGCAGCTCTGGTACCACGTCGGCTCCAAGGACGAGAACCCCGAGCGCCAGGGCTTCGCGCACATGTTCGAGCACATGATGTTCCGCGGCACCGACCGCCTCGGCCCCACGGACCACTTCGACCTTATCCGCCGCACCGGCGGCGAGTGCAACGCGTACACCTCGTTCGACCAGACGGTCTACCACGAGACGGTGCCGGCTAATCAGTTCGAGCTCGCGCTGTGGCTCGAAGCGGAGCGCATGACGTTCCTGAAGATCGACCAGGCCTCGTTCGACACCGAGCGGCAGGTCGTCGAGGAAGAGCGCCGGCTCGGTGTGAACGGGCCGTACGGCACGCTGCTCGAGAAGGTGCTAGCGGAGCTGTTCCACGAGCACCCGTATCGCTGGTCCCCGATCGGCAACATCCCGCACCTGCGGGCGGCGAGCGTGCCCGAGGTGCGCGACTTCTGGACGCGCTTCTACGTGCCCAACAACGCGACCCTGGTCATCGTCGGGGCCGTGAAGCACGAGCAGGCACAAGAGCTGGCCCGCCGCTATTTTGGCTGGATTCCGCGCTACCCCGATCAGCCGCGGGTCGCCGTTCGCGAGCCGGCCCAGGCCGCCGCGCGCACCGTGACCATCAAGGAAGAAAACGCCCCGGCCCCGCTCGTCGGTTTGCTCTTCCGCACGGTCCCACTCGGCCATCCCGACGCGATCCCGCTGCAACTGCTCGGCACCATCCTCGGTGGCGGCCAGAGCAGCCGGCTGTACCGCGAGTTGGTCGCCGAAAAAGAACTGGCGGTCATGGCGGCCGCGGGCAGCCAGGCCCTCGAGCAGGATGCGATCTTTGCCGTGGGAGCCGTGCTGCAGCCGTTTGGCGGCGACCCGGAGAAAGTGCTGGCGGCGCTGGAGGCGCAACTCGAACGTGTTCGAACCGAGCCCGTGACCGAGCCGGAGCTGACCAAGGCGCGCAACCAGATGCTCAAGGGGGTCGTGGAGCAGAATCTCACGATTGCCAGCAAGGCGAGCGCGCTCGGATCGGCCGCCGTGCTCGAAGGCAATGCGGCCCGCGTGAACGAGCGTCTCGCGGCGATTCGCCGTGTGACGCCGGACGACCTGCAGCGCTGTGCTAAGACGTACCTCGCGCCGGAGCGTGCCATCGCGACCACGGTGCAACAGAACATGCTGGGAACGCTGGGGTCGATGCTGGGGTTTAAGAAGAAAGAGGAAGCCCCGCCGGTCACCGCTCAGCCCGAGACAGAGCCGCCGCCGCCCGGCCGCGCCGGCCTCACGCGCCCCGCGGGCTTCCCGACGACGGCGCCGGTGGTGGGGCCGATCGATTACGACCCCACGCCGAAGTTCACCAGCACCACGCTGGCGACGGGCCTCAAGGTGCTCGTCGTGGAGAACCACGAGGTGCCGTTCGTCACGATTCAGCTCGGGCTGCGGCCCGGGGCCTGGACAGAAACCAAGCCCGGCACGGCGGCGCTGGCGTTGGGGATGCTCACGCGCGGGACGACCGAGCACACGGAGGGCGAGCTGGCGACCGAGCTGGAGAGCAACGCGATCAGCCTGTCGGGCGGCGCCGGGATGGACAACAGCACGGTATACGCCGACTGCCTGCCCGAGCAGGTGGATCGGGCGCTGCGGCTGATGGCGGAAGTGGTGCGCACGCCGACGTTCCCACCGGATGAGTTCCGCAAGCTCCACAAGCAGGTGCGCACCGGCCTCGTCGTGGCCCACGCCGAACCGTCCTATGTGGCCGAGCGCGAGCTGCGCCGCGTCCTCTATGGCGAGCACCCGTATGCGCGCACCGAGAGCGGCGAGATCGAGGATGTGGACGCCCTGCGCGTCGAAGACCTCCGTGAGTGGTGGCAGAAGTTCGCGCGGCCCGACCTGGCCACGCTCATCTTTGCCGGCGATATCACGCCGGAGCGGGCCAAGCAGGTGGCTGAGACGCATTTCGCCGACTGGCGTGCGGAGGGCACGCCGCCGAAGACGACGGTGGCCCCCTTGCCCGCACCGGCCGCCACGCACATCTACCTGGTCGACCGTCCGGGCGTGCAGAGCCAGATTCGCGTCGGGCAGTTGGGAATCACACGCAAGCACGCGGGCTACTTCGTCAGCCGCGTGGTCAGCGGGTATTTCGGCGGAGCGTTCAGCAGTCGGCTCAACGAGACGATCCGCGTGAAGAAGGGCATGACGTACGGGGCCCACGGCGGTTACGGTGCCCAGCGCCTGGCCGGCAGCTTTGAGATCAGCACGTTCAGCAAGCTCGATCGGACGGTCGAGGCCGTCCGCGCGGTCTTCGATGAGATCAAGCGGCTGCAAGACGAGGCGCCGAGCGGCGAAGAGCTTGAGAAGACCAAGTCGTACACGCTGGGGAGCTTCCCCGGACAGCGGGAGACGCCGCAGGCTGTCGCAGGCGACCTCTGGCTGATTGAGTCGCAGGAGCTGCCGACGGATTACCTGCAGCGGCTGCTAAAGGGCGTCGGCGCGACGACGGCGGAAGACTGCACGCGCCTCGTGAAGGAAACGATCGACCCGGCGAAGATGGCGGTCGTTGTCGTGGGGCCTGCGAGCACGTTACGGGCCGGATTGGAGGAGATCGCCCCGGTGACGGTCATCACGCCGAAGGTCGATGAACCGGAGAAGACACCGGCGGAAGAGGCCGCGCCCGAGTGAAGACCACAAGACGGGTTGTCAGCCGGGTGCCCTGGGAATTGGGCTTCCAGGGCCCCGGCTCTTTCCTGTATCATGGCTAGAGAATCGTGTCGGGGACCATGTCGTAACAAGCGTCACCGATGCAGCGGAACAACGCGGAGGAGAAGCGATGGCATCGCGGATGATGACTGCGGTAGGGGTGCTCGCGCTGGGGGCCACGCTTGGTGCTCCGGCGGCGACGATTCACGTCTATCCAGGCGCGTCGATTCAAGCCGCGGTCGATGCAGCCGCGACTGGCGATGAGGTGCTCGTCCACCCGGGGACGTACCCCGAGCGCATCAACTTTCACGGCAAGGCCGTCACGCTGCGCAGCTCGGACGGTCCCAGCGTGACCACGATCGACGGGCAGCAGGGCGGTACCGTCGTGACGTGCGGGTCCGGCACCGTACTGGACGGCTTCCGGATCACCGGCGGGCAGGGCGAGAACGGCGGCGGCATGGGCGTGTTCGGCGCGAGCCCGACCGTGCGCAACTGCGTGTTTGCCAGCAACCACGCGCAGTACGGCGGTGCGGTGTTCGTGCAGGTCGGCCAGCCGCAGTTCATCGGGTGCATTTTCTCGCTGAACACGACGGACGGTTCCGGCGCCGGCGTGTATTTCTACGGCGAGATGGGGCTGACGGGTGGCACGCTGCGCGACTGTCGGTTTGAGAATAACACCGCGCAGGGCCGGGGCGGCGCGGTGCGCAACTGGGTCAGCAGCCCCACGATCGTGCGCTGCGTGTTTTACGCGAACCATGCGCGCATCGAGGGCGCCGGCATCGCCAACGGCGGCGCCAGCAGTCCGACCGTCACCGACTGCGTCTTCTATGCCAATCGCACCGACACGATGTTTTCCGCGTATGATTGCTACGGCGGGGCGATGAGCAACACCGAGACCAGCAGCCCGGTGCTCGTCAATTGCACGTTCCAAGTGAATTGCGCGGTCTCGCTTTACCCGAATCTGGCACGTGGCGGCGGCCTCAGCAATGCCGGCTCGGCCCACCCGAGCCTGCTCAACTGCACGTTTTCCGGCAACCACGCCGACATGGGCTGGGCGTTGTCCAACAGCGGCAGCGCGCACGTGACGGTTTCCAACTCGATTCTCTGGGACGGCAACGCGGAGATCGTCAACGAGGGCTCGGCCACGGCCTCGGTCAGCTACTCGGACGTGCAGAGCGGCTGGGCGGGGACCGGAAACATCTACGCCGACCCGCGGCTCAGCGAGTTGCGGCTGCAATCGGATTCGCCCTGCATCAACGCAGGCGATCCCAACTATGCACCGTCAGGGGGCGTCGACCTCGACGGCTACGCCCGCGTCCTCTGCGGCCGCGTCGACCTGGGCGCCTACGAGTTCGGCATCGGAGATTACGACTGCAATCGCGTCGTTGACGGCCAAGATTCTGTCAGCGGCGTGTCCTGCTTCACAGGCCCCGATCGCGGCCCGTACGGCGCCGCGTGCGAAGCGCTCGACTTCGAGTACGACCGGGACGTTGACTTGGTCGATCTCGCCGCGTTCCAAACCTTGTTGGGCAGCTAGGCCGCCGCCTGACGATCAGCGTGCCGCGACTTCGGTCTTGGTGCCCGCCTCTGCGCCGGCAACCGCAGGCGCGCCCGTTATCTTCGTGGCGATGCTCTGCGAAAGCTGATGTAGGTCGACGCCGAGCACGGACTCGATCATCGCCAACGATTCGGACAGCGTCTTTGCGCGCCCGAGTGCCGCGCCTGCAATGGCGCGGCCGTCGCCGCCGTCGATCACCGTGACACGGCCCAGATCCACGTTCTCGATGGTCTTGGCCAATTCCTGCACGAATCCCGGCATCATCTCCAGCAGCATGACCTTGAGCGCTTCGGGGTACCGCTGGACCGACTGTCCGATTTGCTCGATGGCCAGCGCCCGCGCCTTGCCTTCCTCAAACGTCTTCGCGGCGTCGCCCTCGGCCTTGGCCTTGGCCACGTCGCGGGCCGCGATTGCCCGCGCGACCTCGGTCGCCGAGAGACGCGCCTGCTCCACGAGAACCTCAGCCTTCTGCTGCTCGACCTCCTTGGCGGCGGCATCGCGGGCGAGCTCCGCCTTGCGAATGCGCAGCTCGTTCTCAGCCACGGCGACCGCCTTATCGGCGGTGAGGCGGGCTTGCTCCGCCCGCTGGCGGGCCCCGGCCTCGGTCAGCTTCGCCTCGGCGTCGCGATCCGCCTTGGCCTTGCGGGCCGACGCGTTGGCCTCGGCCTCTTTCATCACCGCCTCGGCGGCCCGCTCCGCCTCGGCCTTCCGAGCCGAAGACAGCACCTCGGCCCGCGCCTTGCGGGCGATCGAGACCAGGTATTCCTCTTCGTCGTGCACGTTCTGAATGACGACGCTGTCGATCAGCAGCCCCAGCTTGCGGAAGTCCTCGGTGACTTCCCGCATGACGGTCGCCACGAACTTCTCGCGGTCGCCGACGATCTCCTCGGGCGTCATTTTGCCGATCACGGCCCGCAAACCGCCCTCCAGCGTCTCCTTCGACACCCGCTGGAGTTGCTCGGCGGGCTGCCCGAGAAACCGCTCAATGGCGTTGGCGCGCTCGGAAGGATCCGACGAGACCTTCACGTTGGCCACGCCGGTCACGATGACGGGCACCATCGTGCCGCCGCCCGCCTGGGCCTTCACCTCGAGCGGCACCTGCATGTTGCGCAGGCTCAGCCGCGCGACGTGCTCAATCAGCGGAATCACGAGCGTCCGCCCGCCGATGACGATGCGGTAGCCGACGCCGTCGCGCTGCCGCCGGCCGCTGATGATCAGCATTTCGCTCGGATTTCCGACCACGATCAGCCGGGCGATGATCGCCATCACAACAACCACCACGAACAGCAGCACAAAGGCGATCAAGATCGCGGCCGCCGACCCGCTGTCTGCCAAAAGTCCCGCAAGCATGAGATTCCTCCCTCTCAAGCGAGCTTCTGCTCGTATTCCGTTCTCGACACCACTTCGGCCACGCCGGCCCGGTAACTCACGACCACAACCTCATCCCCAACTGTGAAGCCGCGCCCGGAGACCGCGGGCACATAGTGCTCGCCGCCACGAACGTGCAGGACCACCTCGCCCTGCTCGGGCGGCTTGATCCCGATCGTCACGCGGGCCAGCCGGTTGACGTAGTCCCCGAGCTGCGGCGTGCTGTCGCCCGACGTCCGCCGAATCAGGCGGAAGAGGTGGTGCACGGCCTGCCCGACAAGCGCCCCGCCGGCGACCGCCAGGCCCAGCGTGAGCTGCGGCGACGTAGTCGTCATGTGGGTCAGGATCACGCCGACCGCGCCGAACACGGCGAGGAAGAACACCGCAAACCGAATCGACAGCCACGTGGAAATGTGCGAGGCGGCCTCGGCGTGGCCATGGACCGTGTCCACATGGCCGGCGTCCGCGTGGCCGAGATCGGCGTGCAGCGTATCGACGTGGAAATCGCCCGGGTGGTCGGCCGCGTCCCCCGCGTCCGTATCGCCCTGCGGGTGGACATCCAGCCCTGTGGCCGCGTCGGTGTCCACGTCGTGGTGGCCGTGCCCGGCGATCAACGAGAGCACGAGCAGCCCGCCGCCGACGATCAGGCAGATCCAGTACGCGGCGAGAAAAACCGAGCTGGTCCCGGCGAGCATCGCCAGCGGTATCACCGGATCGCACATCGACCGCCTCCCTTCTGTATCCCGGTCGCCAGCGGCGTGTCGCGCTGGTGTCCGTCTCCTGGGTATTCAGGATAGCCGCGGCGGTATTCGGCGCCCATTCAAAACGGGCGCGGTTTTCATAACGCCCGCCGGGTGCTGGGTTTCCGCGTCATGCATCGGTGTCAGCCCGCCGGCGCGTCGGACCGGCTTCGCGCCCGCGCCCGCGGCCGGCGCGGCGTGACCGCCGATTCTGTTACGGCTCCCGAACCGCGGAGTCGGGGGCGCACGACGCCGTCTTGACCCGCGCCAGCGGTTCTGGTAGAAAGAATGGCTCCCTTGTGGGGAGCCGTGTAAGGGGTGCGTGCGGCACGCTGGCCCGTGCCAGCGCCGCTTCGCACGCACGCTGGGTAAACGGGACGGGGGCGTCCGGCGGCCTGGTTGCTGCAACCCAGGCGGCGTGGGCAGGACGGGAACCTTGACCATGATCGGCATCCGACAAGAAGATAAGAGTCGCTGGGAAGCCCGGGTCCCCCTGGTGCCCGCGGACCTGAAACGCCTTCTACAGGACGCACACCTCAAGTTCCAGGTACAGACCTCGCCGATCCGTGCCTTCGCGGACGACGAGTTCCGGCAGGCCGGCGCCGCCGTCGTCACCGACCTGCGCGAGTGTCCGATCATCCTCAGCGTCAAGGAGATTCCGCCGCCGCTGCTGGAGCCCGGGAAAACCTACTTGTTCTTCTCCCACACGATTAAGCACCAGCCGCAGAACATGCCGATGCTCCGGCGCCTGGTGGAGCTCGGCTGCACGCTGATCGACTACGAGCGGATCGTCGATGCCCAGGGCCGCCGGCTGGTCTTCTTCGGGCGCTATGCCGGCCTGGCCGGGATGATTGACGTGCTCTGGGCCCTCGGGCAGCGGCTGACGCACGAAGGCGTGCCGACCTCGCTGGCCACCGTCCGCCGGGCGTACGCCTACAAGACGCTCGATGACGCAAAACGCGAGCTGTCCCAATTGGCCGCCCAGCTTCGC
Organism: Phycisphaerales bacterium; assembly: GCA_003162245.1. Classification (GTDB taxonomy): domain Bacteria; phylum Planctomycetota; class Phycisphaerae; order UBA1845; family Fen-1342; genus Fen-1342. The sequence goes on from PMMM01000158.1 coordinate 7,835, forward strand.
CAGGAGGGTCTGCCGGCGGCGGTCGCGCCGCTCGTGGTCGGCTTCGCGGGGTATGGCCACGTCTCGCTGGGAGCGCAAGAGATCTGGAACCTGTTCGCGCCGCGCGAAATCGCCCCGGACGAGTTGGGCAGCATTTCGCCCGGCGCGCAGGAGTGCTTCAAGGTCGTGTTTCGCGAGGAGCACATGGTCGCGCGGCCCGATGCCGCCGCGCGCCGTGCGCCGTTCGACCTCCAGGACTATTACAGTCACCCCGAGAAGTACCGCGTGAAGTTCTTCCCGTACGTGCGCCACTTGTCGGTGCTGATCAACGGCATCTACTGGGACGCCCGGTACCCGCGCCTGATCACCCGCGCGCAGCTCCGCGAGTTGTGGAGCGAGTCGCAGCGGCCGCGCCTGCGCGTGCTCGGCGACATCAGTTGTGACATCGAGGGTTCGCTCGAATCCACCGTCCGCGCGACCGATCCGGGAAATCCTGTATACGTATACGAGCCGCATACCGGCCAGACGCGTGACGGCGTCGCTGGCGACGGGCCCGTGGTCCTCGCCGTCGACATCCTGCCGTGCGAGCTGCCGGTGGATTCGTCCGCGCATTTCAGCCAGTCGCTCAGCCCGTTTCTGGCGGCGCTGGAGCAGGCGGATTTCGCGCGGCCGCTCGAGCAAAGCGGCCTGCCGGCGGAGTTGCAGGGGGCGACGATCGTCTATCGGGGCAAGCTGACCGAGCCGTATCGGCATCTCGAATCGGAGTTGCGCTAACAACGGCCCTGACGCCGTTTTGTGTCTGAACCCTGACGTCCATGCGGGAGTGCGTTCCATGAAGAAGGTGCTCGTCCTCGGTGCCGGCCTCGTCTGTCGCCCCTTGGTCCGTTATCTGCTCGAGCAATGCGGCTTCCAGGTGACCGTTGCGTCGCGCACCGTCTCGAAGGCCGACGCGCTGGTCGCGGGGCACCCCAGCGGCCGGACGATGGCGCTGCTCACCGAGGACCTGGGCAAGCTCGAAGCCCTGGTGCGCGACCACGATCTGGCGATCAGCCTGCTGCCCGCGCCGCAGCACCCCGTGGTCGCCGAATTGTGCGTCCGGCACAAGAAGCACATGGTGACGACCTCCTACATCAGCCCCAAGATGAAGACGCTCGACGGCCCCGCCCGCGACGCCGGCGTTACCCTGCTCAACGAGATCGGCGTCGATCCCGGCATCGACCACATGTCCGCCATGCGCATCATCCACGACGTGGAAAGACGCGGCGGCCAGGTGGTCAGCTTCAAATCGTATTGCGGCGGGCTGCCTGCGCCCGAGGCCAACGACAACCCGTGGGGTTACAAGTTCTCATGGGCGCCGCGCGGCGTGTGCACCGCCGGCAAGAACGCGGCCAAGTTCTTGGAACACGGCAAGATCGTCGACATCCCGGGGCCGGAGCTGTTTCTGAACAACCATCCAGTGCCGGTCGAGGGCGTGCCGGAGCACAAGGAGCTGGAGGGCTACCCGAACCGCGACTCGCTGAGTTACATCGACGTGTACGGGCTCAAGGGCATGGAGACGATGTTTCGCGGCACGCTGCGCTACCCGGGTTGGTCGGCGTGCCTGAAGAAGGTCGTGGACATCGGCTTCCTTGACGAATCGCCCGCCACCTATCCGGCCGGCATGACCTTCGCGCAATGGACGGCGACCTTCATCAAGGCAAACACAACCGGCCAACTCCGCGAGCAGGTGGCGAAACACTTCAAGGTGGACGCGAAGGCGAACTTCCTCGACCGCTGGGAGTGGCTGGGGCTGTTCAGCAGCGACCCGCTGCCGATCACCGGCAAACCGACCACCGCGCTCGACATCCTCGCCACGCGGATGGAGCAGAAGATGCAGTACAAGCCCGGCGAGCGCGACATGCTCGTGCTGATGCACAAGTTCGTCGCCCGCTTCCCGGGCAACGTAGCGGCCGGCGCCCCGGCCGGCCGTGGCACGCGCGAAGAACGCATTTCCTCAACCATGATTGACTTCGGCATCCCCCACGGCGACACGTCCATGGCCCGCACCGTCAGCCTCCCCGCCGCGATCGGCACGAAGCTGATCCTCACCGGCGCGATCAAAGACACCGGCGTGCACGCCCCCGTGAGGCCGAGCATCTACAACCCCGTGCTCGATGAGCTGGCGACGATGAACATCCGCTGCGTAGAGAAGACGGAGAAATAGGGTACAAGTCCGAAGTACGGAGGGGCTTGGCACAGCGCTGCTCGCTCTCCGCCCCGCGCTTCTGACGTCCTCCTTCTGACTTTTCCAGCCATTCCCCGCCAATCTCCGCCAGCCGGCAACACTGTTGCCCCTGCGCCTTGCTTCTCTCCATTCCTGAG
>PMMM01000232.1 GCA_003162245.1 Phycisphaerales bacterium
TGTCCTCGACGAAGTGCGTGGCCGTCTCGGGGAGCACCACTTTGGCATTCGTCTGCGCGACCCCGCCGCCGCCCAGACGCGCGCCGAGCGCGCCCGCGCGGAGTATCTGCAACGCTTCACCGCCGCGCAGATGGTCCGAAACTACGAGGAACTCTACGCCGACCGCCTGCCGCGCCGCAGTCGCCGCCTCCGGCGTGCGGCCCAGCCCGCCCACCGGACCGAGCGACCGCGCGTCCTGATGGTCGGCCCCGGCCCCGAGCAGATCGGCGGCATGGCCAGCGTAATCGACGCGCTCATGAGCAGCTCCCTGCGCCAGACCTGCCAGCTCTTTCGCGCACCGATGCCGGCAACCAGTGCGTCCTCGTCATCCGGCCCCATCGGCGCCAGAGCGCTGCACACGCTGTCGGCGCCGGTTCGCCATCTGCGCGCGCTCTGGCACCTGGCGCGGACCATCCGGCGAGCACGGATCAACATCGTTCACATCCACACGTGCAGTTTCACGTCGTTCTATCGCAGTCTGGCGGACCTTGTCGTCGCAAGGGCGCTCGCCGCGCGGGTTTGCCTGCACATTCACGGCGGCCGGTTCGCCGAGTTCTGCGCCGGCAGCCGTTGGCTCGGACGGTGGCTGATCCGTCGCGGCTGCGAGGCGGCGGACGCTGTGCTGGTCCTTTCGCACCAGGCGGAAGCGGCCCTGCGGCCCTATTTCGGCGCCGCACGCATGACAGTGGTACCTAACGGCGTCGCCGCCGTGCCTGAGCGGCCCTCCCGCTCCACGGCGCCCGGGCACGCCTGCCGGTTCCTGTTTCTCGGCGCCCTCACGGCCGTGAAGGGTCTCGCCGAGCTGATCGAAGCTGCAGCGCAACTGCAAGCGGCGGGGGTTCCCTTCGAGCTGACGATCGCCGGACCGGCGAACGCACCGCGCGCCGAACAGTGGGAGCTGGCGGTGCGCGCTCGCGGTCTGCAACGCCTCGTACGTTTCGTCGGCCCCGTTCTAGCCGACGCGAAGGCGAAGCTGTTCGCCGACGCGGACTGTCTGGTCCTGCCTAGCCACCATGAAGAGCTGCCGATGACGGTCCTCGAGGCGGCAGCCGCGGGACTGGCCGTCATTGCCACAAACGTAGGCGCCCTGCCCGAGCTTATGGCCGCCAATACGGCGTCCTTACCCGCGCCAAACGGCGGTTCCCTCGCCCCGCTCGTCCCATCGCGCGACGCCGCCGCGCTGGCCCGCGAGATGCAACGCCTGGCGCGCGATCCGCAACTGCGGCAGCAGATCGGCTGGCACCTGCGCGAGCGTGTGCGGGCCGCCTATAGCCTTGACGTAACCGCCGCGCGCCTCGCGGACGTGTACCGCCGCATTCTCGCGCCCCCCCAGCCCCACGACCGCCGCGCGACCGGCCCCGGCCTCGCCGCGCGGCTGGTCCGGCACCTGCTTTACCCCCTGCATGAGCGGCTCCGCGGCCGGCCGACGTTGCGCGCGCTGCGCAGCCTCCAGCGGCTGATCCGCGCGACGCCGGAGCTTGTGCAAACCAACGCAGCCCGTCGCCTGCGCGACCTGCTGGCCTTCGCCGCAGCGCACCTGCCCTATTACCGCGAGCTGTTCTCGCGCCACGACCTCAACCCGGAGTCAGCGGACCCATACGCGGAGTTGAACAAGCTCCCCGTGCTGACCAAGCCCGACGTACGCGCCGCCGCGCAGCGCATGACCTGGCCCCGCGTCCCCGGCGGGCTCATTGCCCGCTCCAGCGGCGGCACGACCGGCGACACGCTCTACTTCCACGTCGATCGCCTCCGCCAGGGGCAGGATCTCGCCGCCCGTCTGTTCATGCAGAGCCTCTTCGGCGTGCAGCCCGGCGAACGCCGCGTGCATCTGTGGGGCTCACCGCTCGACACACGCGGCGGCCGCCTCACGCGTTGGCGCGACCGCCTGCTCAACGAGCTGTTGCTCGACGCCTTCGACCTGACCCCCGCGAAGCTGGACGAGTACCTAACGCGAATCCAGCGGTTTCAGCCGCGCGTGCTCTACGGCTATCCGACCGCCGTGACGCTGCTCGCCCACCACGCGGCCCGTCGCCACGGTCCCCGCGACTTTGCCTGGCTGCGGCTGGTCGTGCTGACCGGCGAGGAGATCACCGCCGACCAAACAGCCCAGATCAAAGCCGTGTTCGGCGCTCCCGTGGCCGGCGAATACGGCAACCGCGAGGTCGGCTTGATCGCCCACGATTGCCCACACGGACAGATGCACGTCGTCTCGCCGCACATTCACGTCGAGATCATGGCCGGTAGCCGCCCCGCACTTCTCGGGCACTGCGGCGAGATCGTCTGCACCACGTTGAACGCGCGGGGCCAGCCCTTCATCCGCTACCGCGTGGGCGACGTCGGACGCCTGCTCCCGCACCCCTGTCCGTGCGGCCTGCCGCTGCCCGTCCTGCAGCTGGAGGGCGGCAAGATCACCGGGTTCCTCGCCCTGCCGGACGGCCGGCTCTGTCACGGCGCGGTCTCGTCATACGCCGTGCACGGTCTGCCCGGCGTCGTCGCGTTCAGGACCCATCAGCGCCGGCTGGACTGGATTGAAGTCTTCCTGGTCGTCAACGACCGCTTCCAGCCCGAATCCTGCGGCCACATTCAGGCCCGCTATCGCCGCCTGTTCGGCCCCCACGTTCAAGTCGATTGCCGCATCGTCGATGAAATCCCGCCCGATCCGTCCGGCAAGCGCCGGCACGTCGTTTCCGACGTTGCCCCCAACTACTTCAACTTCGAGGTCGTGCAGGCACCGGTCGAGCACCTGCTCGTGTAGCCTCGGCCCCCCTCGCACACGTCGCTCACCAATTCACCCCGCCCGCCCAGGTCAAAGCTCGGCAACGTGCGCTCCGCACACAGCCGTGTCAGCACCGCGTCGGCCCGGTCGAAGCGAAATGCCGCCAGAAGCCGCTCGACCTTGTGTTCGGTCGTGCGCAGGTTCACGCGGTGCCGCCAGCCCGTGAGCAGCGTCGCCGGCAAACGCGGCTGGCCCGGATCAAGCTCCCAGGGGTGCACATACAGCATCGCCGCCTCGCCGCGTTTCTGGCGCGCCGCCACGGACCGGCGTACCACCGCCCCGGGCAGCAGCCGCAGATACCCGCCGCCGCCGACCGGGATGCGCAGCCGCCCGACCGTCACCGTCAGCGGCGGAAACTCCAGGATCCGCCGCCCCGACGGCGCGATCGCCCAGAACGGCTCGACCGGCGCCCCCGGCACCCCGTAACGATCGTGGCGGATCGGAAAAATGCTGGCGTCGTACTCGAACGCCTGCTCAATCAGCACGTCCAATGCCCACGCGGTGGCACGGGTTACGGAAAACGTCGGTGCGCGATAGCCCCGCGGGCTGACGCCCAGCGCATCTTCGATCCGCGCCCGCGCCCGCCGAAGGTCCTCGCGCAAGCCCTGCGCCGTGAGACGGCCCAGGTGCTCGTGCGCGTCACCGTGGCACGCGATCTCGTGCCCGCGCTGCACGAGCTGCCGCAGCAACGGCGCCAGGTAGGGCACGGTCCACCCCAGGACGAAGAACGTGGCCCGGCTGTGGCAACGCTCCAGAAGGCCCGCCAGACGCTCCAGGAACGGCTTGGCGCGGCGTTCCAGCCGCGGCCAGTCTTCCCGTGGCACCCGACGGGCGAAAGCCTCGCACTGGAAATACTCCTCGACGTCGACCGACAGGCAGTTCAGCGCCGACGGGCACGCGTCTGGCTCGCGCTCCGGCCACTCAAGCCTACGGCCGCGCGCGGCGGCACAGGTTTCCATAGCCGTCTCATCGGAAAGGCGACGCCGCCGACCGAGTGCAAAAAACGCGCGTCGCCGTCCCGCGGCGCGCTGGAGCATTCACGGACCCCGCTCTCGGAAGCTAATCCTGCCTCACCGGTATGGCGATGGAACCATTATGGCTCGGGAGCATGGAGAGTCCCTCGCCGCCGCGGAATCGCCGCGCGTCGCTGGCGCGCCAGGCGAAGCCGACCGACCCGCCGTCAGACTGGCGCCTTCTTTTTCCGACGCCCTCACGGCCCCACCGGATGGCCCTCAAGCCGTGTGGCCCCCGCCGGCGGCGCTGCGCCCCGTCGTGCTGCCGCGCGCCCAGGCGCGGCGCGCGCAGTTGCGTTGCGGTTCCTGTCGGCAACCGATCAGCAACGTCGGGCTCGGCCGCACCGTCTGCTGCCCCAAGTGCCGCGAAACGCTGCACGTACCCGACGACTTCCGCGTCGGCTGTGGGCGCTGCGGGCATGGACAGAGCATTCCGGCGCGCGAGTATGGCCTCGAGCGTCTGTGTGCAAACTGCGGCAAGCCATTCGCGCTCCAGGACGTCACGCTCCCACCGCACCAACTGCATCCGCACGCGCACCACGTCCGGCGACACCGGCCGGCCGGTTCCCACGGCGACGCCGCCTGGGCGGTGCTGATCCTCGGTCTCACGCTCGTGATTGTGGTGCTCGCCCTCACGATCCTGTAGCGCTGGGCCCCCGCGCCCTACGCCGAATGCACGGCGCTGACCGGTGGCCGCGCCCGCAGGGTGTGCCCCGTCGCCCGGCGGGCCGTGGCCGTCACGATTTCGGAAAGGTGCTCCACGCGCTGCCGCCAGCCTTCCCTGCGGACCAGCGCCTGACGGGCCGCCGCCTTGCCGTCCGCCGCCATCTCGAGCGCCGCCTGACACGCCTCCAGAAACTCGCCGGGCGACTCCGCCGTCAGCACCGCTGGCGCGTACGGCAGCACCTCCGCAATCGGCGCCGACACGACCGGCAAACCGGCGGCGAGATACTCGCGCAGCTTGATCGGGTTCACCGCGCGCACCAGCCGGTTCATGCGAAATGGGATCAGCCCCACGTCGAACCCCCGGCAATACGCCGGCAGCAGCTCGTATGGCCGTCCGCCCAGCCGGTGCACGTTCGGCAGGTGCGCGATCGCCTCCACGTCGCAGCGCACGTCGCCAATCAGCACGAACGACCAGTCCGGCCGCGTCCGCGCGGCCCGCCGGATCAGGTCCAGATCCAGCCAGTCGCTGACCAGCCCCATGTACCCCAGAATGGGACGCGGAATCCGCCTCAGGTCATCCGGCACCGCGTCGGCCGCCAGCGTCGCCACCCGCGCGAAGTGCTCGTAGTCCACGCCGTGCGGCACCAGGTGCACATTATCGTGCCGCTCCCGCCGCTCTTCGTACAGCCGCGTCGAGGTGGCGACGACCACGTCGCTGCCCGCCATCGTGCGGGCCTCCAGCCGTTCCATCAGCGCCGCGTTGAACCCGCCGAACCCCGCGAAGTCGTCCACGCAGTAGTACACGACGCACTCCGCCGCCAACCGGTCGATCAGCTCGGGCAGGTCCGGCGTGAACAACCAGAGCTGCGTCGGCCGCGCCGGCAACCGGCGGAGCGCCGCTCGGATTTGCCGCGCGACCGTCTGCGCGTTCACGAACCGCGCCAGCGGCGACTCGGGCATGGGGATCACCAGCGGCGAAAGCACGTCGAGCCGCGGCGCCACGCGCTGCACGCCCTGCCACGCCCGCGCCAGCCGGCGAATCACCAGCTCGGTGTCGCTTCGCGTAAGCTGCGGCCGGCGCGACGCGTGAAAGTTCACCCATAGCACGTGGTTCCGCTCGGCCAGCCGGCGCATGACGTGATGCTTGCTGGTCGGATGGTCAAACCAACTGCTGGCAACGCAGACAATGTTGCGGTCGCGGATCAAACGGACAACACCTCCGGGTTGACGCCCGCCGCGTCCGCCCGCACCCCGAGACCCTCCGCGCGCACCGCGTCGCCGGTCAGCCAGTTCTCGAGTCGCGTCATCTGGCTTTGCGTGCTGTAATGCGCTGCCGCCACGGCGCGCGCCCGCGCGGCCAGCGCCTGCGCCTGCGCGTCATCGCGTAGCAGGCGAACCACGGCCTCGGCAAACGCCGCCGGCGACACCGCCGTCAGGAACGGCGGCGGATCACCGTGGTCGAGGCCCGCCGCGCAATCCGGCGTGACCACGCACGCCCGGCCCGCAGCCAGAGCCACGATCACCTTCGACTGCACGCCGATATCGCCGTCCACCGCATCGACGAAGACGCGCATCGACGCCAGGTACGGGCGCACGTCCGCGACGTACCCCGTCACGGTCACGTCCGGGCAGCGCCCCCACCGTCGCACGCTGCGCACCGGCCGGCTCCCGACGATCAGCCAGCGGGCCCGCGGCACTTGCGCGCGCACCAGCGGCCAGACATACCGGCCGAACCAGTTCACCGCGCGCACGTTGGGTGGATAGAACATCGAGCCCACCATGCCCACGACCGGCGCCGGCCCGGCACCCGGCAGCGGGCTCGGCGGATACTCGTCCAGGTCAATTGTCGTCGGCAGCACGGCCGTTTCAGCCCGCGGCATCCGGTTCTGTAGCTTCTGCCGCTCACGCTCGTTCACCAGCAGACACAGACCGTGCCCCCACACGGCCCGTTCTTCCTGCTGCCCCACGCGCCGCGCCTCGACGCCCTGCAGCCACCGCAATGGCGGGAAGCTGCGCCGGGCGTACGTCGCCCATTTCACGCTGTCCACGTCGCCCAGGTCCAGAATACGCCGCCCATTGACGACGGCGTGCTCCGCGGCTGCGGCGATCGACGAAGAATACGTGAACAGCGCATCGAACGGCACCGTCTGCGACCACTGTCGGACGGTCTCCGCGAAGCCCGGATGGTCGAAGTACCCCTCGGTCAGGCTGCGCCCGCGCACCAGCGCGCCGACGCCCCGCCAGAAGCTCGCGCGCGAAGATCGCACCACAACCGCCGTCGCCGCGCACCGCTGGCGCACGTAGTCCATGTGCTCCGGACGCGGCGGGACGTGATCGACGCACGCCAGCCAGATCTCGTGCCGCGCGGCCAGACTGCTCAGCACCGCCCACGACCGCAGCGTGTCGCCCCGGTCCGGCGGATACGGAAAACGCGGCAGCAACATCAGAATACGCATGGGCATCCCTACCCTGGCACCGACCTCGAGAGCCACACCCCCAGCGCCCGCGTTACGGGAAGCGGAAGCTGCGACCACACGCGGCGGGCCAGTGCGTAGCGCGGATTGGAGGGCTTCAAATCCGGCGCACGGCGCCCGGGCTCGACGTACCGCTGATACCCCAGCGCCTGCGGCTCAAAACCCTGGTTCTTCTTGAACCCGACTGCCCCGCGGTTCTCCGCCCGGCTGCGCCCGTAGTCGAAACGCCGCAGCCCGGCGCCCACCGCACGCTCCATCACCGACCAGTACAGCAGGTTCGCCGCCCCCTCGCACCCGATTCGCTCGTCGGCCCCGAGAATGTATGGCGTAATCGTGCCGCGGAAGATGAAGCTCACCGTGCCGCACACGGGCCGCTCGTCCTTCCACGCCACGCTGACCCAGGCCCGCGGTCCAAGGCGCCTCCGCAGCGACTCGAAGAACCCCAGCGGGTAGTTGAGCGAGCCCAGCCGTCTCATGCTGCGGCAATAGAGCTGCCAGACGATCGGCAGCAACGCCGCGTCGTGACGCACAACCACGCCGTCGCGGTCGCGGGCGTGCCGCGCCGCGGCCCGGGCCCGCTTCGGCAGAAACGCCGCCACCTCATCCGCCGTGTCCGGCAGATCGCGCACAAATCCGACATACCCGTCTACCGGCTCGAAACCCGGCGCACTGGCCACGGCCGAGCGCAGGTCCACCACGCTCGCCCGGCGCGTCTGCGCCAGACACACCGCCGCCCCGGCCAGCGCCGCGCACACGTCCTCGTCATCGCCCAGAATGCCCCCGTACGTGCCGTATGGCACGCTCACGAGCATCCGGCCGGCGAGCACGCTGTTGATCTCCAGCAGCGGCAAGACGCCTACGATGTGCTCGCCGCGCTGCGCCACCAAATGCCGCGGCCGGTGTCCAAACGCCTCCTGGACGGCAGCGCACCAGTCGGGATGGTGGAATAGCGTCCCCTGCGGACACTGCTCGACGTAGTCGGCCCAGCCCGCCGCCGCAGCCGCGTCCATCGCCGGCCGCACGACCGCCGGGCGCGCGCCCGCGCCGCGCCTGAAGCCATCGCGACGAACCTCCGGACCGCGCGCCGCGGTGCGGCACGGCTCAGCGCCGATAGTAGCTGGAGGAGTAATAGTGCACATAGTATCCCGTGCCGCCCTGACGGAACTGCGATAGCAGACACCCCAGGACCTTCACGTTGTTGGCCTGGAGCGCCCGGACCGCCTGCTGCACCGTCGGTTCGGGCGTCGCGCACATCTTGATCACCATGATCGCCCCGTCGCAGTGCGGCGCCAGCAGACAGGCATCCGACACCGTCGTCACCGGCGGCGTGTCGACGAAGGTGTAGTCGAAACGGCTGCGCAGCTCCTCCAGCGCGTGGCTCGTGTTCGTCCCCCCCAGCAGGTCGCCGTATGCCTGATCCCCCACCTCCCCGGCCGGCAGCAGCTTGAAGTTCGGGTACGGCGTGGCCTGCAAGGCCTCGTTCAACCCCACCTCCCCACGCAGCACCTCGGCCAGACCGGGCGCTCCCGCCACGCCGAGCATCCGCGCCAGCGACGCGCGCCGGAAGTCGGCATCCGCGATCACAATACGCTGCTCGCCGCCCTCCGCCATGACCAGCCCGAGGTTGACGGTCGAGACGCTCTTGCCCTCCGCCGGCACGCTGCTGGTGATCGCGATCACCTGGGCGGTGCGCTGCGGGTTCATCGTCAGCAGCCGCGCGCGGACCGCCCGGTACTGCTCGCAAATCGCCGAGTAACGGTCGTGGAAAGCAACCAGCACGGGGTCTACCAGGGCCGCATCCCACGCGACGGTATGGTCGTCCACCGGCAGCAACGACGGCGGAGGCACGCTGTCCGTGGCCGAGCCATCCGCCGTGACGAAGCGGCTCTCCGACGCCGGCTCATCGAGCACGACCGACTCCCCCGGCAGCTCGACGAGCATCTCCCCCGGCCACGCGGCCACGTCGGCCGCCTTGCCGTGGTCCTCCCGAACTCTCTGCATGACCTTCGTCATCGAGCGCATGGAGGACACCTCGCGGCAAGCAGGCCCGCCGGCGCGCGGCTCACCATGCCGACCGTCCGTAGCGCACCCTCCACGCGCTGCATCGTCCGGCCGTGCAGGCCCGGCAGCGCCAGGCTCGCATACGCCAGCGCCGCACTGACCGCCAGCGACAGAACCAGCACGCTCAGCGCCGGCGCCCAGAAGAGCAGCGACAATGTCGCCCGCCGCCTCACACGCGGCGTCGGCGCGACGCCAATGCACTCCAGCACTGGAACTCCAAGCGCCCGGCCGACCTGTACCACCGAGCGGAACGACCGGTCGAAAAGCTCCGTCAGGGCCACCACGAGCGCCGCCGCGGCCAGCGCCAGCCCCGAGCAGACCACGAAGACCGAGGCGACGCGCGGCTTCGATGGCCGCACGACGTCCTCAGGTTCTTCCAGAACAGTGAACTGCGTGCCCCGCTCGCCGCTCTCGGCCGCCAGCACGCGCTCCAGGCTGGTCAGGTGACCCTGCCACACGTTCAGCTCGTGGGTTGCCTCCGAGCGCCGGTCCACCATCGTGTGGAGCCCGCCCCCGTCCTGCTCCAGTAGCCGGCTGTACAGTTGCCCGAACCGCTCCAGCCGTTCGTCGGCCCCCGTCAATTGCTGCTCTGCCACCGTCGACTGATTCCGCAGCGATCCAAGTTCCATTTCCACCCGCGCACGCTGCAAACGCCACTGCCGCTCGGCTTCGCTCACCGCCGGCCGCGCCCCCAACTCGCCCGGCGCCGTGCCCACGGCCTCACGCAGCAACTCCAACTGCGCCAGCCGGTCGCGGGCCGCCTTTACCGCTGGGTGCTCTAACGTCATCCGTTTGTTCGTCAGTAGGTCCACCACATCGCGCTGCGCCTTGTCGATGGCCTCGTTGAGCGCGGCGTCTCCGGCCGGCCCGGCCGCCACCGTGTCGGCGGCGGCGGCGTCCGGCGCGAGTGACGAGGATTCCAGGAACGTCTCGCGCGCCGCGATGTCCGCGGCGAGCGCCGTCTTGCGCTGGAACAGGCTGTCCCGCTGCGCCCGCAGCATCTCCAGCCGGTGGCCGACCCCGGCCAGGTCGGTCGGGTCCAGCCCGGGGAACTCGTCCAGCTCTTTCCGCAGGCTGCTTTCGCCCTCTGCTATCTGCTTCTGCAGGCGGGCTACCTCCGTACCGAAGAACTCGTGCGTCCCGCTGAGGATCTCCCGAATCCGCCCGCGCGTGTCGGCAATGTAGCCGTCGCGCAGCGCCACAACGACCCGCCCGGCCACCGCGGGGTCGTTCGCCGTACAGCTCAGGCGAATCGTGTCCAAACTGCTGCTGCTCTGAACCAGCCGCACGTCGGTCTTGAGCTGGTACCGCTCGACCGCCGCTTCCAGGGCGGCGCGCTCGCGTTCCGTCAGCACCGCGCCCCCGGTCATGTCGCCCTCCGTCAGAACGCCCGCCGTCACCAGCGCCCGCGTCATGGCCCGCGACCCCGTCATGTCCATCGTCATCGTCGTCTTGAGGTGGTCGAACCCGTACGGCGAGTTGCCCTGAATCAGGTTCTGGAGCACCACGTCGTCGCGGCGCTCGAAGATCGTCGCGGCGGCGTACTCGCGCGGCAGGTATTGGCTAAACCAGAAGGCCACCGATCCGACGAAGCACAGCCCTACGGCCGCCAAACGCCAGCGCTGCCGCAGGATGCGCAGACACTCGCTGATCGTGTTGCGCAGGTCTTCGAACGCCTGTCCTTGCTGATTCGCCATGTCTGCAGCTAACCTGCCGCCGGCCCTTAGCGCGCGAAGCGGCTCAGCAGCCCGCTCCGCTCGTGGTCATCCGACGAATCCACACCTTCGTTGATCGTGCGCGTCGAGGTCACCGCCGCCGCCGGCGAGCTGTACGCCTCCAGCACTGGCGAGACCGGGTACATCAGCTCACGCACGCGTTGGCCGACCCACGCCAGCGGGGTCGGCGGAATCTCGATTGCGTCGCCCTCCTGCAACAAGATATTCATGGTCTGATCGCCCACCCGGAGCATGCGGTCCAGATCCACCGTGATGACCTTCTGACCGCCTTCCTGGACGCTCGGCCGCACGATGCGGATCTGCGACCGCCAAGCGAGAAACGTCGGGTGCGCGTCGGCTAGGGCCATGACCAGCGTGTCGCGTCCCGTGTAGCGCTTCGGCCCCGGCGACGAAACCTCGCCGAACACGTAGTAGAATTGGCTGTTGTAGCCCGAGACCTGCACGACCACTTCCGGGTCCACGTAGTAACGTGCCAACTGAACCTTGAGCTTCTGCGCAATCTCCTCCGTGGTCAGGCCGGCCACGTCCACTTCGCCCAGCAGCCGCAACACGATCTTGCCGTCCGCCCGCACCATCTGAACCGCCCCGTCCACCTCCGGCGCGCTGGGGGCGTTGATCGTCAGCGCGTCCGGCGGACGAACCACGTAATGCCCTGTGGAAACTTCAGCCTCGTGCGACCGCAGAAAGGCGACCATCTGGTCGTGTTTGCTCGCACAACCCCCGGCGAACAAGGCCGTGGCCAGCCCGATCGCACCGCACACGCGCGGCATCCCGCCCATCTTGGCGGGCCCGGTCCTGGTCCGTCGCACGACCATCGAGGCTTCCTCAGCTCGGGGCGGCACGCGCGTATTCACCGTTTAACGGGCCGTCCCTAGCCGCGGCAGCCAATCCCTTGCTCCCCGTCCAGAGTTATCGACCGATTCACCCCCCCCTTGAATTACGCGGACCTGCTGCGGCTCATATACAATGGACTCGTGCGACTCCCGCCGGGTACGTGCCTATAGCACCCCCCCCACCCAACCGATAATCAGGACGGAAACCGAGGAGCGCGCCGCTCTCCATGGAAGCCTACCGCTACTTCAACCTGAACCGGCCTCCGTTCGAGGCCCGGCCCGACCCCGCTTTCTTCTACGAGACCTCGAGCCATGGCGAGGCCCTCGCCACCGTCCAATACACCGTCCACGCCGGCAAAGCCTGCAGCGTCGTCCTCGGCGACTCCGGTTCCGGTAAAACACTCGTCGGGCGGCTGCTGGCGGACAACGTCAACCGCAAGGCCCGCGTGCTCTGGATTCACGGCATCGGACAGCCCGCCGACGGCACCGAGGTCGCCATTCATGCGCCCGGGACAATGAACGGCCCCTACACCATGCGCCGGGCGCGCCCGGAGTCGTCGACGCTCGCCGCGTGGCTGCGGACCGTCACCCCCTCCTCCCCGGTCAACGTCATCATCGTCGATAACGCCGACGGCCTCCCCAAGCACAGTTGGACCGACCTCCTTTCGCTCCTGACGCGCGAATTCCGGGCGGCCCGCCCCACCACGCTGATCCTTCTGGGACTCCCCAGCCTCGTCGAGCGCCTCGCCCGGCCCAGCCTCGTTCGCCTGCGCCGCCGCATCTTCCGCACCTGTGAGCTGACCCCCTTTGCCCGCCCCGACACCGAAGCCTACATCCGCCACCGCCTCGCGCGGGCCGGCAACGACGACACGCCCTTCACCCCGGCCGCCCTCGACATGGTCTATCGCCTTTCGGCCGGAAACCCCGCGCTCATCAACCAGATCTGCGACAACGCCCTCGTCGAAGCCTACGGGGCGGAATGCCCCACCATCGACACTCCCCACATCCTCGCCACCGTACAGGCCATCACCGGCCCGCGCCCCCGGCGACCACGCCTGAAAGGCCCCAAGCTGCCACGCCTCGGCGGCACCATCCGCTCCGTCCTGCCGGAAGAGGCCCCCGCTGCGACGGCCCTCCCGGATGCGGCCTCCGAGACGCCACCCGCAGAAACCGCCGCGCCTCCACCCGACCCTGAGCCCGCGGCGCAAGAGGTGCGCCTCGCCGCCGCCGCCGAGGACGACGCATCCCCGCCATCGAACGCCCTCCTCGCCGGCCCCATGAGTTGCACGGTTTCCGCCCTCGCACCCCGGCTTCCGGAGTTGCCAGCCCCGGCCACACTGCCCGAAAACGCCGACTGGTCGCTGCCGCCCGTCATCCGCCGCGGCGACCCCGCGTCAGCCCTGCTGCTCGAGCGGCTGCGCCAGGTCGAAACGCGTATCGCCGACGCGCTGTCACGCGTGCGCGGCGCCCGCGCGCGGCAGTACG
>PMMM01000075.1 GCA_003162245.1 Phycisphaerales bacterium
GCGTCACGTCGCCGCGGTTGCCGGCGGCCCGCCTGACGCGCATCGCGTACACGAGCGTGCAGGTGAACGTGGACGCGAACGGGGACAACATCGTGGGGGACGCGGCCAACGAGCCCACCATCGCCATCTCGCCGGTGGNNGACGGACGTGGACGTTCCCGGGGGTGCTCGACCCCAACGTGTTCCGTAGCGACCCGGTGCTGGGCACGGACCCGAACGGTGTCTTCTACTTCTGTAGCCTGGATGAGAGCCTCTACGCCCAGATGTTCAGGTCGCTCGACGGCGGCGTCAGTTGGTCGGCGCCGGTGTTCATGTTTGGGGGCGACAAGCCGTGGTTCACGATCGACCCGACGGCCAGCGTCGGACGAGGGAACATCTATGCGTGCTGGAGCATGGGTGATTACACGGACACGCCGTTTACACGTTCGCGCGACGGCGGGCAGACGTTCGACGGTCCGTATTCCATGCAGTTGACCGTCTTTGGTACGTTGACGGTCGACCCGAACGGCACGGTGTATGTGGGCGGCCTCTACTATCCGTACACCCCCAACAGCTACACGGTTATCACGCGTTCTACGGACGCGAAGACCGCGCCGACGCCCACGTTTTCCATCAACTGGGGGTTCTCGCTGGGCGGCGCCTTGATCGGCTGGACCAAGCTCAACCCGGAGGGGCTGCTCGGGCAACTCTGGATCGCGAGCGATCACTCGAGCGGGCCGACCCGCGGCTACCTGTACGCGCTCTGCTCGGTGCAGCCGTCATCGGGCCTGGATCCGCTCGACGTGCACTTCGCGCGCAGCACGGACGGCGGAGACACGTGGAGCACCCCGGTGCGTGTTAACGACGATCCGAGCGGGACAGGGGCGTGGCAGTGGTTTGGCACGATGTCGGTCGCGCCCAACGGGCGGATCGACGTGGTCTGGAACGATACCCGCAACGATCCCCACAGCCCGTCGAACCCGACGTACTCCGAGCTGTACTACGCCTACTCGACAAACGCCGGACAGACCTGGTCGCGCAACATGCCCATCACCCCGCCCTGGAGGCACGGAGTGGGTTATCCCGTGCAGCAGAAGATCGGCGACTACTACCACATGATCTCCGACAACGCCGCCGCCAACCTGGCCTACGCCGCCACGTTCAACGGCGAGGAGGACGTCTACTTCGTGCGCATCGGCGACTGCAACCACAACGGCGTGCACGACGGAACCGACATCGCCAACGGCACCAGCACGGACTTCGACAGCAGCGGCATACCGGACGACTGCGAGGATTGCGACAGCGACGGTGTGGGCGATCCGCAGGAGATCGTCGACGGCACACATCCCGACTGCAACCACAACTGGGTGCCCGACATGTGCGATATCACCGCTGGCACCAGTCAGGACTGCAACAGCAACGGCGTCCCCGACGAGTGCGACATCGCCGGCCGCTTCAGCGCGGACTGCAATCACAATGGTATCCCCGACGAGTGCGAGTTGGCCAACGGCACGGCACACGACTGCAACCGCAACGGCATCCTCGACGTGTGCGACATCGCCGCCGGCACCAGCGCCGACTGCAATTCCAACGGCATTCCCGACGAGTGCGACATCGCCAGCGGCACGAGCCGCGATTGCAACCGCAACGGGGTTCCGGACGAGTGTGAACTTGCCGCCGGCACCGCGACGGACTGCGATTCCAACGGCGTGTTGGACGAGTGTGACCGGACGAACTGCGATGGCAGCTCGTGGTGCAGCGACTGCAACAGCAACGGCATACTGGACGCCTGCGATCTGGTCGGGCTTTTCAGGGCCGAGTCGCCGCAGTACACACCGTTCGGCAATCCGACCGTGCAGACGTTTACACTGACCATACCGCCGACCGCGACCGGCGACGTGTTGCTCTCGTTCAGCGCGCTGGGGGACCTTTTTTCGCAGACCAAGCACGTGAACGTCAGCATCAACGGGCAGGCGGTGGGCACGGCGTACGGACATGTGGGCTACTACTCCTGCGCCCCGGACCAACTCGACACGTTGACCATTCCCATGGCAACGTACAACACCCTCAAGGCCAGCGGCGGCGGCAACGTGGCGATCGCCATGTCGCCCACGTCCAACATGAGTCCGACCGCCTGCGGCTCGGCCCCGACTTGGATCAAAGTGGCGGTGACATATTCGATACCGCCGCACAGTCAGGACGCCAACGGCAATGGGATTCCCGACGAGTGCGACCCGGCGGCATGCTGCTTCGTCAACGGGCACTGTGAGATCAAGACACCTGCGCTCTGCACTCAGGCGAGCGGTACATACCAGGGTCTCGGCACGACCTGTGTGCCGAATCTCTGCATCCCGCTCGGTTGCCCGGGCGACATGAACTGTGACGAACGGATCACCTTTGCGGACATCGATCTGTTCGTGCAGGCCCTGGCCGGCGAGCCGGCCTGGGCGCATTGGCCGTGTCCCTGGCGCAATGGCGACTGCAACGGCGACGGTGCCGTCACCCGCGCCGACATCGACCCGTTCGTGGCGCTGCTGGGAACGACGTGTCCGTAAGAGTGTCGGACGGGAGCATCCAGGCAGGCCGGAGCGGTTGCAGAAAAGGCCCGACGTCGGTTAGGAGGCCAGTCTTGGTGTGCTGGGATTGGCCCTCCGGCCAACGGACCGCCCTTGGAACCGCCGTGCCACTCTACGTCGCCCACGGGGGGGGCGACGCTACAAACCCGCCGAATGCGTCACGCACCCCCGCGCGCAGATTCTTGAACTTTCCTTGACCTCGCGCCAAAGTTAGGTTATTATTAGGTATACTGATTTCGCCCGTGGCCCCCGGCCAGCGGGCGAGCGGCACGGTCGGGCGTGTCCGTGCCGGGCGTCCGTTTCTTCCGTGGCCCCCAGGGCCAGGGAATCGGGTCGCGAATGCCGTTACGCCGCATTCGAGAGCCGCTTCCTCTCTCGCTTCGCTCGCTCGGAAGGACGGTTTTGATCCGGTCGCGAAAGACACGCCTGCGAGTAGTGGGGCCGCGGGGCGCCGCGTAAGCGCCGCCGGCCCCGCCGAGCCGCACTCGGCGGCCAATTGGGCGTGACGGCAGCGTGCGGACATCCGTGGGAACGGAACATGCGTTTGATTGCGGAAAATCTCTTGCGGGATGCACGCGGGGGCTCCACCGTGGATGCCCCGTCCCTTCCCGCGATGTGTACCGTGGATGGTGCACGCCGTTGTAGGGTGTGGGACAGCGACGAAGGTATCGACACGCCGCGGAATCCGCGTCTTGCGCAGCTCGCCGAGCAAATCCGGCAATTGTGGGCCCGCAGTCATGCCCCGGCCACGCGGTGCCCTAGAGCGTTTTCACTTTTTCT
>PMMM01000128.1 GCA_003162245.1 Phycisphaerales bacterium
TGATCAAGACGTGCCTGGACGCGGGTTGGAACTCCGTTCTGTTCGATGCATCCAACCTGAGCTACCAGGACAACCTCCGGCAAACCAAGGAAGTGGTGGCGATGGCGCGGAAATGCTCGGGGCTTTGCCAGTCGGCCTTGGAGTGGCGGAGCAGGTGCAGGCACGCCTCGTCCACCACGTCGGTCGGCCGCATCGTGAAGCTGGACGGCTGGTTCCGGAAATAACAGTGGGCCACCTGCCGCAACTCGTCGTAGACGAGCGGGAGCACGGCGTCCATAGCGGCGCGCTGTTTGTCGTCCGGTGGGCACATCGGCGACGACTCCGGCGGTCGAGATCGGTCGTGGGATGCGGAAGTTGCGACCGTTTCCGTAAGTATTCTATGAGCGTATGTCCAGCACCGTCAAAGCCGAGCGCGGCGCTGGCGCTGTGCAGAAGGCGTTTATGGACAATCGGTTGCGCGATTTGGAGCCGTCGTCACACCCGGAGGTGCTCCCAAGCCCACTGCCGGATGACCTCGACGACCGCGTGGCCGCGGCCGAGGCCATGCTGCATCACTGCAACATGTGCGAGTTGCGGTGCGGCGTGGACCGGGCGGCGGGCGAACGCGGCCGATGCGGGTTGGCGGCTGAGTCGCGCGTATACAAGCGGTATGTCAGCCTGAATGAAGAGCTCGAGCTGCTGCCGGCTCTACGAGTGTTTCTGGGCGGGTGCAACTTCCGCTGCCCGTGGTGCGACGAGGCGCCGAACGCATTCGAAGGTGCTGGTGGGCCGGTCGGACCGATGGAGTGGGCCACCGAACTCGGTGGCCCGCTCGCTGGTCGTGTGCGGGCGGTGAGCTTGCTGGGTGGCGAGCCCACTCTGCACGTGCACACGATTCTCGGGTTAGCCGCCGCGATCGCCGGACGCGTGCCGCTGGCGCTCAACACGAACATGTACATGACGCCCGAAGTGTTGGAGCTGCTCGACGGCGTGGTCGCGTGCTACCTCGCGGATTTCAAGTTCGGTAATGCCGCGTGTGCCCAGCGTCTGGCCGGCGTGCCGAATTACAGCGCGGTCGTGCAGCGGAACCTGCTTTTCGCGGCGGCCCGGGCACAAGTAATCGTGCGACACGTGCTGCTGCCGGGACACCTGGGGTGCTGCTTCCGGCCGGCGGCCGACTGGATCGCGCAGCATCTGCCCGGGGCGCGTTTTCAGCTCTACCCGGGGTACATCCCGTGCGGGCCGGCCTCGTGCGACCCGGAGATCGGCCGGCTGAACACGCGGGCCGAGGTACGCGTGGCGACCGACTACCTGGCCTCCCTGAACCTGTGCCGCTCGCCGCTACCGAGCGCGACCGGGCGACCGAGCCCGGCGCGCTCGGCGCCGGGGGAGGGCGTGGCGAGCCTCACGCTTGGCCCCGATGGACGCATCTACTGCCATGACTTGACGCCGCAATTGGCGTTCGTGCTCTCGATGTTGTGCCCGGGGGACGCGGAACTGCTGGCGCGGACGACGCAGTCGTACGAACGGCCGGCGGCGAGAGGATGAAGTCGCAAATGCCCGCAGCGAAAGCCCCCCAACACGACGCAGCCCGCGCGGAGCTGGAAATCCTGGTCCGCGCCCGCTACCCCATCATCTACGTGGTGACGTGGGAGGAGCGGCGGGTCGAGGAGCAGCTCCGCAAGCTGGCCGCCGCGCGGCAAAAGCAGCTCTTCTGCTGGTCGGTGACGACGGGGCTGGTGAAGTCGGGCAACGGGCTGGCCACGGCACGGGCGAAGGGCCTGGCGGACCCGGTCGAGGCGCTGGACCTCGTCATCGAGCAGAAGGAACCGGCCATCTACCTGTTCAAGGACTTTCACACGTTCACGCGACCGCGCGACTGCAACGTGGCGGTCATCCGCAAGCTGCGCGAGGTGGCGCAGGCGCTGAGCGACAGCTACAAGACGCTGGTGATCACGTCGCCGCAGATGGACATCGCGTCGGAGCTCGAGAAAGACATCAGCGTGCTGGACTACCCGCTGCCGGGGGTGCCCGAGTTCGACGCGCTGCTGACGCGGATCTGCGAGGACGTGACCGCCGCAACACGCACGAAGATCGGCCTCGATGGCCAGCATCGGGAGCGGCTGGTCCAGGCGGCACTGGGGCTGACGCTGCAAGAGGCGGAAAACGTCTTCGCCAAGACGATTGTGAACGACGGAAAGCTGGACGCCGACGACGTGTCGGTCGTCTTCTCGGAAAAGCAGCAGATCATCCGCAAGAGCGGGCTGCTGGAGTACTACGCGTCGCAGACGCAGGCCGGGGACGTCGGCGGGCTCGACAGCCTCAAGGAATGGCTGACGAAGCGTTCGCTGGCCTTTAGCAGCCGGGCGCGCGCGTTCGGGCTGCCGTGCCCGAAGGGCGTTTTGCTGGTCGGCGTGCAGGGCTGCGGCAAGAGCCTCAGCGCCAAGGCAGTCAGCCGCATGTGGGATATGCCGCTGTTGCGTTTCGACGTGGGGCGCATGTTCGCCAGCCTGGTGGGCTCGTCGGAGGAGAACATCCGCCGGGCGATCGCGGTTGCGGAGAGCATCGCCCCCGCCGTGCTCTGGGTTGATGAGATCGACAAGGCGTTCAGCGGGTCGCAGGGCTCGGCGAACACCGACGGCGGGACGACGGCCCGCGTCATGAGCACGTTCCTGACCTGGCTGAGCGAGAAGCAGAAGCCGGTCTTCGTGCTCGCGACGGCGAACAACATCACGCAACTGCCGCCGGAGCTTTTGCGCAAGGGCCGGCTGGACGAGATTTTCTTCGTGGACCTGCCCAACGCCGTTGAACGCCGGCAGGTTTTCGAGATCCACATCCGCAAGCGCGGACGCGATCCGGCGGCCTTCGATCTGGAGCAACTTGCGGCGGCGGCGGACGGCTTCAGCGGTGCAGAGATCGAGGAGGCCACGATCAGCGCGCTGTATGACGTCTTCTACCTGGGCAAAGAGCTCGCGACCGCGGACATCCTGAAGAGCATCCAGGAGACCGTGCCGCTGTCCAAGACGATGGCCGAGGAGATCAACGCGCTGCGGACGTGGGCCCAGGGGCGGGCGCGCTGCGCGTCATACCGGGACGAGACGGCGCCGGCTGCGGTGCGGCGGAAACTGGAAATGTAAGCATGGGGGCGGTTGGAGGTGCACGATGAGTGCCGTTTGCGTGTTGACACCCTTGGTAATCGCATCCTGGCCGGCAATTTCGGCGGCGGTGGCGGCGGCCGCGGCCAGCATGGGGTTTTCGCTGATGGGCCCGCAACTGTACCGGGAGAAGGCGGAGGGGCAGCGTAAGGTCGAAACAACGGTCGAGAACAGCGAAGTCGTCGCGGAGGGTCTGGGCCGGGGCGAGAAGATCACGATCCAACGGGATGACGTGACGGTCGAGATCGGCCAGGACGAGCGAGGGCGCTGCACGGTCTGCGTCGCCGGCGCACACTATTCCGATCTCCAGTTGCGGCGCATCGGCGAGGAAGTGGCCGGGCGCGTCGTGCAGCAGTTTGCCTACAACAAGCTGCTGAGCGAGTTGAAAAGCCGGAAGTACAGCGTGGTCGAGGAGGAAGTGCTGGCGGACGAGGCGGTGCGGATTCGGGTGCGGTTGTAGGCCACCGTAAGCAGGAGATGCCCATGCAGCGACCCGAGTTGGAGATCGTGATCAGCAAAACGGGCAAGGTCACGGTGACGGTCCAGGGCGCGAAGGGCCCGCGCTGTCTCGAATATGCCGACCTGGTCAAGGAGATCGTCGGCGGCGAGGAGCAGCGGCAACTCACGCAGGAATACTACCTGCCGGACGGCCAGGTGCGCATCGACACGCAGGTGAAGAACGTGCGCCGGCCGTGACGCGCGAGCGAGTGTTTTGCCATGCAGTGCTGGAATTGCGGCTTCGAGAACATCCCCGGACTGGCGGCGTGTGCCCGCTGCGCGAGCGCGCTGAGCCTGGCGGCGGTCGCGGTCGAGCCGCCACGGGCGTCGCGCTGGCGCGTCCTGACGCATCTGCACCGGCTAGCATACGGCATCCCCCTGCACCTGCCGAATCCGCGCAACCTGGCGGCCGTGCTCCAATGGCTCTGCCCGGAGGAACTGCCGACGCGCGCCCTCGCTTGGTCGATCATCCCCGGGCTGGGTCACATCCGCTACGGACAACGGCCGTTCGGAAAGACGGTGCTGATCGTTTGGCTGATTCTCCTGGTGCTCGCGCTGGTGTGTGTCGCGACGCCCTGGATGGAAGTGTGCATCTGGTTGATGGTGGCGGTACACGCGCTCGTCATCGTGTCGCTGTTCAGCGGCAACCTGTGCTGGGAGCGGCTGCTGATTCGCGCGCTGTTCGGCCTGGTGGTGTTCTTTGCTCTGGACTTGGGGCTATACTGGCCCGCGCGGTGGTTCTGCGGACGATTCCTCGTACCGATTCCGTTGATGAACGTGCCGGCGCCGGGAGTGCTGGCGAATGGCGATGGTTTGCTCGCCAGCGGGCCGTGGCTGCGGCCCGCGACGTTTCAGCGGGGCGCGCTGGTGTTCTATGCAATCCGCGAGTCGAGCGGCGGGGAACACAATCACGCGGCTGTGATCCGCGCCGGGCACGGCGTGGACCGCATCGTCGGCGTAGCGGGCGACCACGTGCAGTTGCACGGGCGCGGGCTGTTGGTGAACGGTACGCCGCCCGCCCTCGCATTGGGGCCGCTGGTCCCGCAGGTGCCGCCGGGCGACCTCGACGTGACGCTGCGCGAAGGCGAGTACGCGATCGTCCCGTCCCAGCTTGAGGCGCAGATGTACGGGCTGACGGCCATACCTTCGGACGCGCTTCTCAGCCTGGTGGTGGTGCCCGACGACGACGTCATCGGGCCGGTGCTATGCCGCATCCGGCCGCTGTCGCGGTTCGGCCGCATTCAGTGAGGATTCTCGTGCCGGGACGCTTTGCCAATCTCGAGTTCGACAACGTGCAGCGCCGCCAGGAGCGCCGCGCCGAAGAGCTGCGCACGCCGGCGCAGCCTGCCGTCGACCACTTGCAGGCCGCGGAGGAGGAGTCCCGCTGGGGGCGCTTCGAGCCGGCCCTGCGTCTCTATACGCGGGCACTCCAGGAAAACCGCGCGGCCATCCCCGCCTGGGTCGGGCAGGTGCAGATGCTCGTCCAGCTGGGCGAATACCACGAAGCCCGCGTCTGGAGCGACAAGGCCCTCGAGCTGTTCCGCAACAACGGCGAGCTGCTGGCCGCCAAGGCGCAGGCCTGCGCGCGGCTCAAAGACCTGGACGCGGCCCTGGCGTGCAGCGACGCGGCCCTCCAGGCCCAGGGCAGCTCGGCGTGGCGGTGGACGGCCCGCGGCGAGGTGCTCCTGGCGCGGCGCCAGAAGTTCGCGGACCAGTGCTTTCAGAAGGCCGGCGCCGAGCCCGGCGCGACCTGGTTCGACCGGGTCGTGATCGCGCGCATCTGCCAGTACTACGGCCGCATCAGCAACGCCATGCAGTATGCGAAGGAAGCGCTGCAACTGGAGCCGACGCACGGCTACGCCTGGTTCACGCTGGGCGATTGCCAGCGTGCGCTGGGCTTCATGGCTGCGGCGGAGGCCAGCTACGGACATTGCCTGGAGTTCCGCGGCGACTACCGCGAGGCCCGCGCGGCGCTGGACGCGCTGCCGGCGCCGTCGTGGCGGGCCTGGCTGGGGGCACGTTTGCACCGCTGGAGAGGCCGATGACGCTCGACACGCTGTTACGCACGGGCCGCAAGCACGAGGCGAGCGACATCCACATCGTCGTCGGGATGCCGCCGGTATTCCGCGTCGGAGGCGAGATCGTCGTGGCCAAGGGCGAAGCGATCAGCGCGGCCATGTGTCAAGCGCTGGTGCGGGAATGCCTGAACGAAGAGCAGCAGACACGGCTGGAAACAGACTGGCAGCTCTGCTTCTCCACGATGTTCGGCGAGCGCGACCGCGCCCGCGTGACGATCTATCTCCGCAACGGGTTCCCGGAAGTGTCCATTCGGCTGAGCGAGAGCACGATGCGTACGCGCGCGCAGCTCCACCTGCCGGCCATCGTCGATGACCTGGCCCATAAGCCGAACGGGCTGATCGTAATCACCGGGCCGACCGGCGTGGGCAAGACCACGACGTTCCACTACATCATCGACCTGATCAACAGCGAGAGCCGCAGCAAGATCGTCACGATCGAAGACCCCATCGAGTACACGCACATCTCCAAGCGGGCGCTGGTCATTCAGCAGGAGGTGCTGACCGACGTGCACTCGTTTCCGCAGGCGCTCGTGCACGTGCTGCGGCAGGACCCGGACGTGATCGGCATCGGCGAGATGCGCGACCGCGACACCATGTATACCGCGCTCATGGCGGCGGAAACCGGGCACCTCGTCATCGCCACCCTGCACACGCCCGACGCCGTCCAGTCCGTGCAGCGGATTGTCTCCGCCTTCCCCGGCGACCAGCAGGAGGAAGTGCGGCTGATGCTCGCGAACACGCTGCAGGCCGTGCTCGCCCAGCAACTCCTGCCCGACGCACAGGGCCGCCGCCGGACGCTGTGCTGCGAAGTTCTAATTGGCACGTATGGCGTGCGGCACAACATCCGCGAGAACACGATTCACAAGCTCTACTCGGAGCTGCAGGCGGGCCGGAAATTCGGCATGGTGACGATGGATCACGCCTTGCTCGAGCTGTACCAGAAGGGCGACATCACGTATGACACGGCCCTGACGGCGGCCCGCGACCCGCAATCGCTCCAGGCGCGCTCGGCGTAGTATTTCCGCGCCGGGATCCGGGGCTGTGCCGATGTTCGGCTCAGCCGCGGGCCTCCTCTTCGCCGGCCGCCGCCGGCAACGAGAAGCTGAAGCGGGCCCCGCGCGGCGAACCGGCCTCGATCTGCAGCGTGCCGCCGTGGGCCTCAATGATCGAGCGGCTGATGGGCAGGCCCAGCCCCGTCCCCGCCGGCTTGGTGGTGAAGAACGGCTCGAATACCCGTTGCTCCAAGTCGCGCGGCACACCCGGGCCGTTGTCTTCCACGCTGACGACGACCTGCGCACCCGGCCCCGCGCCGGTCCGGATCACCAGCTCGCGGGCCTCGGCCGCGTTTGGCCCCATGGCGTCAATCCCGTTCCGAATCAGGTTCAGAATCACCTGCTCGATCTCGACCTGGTCCACGTTCACGGCCGGAAGCCCATCCGCCAGCTCGAGCCGGACCGCCACGCGGTTGGCGCGCGTGTCCGGCACCGACAGATCGAGCACGTCGCGCACGAGCGTGTTGATATCGGCGGGCAGGCGTTGCGGCTCGGCGCGCCGCACAAACGCTTTGAGCCGGTGAATCACCTTGCCGGCCCGCTCGGCCTGGGTGGCGATCTTTCCCAACGTCTGGCGGGCTTCCGGAATCCCCCACGCCCCGTCATCGAGACGCGAGGAACAACCGCGCGCGTAGTAGAGCATCGCCGACAGCGGCTGGGCCATCTCGTGCGCCAGACCCGACGCCATCTGGCCCACCAGGCTGACGCGCGAGGCGTGCGCCAGTTGCTCCCGATGCGTGCGCACCGCCTCTTCGGCCCGCTTGCGATCGGTGAGGTCCAGATGCGTGCCCGTGCAGCGGATCGGCGCGCCGCGCTCATCCCGCACGACCACCTGGCCGCGCGCCAGGATCCACTTCCATTCGCCGCTCTTCGTGCGCAGGCGGTGCTCGGCTTCGAAGAACGGCGTCAGCCCCGCCAAGTGTGCTTGGAGGGTGTCCCGCACGCGTGGCCGATCGTCCGGGTGGACTTGCGTCTCCAAGGTGCGGTAGTCCGACGTCAGCTCGCCAGGGGCGTAACCCATCATCCGCGCCGAGCGCTCATCATAAGTCATGTGCCCGGTCGGCACGTTCCAGTCCCACACGCCGAGGTCGGCACCGCGCAGCGCCAGCTCGAGCCGTTCCTGCGCGATCCGCAGGGCCTCCTCGGCCCGCTTGCGGTCCGTGACGTCGATGCCCGTGGCGAGCGTGGCTGGGGCCCCGTCGAATTCGAAGAACGAGGCCGACAGCTCGACCCAGCGCTCCTCGCCGCCCTTGGGCAGCAGCCTGATCTCATACCGCGAGGGCACCGGCTCCCCGCGCTCTCGCGCCACCCCGCGCTCCCGCACGAGTTCGCGAAAGTCCGGGTGCACCACGTCCCAGTAAGACTCCAGCCCCATCAGCTCCTGGCGGTCGTAACCGGTGATGGCCTCCGCGGCAGAGTTGACGTACAGGACGCGCGGCCCCCGCGTGATTGTGATGGCCACCGGGATGGTCTCGGCCAACGTGCGGAAGTTGGTCTCGCTCACCTGAAGAGCTTCTTCCACCTGTTTACGGTCCGTGATGTCCACGCCCGTCGCCAGTACCGCCGTGGCCCCCTCGAATTCGAAGCGGGACGCGGCCAAATCGACCCAACGCTCTGTGCCGGCTTTGGTCAAGAGCTTGAGCTCATACCGCGGTAGTACCGACTCGCCGCGCTGCCGTGCGTGGCCGCGCGCCCGGGCGAGTTCACGAAAGTCGGGGTGGATCGTCGTCCAAGCGGACTCCAGCGCCATGAGCTCCTGGCGGCTGTAGCCCAGAATCGCTTCGGCCGCCGAGTTGGCGTACAGAACGCGGTCCCCGCGAACGATCATAATGAAGACCGACACCGTCTCCGCCAGCGTGCGGAACTTGTGCTCGCTGGCGCGCAGCGCTTCTTCGGCCCGCTTGCGATCGGTGATGTCAATCGCGGTCGCCGCCATGAACTCCGCGCGGCCCTGGTCGTCCAAGATAGTGGTGCCGCTCATCAGCGCAGGAAACTCGCGGCCGTCGGCGCGGACGTGCCAGACCTCCTCGGCCACAAAACGCCCCTCGCGACGGAGTCGCTCATTGAGCGC
The DNA here is from genome assembly GCA_003162245.1 of Phycisphaerales bacterium. Lineage (GTDB taxonomy): Bacteria > Planctomycetota > Phycisphaerae > UBA1845 > Fen-1342 > Fen-1342. The sequence continues at coordinate 8,834 of PMMM01000128.1, forward strand.
GTCCACGCGCGCCATCTGGCCGGCGTTATGGAAAACGGACAGCGGTTGCCCCAGCAGCTCTCGCACCGTGCGCCCGTGCATCGCCGCGAAGGCCTCGTTCACGTACGTGATCTTCCCGTCCAGGTCGACGATCGCGGAGCCGTAGCCCGCGCGATCGGAAACGGTCTTGAACGCGCGGAGCTCGCGTTCCGCTTCCCTTTGCTCCGTGACGTCGTCTTCGATGCCTGCGAGGCGCTGCACCGACCCCGCCGCGTCGCGAATCGGAAACCCGCGCGTGCGAATCCACCGGACCGTTCCATCCGCCCGGTTGATGCGGTACACCTGCTCCGTGGATTCCCCGCGCCGCTGCCGTCGCCACCCCTCCATGACCTCCGCCCGATCGTCCGGGTGAATTGGCGCCAGCCATGAATCCGGATCGGCGTACACGCTTTCGCGGGTGCGGCCCCAAAGCGGCTCGTAGCCGGGCCCCACGTACAGCACCTTGCGGGTCGCCAGATCGTACAGCCAGAAGAAGCCGGACATGTTCTCCGCCAGTTGGCGGAAACGCTCTTCGCTCTCCCGCACGGCGAGGTCGGCCTGCCGGCGCTCGGTGACGTCGTTCCCAAAGCCGATGATTTCAGTCAGCCGCCCGTCGGCGTCAAACCAGTTGATGGAATTCCAGGAGATCGTGCGCTTCGCGCCGGTCTTAGTGGTCAGGACCATCTCGTAGTCGCGCACATTCCCCTGTCGGAAGATCTCGAACAGTCGCTCCACCTGCCGGGCCTCGTCGCCGGGGTAGAAGACGCGCCACCAATTGCGGCCCACGAGCTCTTCGGCCGGGTAGCCGGTGATCCGTTCGCCGGCCGGGTTGACAAAAAGCGTCGTACCGTCCGGGGCGATGCGGCAGATGACGGCCGGCACGCCCGTCACGACGTGCTCGCTGAACTTCAGCTCTTCTTGCAGGCGCGCGTTGACTTGCTTCAGCTCCTGCGTGTGCTGCTCCACCAGCTCCGCCAGGTGCTCGTGGTGCTGCCGAGCTTCCTCCTCGGCCTGCTTGCGCTCCGTGACGTCCTCCCCGGAACTCACGGTGCCGACGATGTCGCCGGCCTCGTTCCGCAGGAGGGCGTTGTGCCACGCAATCAGCCGCTCCGCGCCGGTACTGGTGAGGACGGGGTTCTCGTAATACTCGACCGGCTCGATATTGCCGGCGATCGGCGAGCCGAAGGCGGGCTTCACCCGGCTGCGGTCGCGCTCGGGAACAAAGCGGTCGAACCAGGGCTGGCCGATCAAGTCGTCCTCGTCGCATCCCAGGATCGCGCAGGCTTTCTTGTTCGCGAGCGTGATGCGGCCCTGCGCGTCGAGGGCGACGAACATGACCCCGGCAATGTCGAGATACTGCTGCACCCGGTCCTTCTCGCGGCGCAGGACCGCCGCCGTGTACCCCTCCATGAGCCGCCGCACAATCGAGCTTACGGCCTGTACCTGCGCCCCAGTGAGCACGGCGCCGTGCCGCAAACGCTCCGCCACTATCGCCCAGGGGGCGGCGGTAACCTCCGCCAGCGGAATCTGCGCCTGTGCCAGGGCGCGCCCGAGCTCCGCTGCACGCCGCAGCGCGTCATCCGCAGGTTCACCTCCGGCGCTACTGAGGAGCGCAGCCAGGCGGTCCGGCCAATGAGCCAGATCCGCTGACGCAGGCACGGTTGACATGTGAGTCACTCCACCGAGCGAACAACCCCGCTCCCGGGATCATCCGAATCGCCGGACGCCCCTCGCGACCGCGCGAGCGCCCGCGTGCCTGCCCAGGCACGCCTACCAGTTTACCATGCGACGGGCCCACTCCGATCACCGCTGCTGTAGCGACCGGCCCCCCCTACCCCTGTCCGCCCGCCGGCAAACGCCTGGGCATGGCCCACCTCCGGCCTGAGCGGCTTGCAAAGTGCGGACCTCGAGGCGCAAGTGGAGTTCCCGGCGGCAGGCGTGCCCCGCAGATCGGCACCCGCCCCGTTCACGGTCCTCTCGATTCGCCGCGTTTGACGTCGATTTCGCCCATCTCGACGTGGATGCGTTGGAGGGCGGCGCGCATCTTTTCGAGGAAATGATCGATCTGCCGCTCCGCACCCGGTGGCGGCACGTACCAGTTGGCCAGCACGTCGCCCAACTCGAGCACGAACTCTGCCAACCAGTCCTTCTCATGCAGGCGAATGTCGCGCAGCACGCCCAGATACACGCGCGCGGCCCGTCGAAACTCCAGGCCGCTCTCCGGATGGTTGAAGACCGCCCGGTGAAACTCGGACACCGCGAGCGCCAGCCGTTTCATCTCGGCAGCAACCGCGCGCTCCCGCTCGATCAGCTTATGCGTGGTCACGCGATCCTCGCGACCTTCAGTCGCGTGTGCGACGTCCTTGCGCATCTTCCCGAGCCCCGCTTTGTCGAGCAGGCGCGGGTGGGCCACGTGGATGGCGGTCAGGCGGTGCATCAACTTCAGTGCTGCCGGCACATCGCCGGCCTGCGCCGCGGCACGGGCCTGCTGCGCCAACGCGGCGATCTGGCTGCGATGGTCGTTCAGTTGGACATGCAACTTCGTGGCACGCTGTTCGTACCGCTCCAGATCCGCGGCCGAGACGAGCGTGCTGCGACGCTGGTGGAGCACGCGCATCTGCGCGCAAACGGTCCGCGCCGCGTCCTCGTCGCCTTTTTTCAAGGCCTCGCTGAGATCTGCGACCAATTGGTAGAAAGCTACCTGGTCCGGGTCGGGCGGCGGCGGGGTCGGGCGCGGCGGTGGCGGTTCGACTTCGGGCGGCGCGGAATTGCTCGCGAGCCGCGGCGTATTCACGCCGCGCGGCGATGCGCTGGCGTGGTGCTTGGCGGGCGGCGACGCGCTGGCGTGGTACTTGGCGGGCGGCGGCGCGGCCGTGCGGCTCTGCCGTTCGCGTTGCGCTTCGCGCTCCAATTCGGCCCGCTGGCGCGCCAACTCGGCCCGGAGCATGCTCTGCAAGAGCGAATCGGCCTGCACGTCGCGGTCTTGCAGGGCCCGCGCGCTGATCCGCTCCAGCCCGGCCAGGTCACGACACTCACGTGCGATCTGGGAGCACCAGTGTCGATACGTCGCATCGCGCTGTTTCGGGGTCAGGTCTCGAGACATCGCAGATTCCGTTCCGGCCGCGGTCCCGGGGCGAGCGGACCTGATGCGACCGGGGCGTCCTGCCAACCACGACTCAGGCGTCCGCCGTGCTTGAGCTTGCCGCGACACAGGCGGCTTCCGGCACGTTTCGCCGTTTGGAGCCGAGTTGACGGCGGTGGCGATCATCGCCGACCTGGTGCCGCCGCGCCGCCAGGAAGTCCCGGCAGGCGAGTCGCGCGCGGCGGAGATTGTGCCGGTAGGAGAGGTTGGTCACCAGCGCGAAGAGCGGCTTGCGCCAGCGCCAGAAGCTGCGCCCGATGCGCCGCAGCGTGTTCCGCAGCGAATAGAACGTCCGGTCGCAGAGTTCCATTTCCTGGGCGATGCCCGCGCCGGTGAAATGACGGTAGCGGGCCACGGGAAACGTCAACGTGTAGTACTTCCAATCCTCCGGGAACTTGTCGGCGGCGACGCGGCCGGCGGGCTCCAACTCGTCCCACAGCCGCGTGCCGGGCAGCGGGGTGAGAAAGAGCGTGTTCAGAATGTCCACGCCGTAGCGCGCGGCCGCGGCGGCGATGCGTGGGCCGATGCCCGGCTGGTCGCTGTCGAGGCCCATGATGAACGAGCCGGCCACCAGGATCTTGTGCCGCTGGATGCGCCGGACCGAGGCGGCGAAGTCGCGCCCGTTCACGAGGTTGAACTTCTTGCCGACCTCTTTGAGCCCGGCGGTCGTGGGCGATTCAAAGCCGATGAAGACGCCAGCGCAGCCCGCCCGCGCGGCCAGCGCCAGAAGTTCCTCGTCATCCGCCATGTTGATCGTCACCTGGGCGATCCACTGCTTGCGTAGACCAGCCCCGAGCATCGCGCGGAACAGCTCTTTCGCCCGGGCCAGGTGTTCGCGGTTCGTGCCGATCAGATTGTCGTCCACGATCAGCACGTGTTTTTCGGGGATCGTGGCGAATTCGCGGATCACGTCGGCGATGGGCCGCTGCCGGTACTTGTAGCCGTTGAACGCGGTGACGCTGCAGAAGCTGCAATTGAGCGGGCAGCCGCGCGTGGTCTGAATCGAGCCAAACGCGTAGCCGCCGGTCAGCAGAGCGTGGCGGGCGGGCGGAATCGCGGCCATGTCCGCATGGGCGCCGGCGTACCGGGACTGGAGCGCGCCGCGCTGCACGTCGCTGAGCACCTGCGCCCAGATCGGTTCGGCCTCACCGGTGACGATCGCAGCCACGCGCGCCGCGGCCTCGTCGGGGCACATCGTCGCGTGAATGCCGCCCATGACGACCGGCACGCCGCGGCGACGGAAGTCCGCCGCGACTTCGTACGCGCGGTTGGCTTGCGAGGTGAAGGCGGTGATGCCCACAAGATCCGGACGCGGCAGCGCGCCGTAATCCGGAATGCGCACGTTCTCGTCGAAGACGGTGATGTTCCATTCGGGCGGCGTCAAGGCGGCCAAGGCGAGTAGGCCGAGCGGCTTCCAGACCCGATAGCGGTTCCAGTAGCCGTCCTTGACGTGCGTCAGGCACACGAGCGGGTTCGACGGGTTGATCAGATACAGGCGAATCGGTACGGCCCTTTCACGTTGTGCAGCGGCTCGCGCTGGTCTAGCGGGGTAGTCACGGGATTAGGCGCGCGCCGGCCGGCGATTCGGTATCACTGTGTGCTCTGAGCCACGTCAGCAATGCGCGGACGCTGGCCGTGGCGAGCCCGATACACGTATCTCCGGCGCCATAGTAAAGATGGAGTGTGTCCTGGTCGGGTCCGATCGTGGCCCCGCAGGGAAACACGACGTTGCCGACATCGCCCCCGCGTTCGTACAGCATCTCGGGCCCGAACAGCCACTCGTCCCCGCGCCGCAGGCAGCGCTCCGGGGTGTCCCGGTCGAACAACGCCAGTCCGATCCGATACAGACATCCGGCCGGGGTCTGCCGCACGCCGTGGTAGATCAGCAGCCAACCCTCCGGCGTCTCGATGGGCGGAGATGACAGTCCAATCCTGTTCGCATCCCACCAGGCCCCGCGGCGTGCGGCCAGGATCAGGTGATGACTGCCCCAGTGCCGCAGGTCGGGGGAGTAGGCCATCCAAATGTGGGCGCCGAGCGGCGAGAGCGGACGGTGCACGAGGGCCCAGTGGTCCCCGAAGCGGCAGGGAAAAAGGGCCGCGTCCTTGTCCTCGGGCATCATAATGCTTCCGTAGCGCTCGAAATGCACGAAGTCCGTCGTCGTCGCCAGCGATACGCCGGGACCGGCGCGGGAGTAGGCCGTGTAGGCGATCACGTACCGCTCCAGCTCGGGGACATAGGTGATGCGCGGGTCCTCGATACCCCAGGCTTCCTCGGGGTGGTCATCCGCCGGCAGCAGCGTAGGCGCCGCATCGATGGTCCAGCCGTCGATGCCGTTGGCTGAGCGTGCCGCGCAGAGGTGCGAGATGCCACGCCGGTCCTCGACGCGGCACAGCAGCAGGGTCGTTCCGTCCTGCAAGCGCGTCGCACCCGGATTGAAGACGGTGTTGACCGCGTAGGGCCAGTGCGTAGCCGTCAGAATCGGGTTCTGCGGATGACGATGGAACATTACTTCATACTGATGGTCCAACGTGCTTTCCTTCCTGGGTCCGGGCCGCCGTCACCTTGGACGTGTCGGGACCACCGGACAACAGGCTCGTTTGAGCGGCCAGGCGCATCTCCGCCAAGGCCAGCAGGTAGGCCAACGTCGATTCCGCGCCCTCGTTGGCATTCACTTGGTCAGGGCACAAACCGTCGTGACACGCACCCGTGCGCAGGTCGCAGAGCGGCAAACCCAGGTCGTTCCGACCCAGGAACCACTCGAACGCGCGCTCGGCCTCCCGGTGCCAGCGCAGGTCGCCGGTGACGCGGAAAGCCGTCAGACAAGCCGAAACGGAAACGCAGGCCTCGATCGGCTGTTGATCAAAGCGGGCGCAGTCGCCGCCGCGCGTGTAGAATCCGTTCGAACCGACAGACACGAAATGTCCGGCCGGGGCGCGTTGCACGTCCATCAGCCATCCGAGGGTTGCTAACCCGATCTCGGTGCAGTGGCCCTGGCCCAAGGACTCGCCCGCCACGAGCAGAGCCTGCGGCAAACACGCGTTGGCATACGTCAGGGAGTCCTCAAACCAGGTCCAGTCCGCCCGCTGCGATTCGCGGAAGCGCGTTACGAGCCGGTCCGCCAGTTTCCGGCCGGTCTCCTCCGCGGCGCGGTCGCCCGCAAGCCAGCGCAGGTAATCGCGAATCCCGAGCAGCGTGTAAGCCCACGCCCGCGGCGAACTGAGCTCCAGGGCCGCGGGGAGGGCGGAATGGAAAAGGTCGACGGCCATTCCGCGCAGCCCGGGGCGATTGCAGCGGCCCACTAGCGCCCCCAGCCCGCACAAGGCGCGGCCGTGGCAGTCGTCCGAGCCGACTTCTTCGGGCCAGTGGCGCGGCTCGTACGCCAGGAAGTTCCGGAAGCGTCGCGCGCCGGCGTTGAAGGCGTAGGCCACGAAGGCCAGGTAGCGCGTGGTCAAGTCCTCAGTTTCGTCGGCCGGGAGTTCGCCAAGCTCGTCCAGCAGGGCCATCAGCACGAGCGCCCGGGCATTGTCGTCGGTGGTGTGCCCCTCCTGGTAGTTGGGCACGGCGAACCGGGCATGCTGGAGAATGCCGGTACCGTCGGTCAGACGCTTGAGGTGCTGCAGTTGGACTTCGGGCAGCAGATCGCTCATGCGCGGCTGGGGTGCGAAGGCACGGGTCAGGCCCGAGTGCTGGGCGCGCTGCTCACGGGCGCGCGCAAAAGACTCGAGGTACGCACGGGCGACATTCGGCCAGATCATCTCGCGGGCAAACAGGTAGGCCCGCTTGCGCATCGCATTGCGCTCCACATCGTTTTCCAGGAGCCGGTTCACGGCCTCCGCGGTCGCCGCCGCATCGTTGAAGGGCACGAGCACGCCGCGCTCGTCCGCCAGCAGTTCCTGGGCATACCAGTAGGGCGTGGAGACGACCGCCTTACCGGCGCCGACCGCCCACGCGAGCGTGCCCGACGTGATCTGCGCTTCGTGCTGATAGGGGGAGACGTAGATATCGGCGGCGCCGAGAAACTCAATCAACTCCTGCTGATCCACGAAACGATTGTGGAAAACCACGTGGTCCTCAACGCCGAGATCCCGGGCCAGCCGGCGCAGACTCATGCGGTAGGTCTCGCCCTGCTGATGCAGAACATGGGGATGGGTCACACCGACCACCAGGTACACCACGTTCGGGAAGCGGGCGATGATGGCCGGCAAGGCGCGAATGACGTTCTCCAGACCCTTGCCCGGGGCGAGCAGGCCGAAGGTCATCAGCACGGACTTGCCCGGCACGGCGAACTGCTCCTTGTAGAAGCTCGGATCGACGAAGGCGAAGTCCGGGATGCCGTGCGGGATAAAGTCGATTTTCTCGGGCGGAATTCCGTACACGTCCCGCAGGAACTCCGCACCCCGGTGACTCATCACGACCACACGGTCGCAGAGGCGGCCGACGTGCTCGAGCACCTTGCGTTGTTCGGGGCTGGGTTCGCGCAACACCGTGTGAAGGGTGGCGACCACGCGGGCGCGCAGCTCCGCCAGGACAGTCAGGACGTGACTGCCGGCCGGACCGCCGTAAATCCCGTACTCGTGTTGCAGGCTGACGACGTCCACCCGGTTGTTGAGGAACTGCGCCGCGCGGCGATAACAGGCCAGGTCGTTCTGCTCGACCGTGAAGCGCACGGGGGGTGGGTAATCGTAGCGCTCGGAGCAATCGTTCATCGCGACGGCCAGACATTCAACCGCATGGCCGGCGAGCGCGGTGCACAGGTCCGTCGTGAAGGTGGCGATGCCGCAGCGCCGCGGCAGGTAGTTGCCGACAAAGGCCACACGGCTGCCGGTGTTTTCGCGGCCGTTGGCGGCGGGGCGCGTGACGCCGGCCTGTTCCGGGCGGTTGGCCGCTTCGGTCGTGGCGGGCGCTTCTTGCGGTCGCGGTGCTCCGCCGTTGTTCGAGTTGTGCGGCAGCATAATCCGGTCTCCGTTTCGGCCCGCGCTACCCCGAGCAGTTCCGCAGCCGCCTACGCAAAGGACAGGCGTTGCTGACACAGGGCGTTCGCAACGTCACGTACCGCCGAGCCCACCTCGGATCGCTGTGGTGTTGACATAAACCAATCCTGGCACATTGTGACCGTAGGAAGAGACGCATCTCGAAAGGCAAGGCCGCTCAGCCGGAGGCGATCCAGGGCCGTGGATTCGAAACGCCAGCGATGGCTGGAGATTTCCGCATTCGTTTGCACCGCCGTCAGGAACTGCCGCACGTTCCCATGACATTGCTTCGTCGCGACCTCGGACGGGTCGTCGTAGTAGCGGGTGTCGCACTCGGGCAAGTAGCGCGCGACGAATGCGCCCCAGGTCTGGCGCACGGTCGGAAGCGTCTCTTCCCGAGACACCAAGTGCATGATCGAGTTGTCCGGCAACTGCTTGTACGCGGCGAGAAATCCGGCTTGGAATGCATCCTGGTGCACCAATTGGAGGGGAACGTCGGGCGCCACGGCATGGATCACCGAGGGCCGACCAAGCAGATAGCGCCGGGCGGCCCACAAGAGTTGATAAAGCCCGGACAGTTTTCCCGGATAGCGGCCGTTGCGGCTGTCGCCAATCACGATGGACGGTCGGATCATCACATAGGGCAGACCACTCTCGGCCACGAGCCGCTCGGCATCGCGCTTGGAGGCGGTGTAGGGGCACGGATCGACACCGGGGCTGGTGTGAAGCGTCTCGCTTACCGGCCCATCGAGGTAGCCGCTGCAAAAAGCCGACGACAAGTAGATAAACCGGCGCACGTGCAGACGTGCGGCGGCGGCCAGCAATTCCGCAGTGAGGAGCACGTTCCCGGCGTTCAGGTTCGCCACGTTCCAGTAGCTCAAACAGCCGGCACAGTGAATGACCTCACTGATTGGGAACCGCCGCACCGCCTCGACAATATCCGCGGCCCGAAAGGCGCCGGGCATCCGTATCACGGTGATGCGGTCGGCCTCATGTCGGTCCTGCGGCCTCCCGGTACGGGCCGCCTCCGCGCGGATGTGCGCGACGACCGCTCCGGGGTCGTGTTTGCCTCGGATTAGCAGTACCAGCCGTGCCGAGCGATCCGCGGCCAGCGCGGCGGCCACCAGGCTGCCCAAGTACCCGGTGGCGCCCGTAATCAGAATCGTATGCGCCTGATCCACAGTCATTCGACGGCTTCTCTCGTGTAATTCGATGTCGTCATAAGCCCTTTTCAGTCGTCGCCGGCAACAAGAGCCGGCAGCGCCTTGCGCGGCGCTAGGGCTGTTTCTTGAGCGTCAAGATCGCATCGGTGCCCTTGATACTCTTGACCATCTCGATCGTCTCGTCGTTGGGTCGCCGGATGTCATAGCCGTAGCTCCGGCCCTGCTTGTCGACGAATGAGAGGTAGCCCTTGTTGGCGTACTTCCAGTTGCCGAGGGACTCCACGATGCTCCCGTCGTAGTTCAGCTCGGCCGTGTAGCTGCCATCCTTCTGCAGGCGGATGTCCGCGCTGACGAGCCGGCCGGACTGCTCGGTTGGGCGGAGCAGCTTGTACTGATCGCGGGCCATCTCGGGCTTCAATTCGTCGCCCATCCAGCGGCCGGCGAGGTTGACGCAGCCGGACGAGCCGACCACGGCGCCCAGACACAGCATCCCACCCAGAACCCGCTGCCAACCGACTCTGCAAGTGCCTTTCACGAGGTTTCTCCTTTTCATGTACGTGCTTGCGTCTCAAAAGCAGGCCGGGCGGGTCGCGGCGGTGTGCGACCCGCCTTGCCTGCTGCGCTCAGATCGACACCCGACGGCCCTGGATCACACGGACCAGGACAACGACGAGCGCCACCACCAACAGGATGTGGACGAACCCGCTCATCGTGTACGACGTGATCATTCCGAGCAACCACATCAACACGAGTATGACTGCCAGAGTCCAGAGCATGGGGACGTTCCTTTCTGCAATGTTGCGCCGTGTATTACACAGGGCGCGATCGGCCAGCGAACATGAGCAGAGCGCCGTCCATTCGCGGCGAAATCGTGCCGGCACGGTCGCCAGTCCAGCAAGCTACCGTTTGTCGCGTTCGCCGCGCTCGTGCTCGGAAGGCCTTTCACGGTCTTCGTGCCGGTCGCTATCGTGCCGCTCTTCGTGGCGGTCGTTGTCGTGGCGCTCATACCGTTCCGGATGGCGGTCCGGGGCAGGGCGGACGTGGTCGCGACGATCGTCGTCGCATCCAGCCAACGCCGTCAACATTGCCAGAGCCAACAAGGTCGCCAAGACGGTCTTTATGCCGAGATTACTCATTTCGGTCTCCTGGCCCGATCGGAGGCTCCGCTGCGAACACCAAGGCAGAGCGCCTCACGCGGGCGTGGCCAAGGCTGCCGGCGACTTTCGCGCGCGGCCGGTCAGCGCAAACTACGGCGCGACAACCTTCACGGTGAATTCCACCTGGGTCGCCTCCCCGGTTTCCGGGGTGCCCTTCACATAAACACGATACTCACCGATGGCGGCGTTCTTGGCCGCGGTAATTCGAAGTTGCACATCGGGCTTGGCGCTGGCCTTGATCAGAGCGCTCGTCGGGTCGACGCTGATACCCTTAGACGGCCTGATTTCCAGCTTCACGTCGCGCTTGAAGAGCTCGCCCCGCTGGAGGGACACGGCGACGGTTTGGACTTCGCCCTGTTTGAGCTCCGGGGCCGAGCTCGGGACGACAATCTGAAAGCCCTCGTTCTGGGCCATGCCGCCGCCGCGGGGGCTGGCCGACTGGCAGCCAAAGGTGGCCGCCAAAGCCAACGTCGTCACGATCGCAATTGCGGTTTTCATCGTTTTTTCCTTTTCTAAGAACAGACTTTGTTCACGAACCGCAGCCGTCGCCCGCGTGGCGGCGGCGTCACTTGGCGCTGACGGTGATCTTGAACTCCGTTTCCGTCGGCTCGCCCTTGTCCGGCGTGCCTTTCACCTGGATCTTGTGCTCGCCGATGGCCGCATCCTTCGCGGCCGTGATCTTCAACTGCACGTCGCCCTTGTCGCCCGGCTGCACGGTGGCGTCGGCGGGCTCAACCTCGAGGCCGGCGGGGACCTTCCATTCCAGTTTGACGCGTTGCTTGAATCCGGCGCCGCGTTCCAGCGTCACGCGCACGGTCTGCACTTCACCCTGTTTGACGTCCGTCGCCAGGGTCGGGACGCCGATCCGGAACGTGTCGTTGCCGGCTCGGCCGCCTTCTTCGCTGCTCTTCGTGCAGCCGGTCAGGGCTGCCGCCGCAATCAATGTTCCCACGAATACCCTGTTCATCTTGATTCTCCTTTGCATGACGAGACACACGTCATTTCTTCTCGCTGCTCTCGAGCTTTAGCTCGTATTTCTTTTCCGGTCCTTCGACGGTCACCTTCCGGGTCTTCGTCTGCGCGCATCCGGAGCTCATGGTAAGACACAGGCACGCGGGCACGAACAATGCGACCAGCAGAATTTGACACCAGTGTCGTTTGATCTGATGCCGGTTCATGTCCGATCTCCTTTTGGGGGAGCCTGGCCTTGTTTCTGATATAGCCGGTCGTGTTTTCACACCGAGAACCTCCTACCTTACGGGGCCGGGGTCGTAATGGCATTGGAATCCAACGCAACCGCGCCAATTCTCGTCAACGCGCGCCCGTTCAGCGTTGCGCCGGTAGTCAGCGTAATTGACTGATCCGCCAGGATGTTTCCCTGGAAGACAGAGTTCGTTCCCAGAGTCGCTGAAGTGCCGACCTGCCAAAACACGTTGGCCGCCTTGGCGCCGCCGCTGAGGATGATCTGGCGACCGACTGTCGTGGTGAGCGTGGACGCCATCTGAAAGATGAAAACCGCATTCGCGTCGCCCTGGGCGTCGAGCGTAAGATCCCCCGACGATATCGCGAGCGAGGACGTCGACTTATAGAGGCCCGGGGCCAGGGTCTGCCCGCCGAGATTTCCGGACACGGTGATCGGACTGGTTGAGCGTCCCGCGGCGTCGTTATACGCGGTGGTCAAGTCGAGTTTGGCCTGGGCCGCGGCCGAATCGCCCGCGTGGATCGTTCCGTGTACGATTCCGGGCGGAAATCCCGTCACGGCCGTACCTGGACTCACGCCCAGATCCCCATTGAGAATGGTGGGACCGGTGTTGGTGACCGTAGAGCCGGCCAAGACCGCGAACGCGTTGGCCGAGCCCAAGGGGGCCGGAGCTTGCGCGTCCTCTGTGCCGGTCGTAAAGTGCCACACAAAGTTGCTCGCCAGTGCATTGCCGGCGAGGTCCCGGATCCCGGTCGTAAGCGTGGCGGTGAACGTTGTGCTGAGTGCGAGATCGCTTGTGGGGGTTAGGGTTGCAATCCTGCTTGCGACGTCATAGGCGACTGTTCCCAGTACCGGGGTGATACCTGGTCCGCGCAGCGCAAACGTCGCCGTGGTGATCGTTAAGGGGTCCAGCGCCTCACTAAAGGCGGCGTTGATTCGCCTGTTGATCGCCACGCCCGTGGCAGCATCCGCGGGGTTTGTGGAAATCACGGTCGGTGCCGTGGTGTCTGCGCTCGTACCAGTTGTGAAGCTCCAGACGAAGTTGCTGGCCAAGGCATTCTCGGCCAAATCAGTGATCCCGGTCGTAAGCGTGGCCGTGAACGTGGTACCGGGCGCCAGAGTGCTGGCTGGGGTGAAGGTCGCAATGGTGCCCGCGCAGGTCACAGTGCCTGAAACAGGCGTGGCCCCNNGTTGTGAAGCTCCAGACGAAGTTACTGGCCAGGGCATTGTCGGCCAAGTCCGTAATCCCGGTCGCAAGCGTGGCAGTAAATGCGGTACCGGGCGCGAGATTGCTGGCTGGGGTAAAGGTCGCAATGGTGCCCGCGTACGTCACAGTGCCTGAAACAGGCGTNNGGCGAGGTCCGTGATCCCGGTCGTAAGCGTGGCGGTGAATGTGGTATTGAGGGCAAGTTGGCTTGCTGGGGCGAAAGTCGCAGTTGTGCCGACGGCCGCGTAGGTGATGGTCCCCGCTACGGAGGTCGCGCCAGGTCCTGTCACCGTGAAGCTCGCNNGGCGAGGTCCGTGATCCCGGTCGCAAGCGTGGCGGTGAATGTGGTGTTGAGCGCGAGCTGGCTGGCTGGGGCGAAAGTCGCAGTTGCGCCGACGGCGGCGTACGTGACGGTCCCCGCTACGGAGGTCGCGCCCGGTCCTGTCACCGTGAAGCTCGCCGCGGTAATCGTCGCCGGGTCCAGCGCTTCACTGAAGGTGGCGGTGATTTTCCTGTTGATGGCCACACCGATGGCCGCACTGGCCGGGTTTGTCGAAGTCACGGTGGGCGCGG
>PMMM01000030.1 GCA_003162245.1 Phycisphaerales bacterium
GTCCGGCCGGCTGTCCCGCGGGCGAGTTCGCCGAGACGGCGTTCACGGTCGAAGCCCGGCTGCCGGCGGGATTGTGCATCCACGCGGCGCACGCCATCCTGCCGACGCTGCTGGCGATCCTGAACACGGAGCCGCGCGAGTTCGCCGCGATCCCGACGCTCACCATCCGCTGCCCGCGCGCCGGCTGCCGGGCGGTGTTTCAGCTTTCGCCGATCCGCGGTTCAAACGGCGTCGGGCGGGCGGGGCAGCCGTGAGGCAGTCGACCGGCGGGGCGACACGCTGCGCTACGATCGCCCACATGGGAACGCTCCGATGAAACGCAAAGCGACCCACGCGCAGCGCGCGCACCGCGCAGACGCGCCGACCGCCGAACCTACGCGGGACGCGCCGGCCGCCCGGGCGACGGCGGCCGTCTACGCGGACTGCGCCGGCCTTCCCACGCGTTGCGAATTAGGCGATGCAGCCGGGTCCGGCGAAGCCCTGCAACGCCACGCCGCCCAACTCGCCGCACAGCTCGGTCTGCCGCTCGTCCCCGCCGCCGATCCGGCGTATGACCTGCTGCTGACGGTCACCGCCGAGCGCCTGGAGCTGCGCAGCACGCAGCGCGGCGGACCGAGCCCGCTGTACGTCGATTTCGTCGGCGGCCCGCTGGGCTACGCCCGCCGGCTCAATCGCTTCGGCCTGCTCTTCCAAGCCGTCGGCTTCCGCACCGGCCGCCCGACCGTGCTCGATGCCACCGCCGGCCTCGGCCGCGACGCCTTTCGCCTCGCGTATCACGGCTGCCAGGTGACGGCGCTCGAGCGGTCGCCGATCCTCTTCGCGCTGTTGCAGGACGGTCTGGACCGCGCCGCCCGCGTGCCGGAGATTCAGGAACATTTGGGCGATCGGCTGCGTCTGCTGCTCGGCGACGCACGCTCGTTTCTACAGCAGCTCGCAGCACAGAAGACGTGCGCCGCAGCCGCCCCCGGCGGCGTTTCATCGCCGCCGGACGTCCCGGACGTGGTCTACCTCGACCCGATGTTCCCGCCCCCGAAGAAGTCCGCCCTGCCCAAAGTGGAAATGCGCATTCTCCGCCAGCTCGTCGGCGACGACCCCGACGCCGGCGAGCTCTTCGACCTGGCCCGCCCCGTCGCCCGCCGGCGTGTCGTCGTCAAGCGCCACCGCCTCGCCGAGCCCCTTTCTCCCCACCCGACCCACAGCCACAGCGACAAAACCACCCGCTACGACGTCTACGTTCGCCCGCTCCGCCGCGAGCATGCGTAATCTCATGAAATGCTATCTCCCTGCCGAGCGGGTACTCTGCTCGTTGGTTCGTGCGATTCAAAGATCGCCATGGAAACGAACGAGCGAGCGGCGTCCGTGGGGCTGGATTGCCACAAGACCTTTAGTCGCGTGACCGCGCGCAGTGCAGAGCAGCGCGTACTCTGGCGAGCACGCTGGGAGCACCGCGATCGTCCGAAGCTGCGCAAGGTCCTGCGTCAGCTCCCGCCCGGGACGCCCGTGGTTCTGGAGGGCACCTTCGGCTGGGCTTGGATGACCGGGAAACTCGAGGCGGCCGACCTGCTCAGCGAACTGCCGGGTGAGCGCAGTCGCTGGCGGGCCATCTGGTCGCCGCCGGCGGCGGTGCGTCAGCAACGCGAGCGGCTGCGCAGCCTGCCGGGGATTTCGTATATTCTGGCCCACACTATCGCGGCCGAGGTCGGCGACTTTGCACGCTTTCCCGACGCGCGCCACTTGGCGAGCTACAGCCTGCTGGCGCCGCGCGCCGACGAGAGCGGCGACGAGGACGAGTCCCGCCCGCTGGGCCGGCACTTGGGCCGCGCCGGCCGCCGCACGCTCAAGTGGGCTTGGCTCGAGGCCGCCCATGGTGCCGTGCGCAGCCGCGGCGTGGGGCGTCAACTCTTTGACGCCCACGCGGAGGGTGGCACACGCAATCGCCGGCCCGGCTACATCCACGTCGCCCATCGCTTGTGCTTGGTGGCGTTCGCGTGCCAGCGGGATCAAAAGGACTATCAGCCCGTGCCGCCGCCGCGGCCGGGCACTGCGCCCCATCGCCGGCGCGGTGCCGCGTTGGCGCCATACCCACATGCTGCGGCGCGGCAGCGGGCTCCCAAACGTCCGGGCGTGGGCCAGTCCAACCAGCCTATGGTCCCCGCCGGCGTGTAACGCAACGGCAGACCTCCTCGTACGTGGACCGCCCACACCGGACGAGAACGTAGGCCGCGTGGCCAGGGGGACGCCTGGGGGCGGCGACCACGCCGGCCTGAATGGATAGCTGGACCGGGCGGCCGCCCGAGTTCCTGTGGCCGGTGCCTGGACGCGAAAGGGCCAAACGCAATTTGCTTCCGCTTCTTTCCCCTCCAGGAAGAAGCCCGGCCGATTCTTCTCTTGACTCGAGCGAGCCTCTCATGGATAAGCTGGGCGTTGCCCGCTGCTGGCTTTCGCATCTTGCAAGATGCGCTACGGGCGGGCCATGCCCAGCCTACGAAGCTCACGCCTCCGCGATAAGCGTTATGACGCGATGAGTCCTTCGGCCGCGAGGACGGCCCGCAGCCCGCGTGCGATGAGCTTCGCCCGCGTGATGCGCTTGCGCTTGGCCAGCGCGTCGGCTTGCTCGAGCAGCCCTTTTTCGATGCTCACGGAGATCACCTGCGCTCCACGTCCCTGCACCGGCCGCCCGCGCTTGCGTACGGCCCGCTGCCAAAGTCGGCGCTCGGCCGGCGTGAGCGGACGCGCCTCGTCAGCGATGAACTCGCGATCGTACTTCGCGACGGCCCGGTTACGCTCTTCGTCCGTCATGTCCATAAACGCCTGGATGGCACCTTTGCGCTTCATGGTCTTGCTCGTCTGCGGTACCGCGTCTTTTCGCGGTCGGTCAACGGCCGCGCGTGAATCACGTAAATCGCTTGCGCCTTATCCACAACGAAGATCACCTGAACCAGCCGGTCGCCCGCGCCGCAGCCCCACACAATCCACTTGTCGTCCGCAACGCGCTGCGGGAACGGCGGCCGGCCCGTCTGGACAGCCTACTCGGCCTCGGTTCGCGTAACGCCGTGCTTCTGCGCGTGTTCCAGGTTCCATTCGTTCCAGCGGAAGTCCATGACGGCCGCCTATTTAGTTATATAACAAATCCGCAGCAAGTGCAAGCCACACGTCGAGGGGGCAGCAGGGTCGACGCGGCAGACGCTACTTCGTTTTGATCGGCGTACCGCATTCCGGGCAGACGCCGCTGACGTTGCCGGTCAGGTTGTACCCGCATTCACGGCAGCAGCCCGGCGACGGTGAAGGACGCTTCAGGCAACGGTAGACGACGATTGCGCTCACGATGCCCCCCGCCGCCGCGATGTACATGGTGTTGTCCACGGCTGCGAATCGGCTCACGCCCATCGCGCGAAAGAACGGTAAGCCCAGAAGTACCAGGCTTGCGGCGACAGCAACGTACGTGCCCAGCGCGACCAAGGCGCGGTGGTCTCGTAGGCGGTCGCGAAGCGTACGCCTGACGCGGCGCTTAACTGGCGGCCGAGGAGGGAGCACGTTCGTTTCTGGCACGGTTGTCCGTCACCCCACTGCTGTTCCGGGTCCTTTGTTTGCTGCAGGCGGTCCACGATCGCCGTTTCACTCAAACAGCCCCGGCTCGTCCTTCGCACGCTTCGACGGCGACAGACCCAGATGCTCGTACGCCGCCGGGCGGGCGACGCGGCCCCGTGGCGTGCGGATCACGAAACCAATCTGCAGCAGGTACGGCTCGACCACGTCCTCCAACGTGTCGCGCTCGTGGCCCATCGTTGCGGCGATCGCCTCGATCCCCGCCGGACCGCCGTCGTAGTGCTTCATGAGCGCGTGCAGGTACCCGCGGTCGAGACTGTCCAGCCCCAGCTTGTCGACCTGCAAGATGTCCAGCGCCGCGTCCACCACCGCTGGCGTGAGCGCCCCGTTCCCCCGCACCTCCGCGTAATCCCGCACCCGCCGCAGCAGGCGGTTGACGATCCGCGGCGTGCCGCGCGAACGCCCCGCGAGTCGCTCCAGCGCCGTTTGCTCGGCCTTGATCTTCAGCAAATCCGCGCTCCGCCGCACGATGCGGACCAGCTCGCTCTCGGTGTAGTACTCCAGGTGCAGGAGCAGGCCGAACCGGTCGCGCAGCGCCCCCGACAGCATCCCCGCCCGCGTGGTGGCGCCGACGAGCGTGAAGCGCTTGAGCGCGAAGTTCACCGTCCGCCCGCCGATGCCGCTTTCCGTCGTGTAATCGACGCGGAAATCCTCCAGCGCGGGATACAGGAACTCCTCGACGACCTTGGCGAGCCGGTGCACCTCGTCGATGAACAGCACGTCGCCGGTGTCCATCTGCGTGAGCATCATCATCAGGTCGCCCTGGCGTGCGATCGCCGGCCCGCTCGTGAGCCGGACCGTCGCCTCCATCTCGTTCCCGATGACGTGGGCGAGGGTGGTCTTGCCGAGCCCCGGCGGCCCGTCGAGCAGCACGTGGTCCAGCGGCTCGCCGCGCTTGAGGGCGGCCTCGAGCGCGATGCGGAGCTGCTGGCGGACGGTCTCCTGCCCAATGCACTCGTCGAGCCGCTGCGGGCGCAGCGAGGTCAGATACCGCTCTTCCTCCGGACCCGGCTGAGTGAAGACGCGTTCGATGGCCATGGTGCAGAGTTTAACCGCCAAGCCGCCAAACAGAAAACGAACCGAAGTCCAGGCTAACCGCTGAGGCGCAGAGAGCGCAGAGATCGCAGAGTCCAGTTACTCGTAATTAGCCTCCGCGTCCTTTGCGCTCAGGTCGTGTCCGTGGGTTGCCCGCCATCAATCCCGGGCGTGGGTTGGCTGAGCTGGCCGGCGGAGGGGAGGCCGCCCTCCGCCGTACCGCACTCCGGACAAATGCCGGTCGTATTCCCGATCAAGCTGTAGCCGCAATGGCGGCAGAGGTTGGTACCCAGCGCGCGGACGAGTTGGTCATCCGAGACGCCGAACAAGCCGACGCGCAGGCCGGAGCGCTGCAACATCCCGGTGACGCGGTTGTTAACGATCAGGAGCACGATGAGGTTGACGCAGGGGGCGAACATCAGCACCGCACAGATGATTCGCAGAACGACATGCACGCGCATCGCGGCCAACACGTACAGCACACCGACCACGATCCCGACCTGGACGACCACAATGGTCGCTACGATCGCGGTGTAGCCGAGCGGCGGCAAGCCTCGCGCCAGCAGCGGTGCGAATTGCATCAGCAGTACAACCAGCACGAACCAGATCAACAGACGTTGTCGCCGGGCCAATTGCCGCAGATCCGCACCCTCGCGGATCCATCCTACTGCCGGCTGTCCAGTTGCGAGATTCAATCCGCACGAGGGACAGAACCGCACTACGGGTCCATCCGAGGGGAGGGCAAGGTGACACGCCGGGCAGACGGCGGCGGACATGGCCAACTCCTTCCCAAACAAGTACGCCGGTTCTTGCCGGGGCGGGACGTGCGGCAAACCTCCAGGGACCCCGGCAACTCGATTCGCTACTCGCCGCTCGCGACTCGCGTCTCCCGCGCCCGGTACGCCGCCCGCACGATCGCGTCGGGCTCGGCCAGCGCCGGGTCACGCTCGACCGCGGCGGCGATCCAGCGCTGGGCGTCGGCGCGGCGGTCGCCCCATTGCACCAGAATCTCCAGCGCCACGCGCTGCGCGTCGGTCATCTCCGCCATCGGCAGCGGCGCGGCGGATGGTTCCAGGAACCGCTGTGTGCGCCCCTGCAAGTCGGTGATGATCTGCGCCGCCGTCTTCTTGCCGATCTCGGGCAGGCTCGTCAGAAGTCGCGCATCGCCGCGCTCGATCGCGCCGGCGAGCTGGTGAATCGGGACGGCCATCGCCCGCAGCGCCCGGCGGTTGCTGATGCCTTTCACCTTGGTGAACAGGCTGAAGAAGGCGCGGTCCGATTCGGCCAGGAAGCCGACCAGCCGCGGGACGAGGTTCGCGCCGGCGGGGTTGCCCTCCAGGTACTGCACCGTGAACAGCGTAATCTCGTTCCCCACCAGCCGCTGCAACTCGGGTCGGGCCGACGCCGGCACCATGACTTCGTAGCTGACCCCGCCGAGATCCATGACGGCCGCGTCTTCACCGAGACTGGCGACCTTGCCGGTCAGGCGGCAGATCATTCGTTCACCCTCCGGACGCGCCCGGGCCGCTCCCCGACAGCCCGCTCCCTTACGGTCGCGGTTCTGGTTGGGTTCGTGGTGCTGCTTTTGCGAGCGGTCGTGGCGGCCGCGTGTTGCAGCCGCAGTCCGCAG
Organism: Phycisphaerales bacterium; assembly: GCA_003162245.1. GTDB lineage: Bacteria > Planctomycetota > Phycisphaerae > UBA1845 > Fen-1342 > Fen-1342. Next base: position 6,272 of record PMMM01000030.1, read on the forward strand.
AGCGCGATCGCGACGGCGTCGGCCACGTCGTGGGGTTCGAGGATCGTCGGCAGTCGCAGCGTGGCCGCGACCGCGAGCTGCATCTGGCGTTTCGACGCATGGCCGTTGCCGGTCAGCAGCTTCTTCACGTTGGTCGCCGCCACGGAGATCACGTGCAGTCCGCAGCGGGCCGCCAGCGTGAGAATCGTGCCGCGGGCGTGCGCCATGAGAATTGCGGTTCGCGGGTGTCGGTAATGGGCGTACAGCTCCTCACACGCCAGCACGGCCGGGGCGTGCGTCCGGATAATCGTCTGGAGGCTGTCCTCGAGCTCGACCAGCCGCTCCGCCAACGGAGCGTCCCGCGGCAGCCGAATCACGCCCGCTTCGAGCAACGACGCTTCCCGGGGCGGCGCCGCGGCCAGGAGCAGCGCATATCCGGTGCGCTGTAACCCGGGGTCGATGCCGAGGATGGGGCCGACAGGCGCGGCCTGCGCGACATCGGACGCTGGCAAACGTGAGCTGACACGCGGCATGATTTCATCATGCGCGTTTTTCGCGGACTGGCAACCGGTGCGGTGCCGCCGAGTGCGCAAATCGGGACGCGAACCGGCGCATGACCGGCGCCGGCGGCGGCGGAGCTGGCCGCGCGTGTCCGTGTGAAATTGTCGCCGCACAGGCCCGGCCGAGTTGGCGATGTGGGCAGTCATTTCGTACCGTCATATAATGGGATGCGGGCACCAGGACTTTGCGCCCGATGAAATGCCTGCTGGCGGCTTCCGCTCGGCCGATAGAAAAGGAAGTGTGACGATGGCTTCCCGTTCCGCGAAACTGTTGTTGTTCGGTTTCCTGCTGCTCGTGCCTGCGTGGGCTGCGGCCGGCGACGACGCCGCGCTGAGCTCCGCCTACGCGGCCATCCTGCGCGGGGACACGGACGCCGGCCGTGCCGCGCTGGGCCAGTTGCTGGCCAAGCAGGACACGGCCGAGGTGGAGCAGGCCCGCGGGTGGCTGGATTCCTACCACAACCTGGTGGTCGCGCGCGGCGACTTGAAGAGCGAGACCTTCAAGTGGAACGTAGACCAGGCCCACAAGGCGCTCGACGAAGACAAGCCCTTCCTGGCCCTCAGCTTCGCCGCCCAGGCGGCCTCGTACGCCGCGGACCCGAATGCGTACGGCAACGAGCCGTGGGTGCGCGCGTTGCGCGAACGCTCGTTGGCGGCGGCGCGCGAGCAGACGGACGCGGAGCACTGGTCGAAGGCGCTGAGCCACTACGCCGTACTGGAGCGCATCTATCCAAAGGACGAAGAACTCACCAAGCTCCGCGATGCCACCGCGCGGCACGCCCGCGTCGAGGTCTTGTACAAGGACGAGAAGTCGCTGAAGGAGCACATCAAGGGGGCCGACCGGGACCTGCTGCGTAACGCCGTGAAGGCCATCAACGATTACTACTGGCAGGAGCCGAACTTCAAGAAGGCGGCCGCCGGCGCGCTCGACAACCTGCTCACGCTGTGCGGGGCCACGAAGGTGCGCGGCTTCCTCGACGGACTCGCGAACCCCGTCACCCGCGCGCATTTCGTCGCCCGGCTGAGCGCGCTCAAGGCCGACGTCGACAGCGCCCAGACGTTCACCTACCAGGACCTGCGGCGGCTGTTCAACTCCGTCGCGGAGGCCAACAAGGAGAGCGTCGAGCTGCCCGATGGCCTGGTCGTCGTCGAGTTCGTCGAAGGCATGGACGACAAGCTCGATGAGTACACCAGCGTCATCTGGCCCTCCGAAGCACGGGACTTCGACAAGATGATGATGGGCGGCTTCGAGGGCGTCGGGATTCAGCTCGGCCTCGACGAGCGCAGCGACCGCCTGAAGGTCGTCACGCCGCTCGAGAACTCGCCCGCGCTGGAGGCGGGCATCCAGCCCGACGACCTGATCGTCGCCGTGGACGGGCAGACCACCAAGGGCTGGAGCACCGAGGACGCCGTCAAGAACATCATGGGGCCGGCCGGAACCAAGGTCGTCCTCACCATCCTGCGCCCCCGCACCGGCGAGCGGCTCCCCTTCCCGCTCGTGCGGCGGAACATCGTGTTGACTTCGGTGCGCGGCGTACAGCGCTTGCCGGGCGATGCCAATGCCTGGGACTTCATGCTCGACAAGGACGCCGGCATCGCCTACATCCGCCTGACGAACTTCCTGCCCGGCTCGCACACCGAGGTCAGCCACGCGCTGGCCGAGGCGACGCACCAGGGCATGAAGGCGCTCGTCCTGGATGTGCGGCACAATCCGGGCGGGCTGCTCGACGTGGCGGTGGAGATCGTCAGTAATTTCGTCGCGCAGGGCGAGGTCGTCTCGACGCGCGGCCGGGAAAAGACCGACAGCGAGGTGCCCGTCACCGGCAAGGCTCCGTACAAGGACCTCCCGCTCCTGGTGCTCGTCAACGAGGCCAGCGCCAGCGCGTCCGAGATCCTCGCGGGGGCCCTGCAGGACCATCATCGGGCCGTGATCCTCGGCGAACGCACCTTCGGCAAGGGCAGCGTGCAGCACGTCCGTCCGCTGGGCGGCGGCGACGCGCGCATCAAGCTGACGACCGCGCTCTACTACCTGCCCAGCGGCCGCAGCCCGCACAAGCTGCCGCAGGCCGAGCGTTGGGGCGTTGACCCCGATTGGAATCTGAAGCTGACGCCGAAGGAGTTTCGCCGGGTGCTCGAACAGGAGCGCAACAGCTACGTCATCCACAACGAGTCGCCGGAGAGCGCGAACAAGCCGCTCAGCACCGAGGAACGTGACAAGGTGCTCGCGGACCTGAAGGCCGACCAGAAGGATGAGGACGACGATTTGCCGCCGCTGCTCAGCGACGCCGACATCAAGCAGCTCGAGGCGGACCCGTACGACGCCCCGAAGTCCGACCCGCAGCTCGACACCGCGCTGCTGATGCTCCGCATCAAGCTCGCGGCGAATACTCCGTGGCCGCGCGACCTCGCCGCGGCCGAAAAGCCCGGCTCCTCGACCGCCCCGTAGCGCCGGCCCCCCGTGGCCGACGTCGTAGCGGCCCGCGCCCTCGCGCGGCCGTGACCGCGTAGCGCCGGCCTCCCGCTCCGCGCCTTCGCGCCCGTGCGTGCCCATTCTCCCGCCCCAACGGGGCGGCGGAATGTAGCCACGGGTGCAGCGCAGCCCGGCGGTACCCGGGCGGAGCGGAACCCGTGGGACCCGGGATTCCTCCCATCCTTTTCGCCCCGCGAGGGGCGACGGAACCCGCCGAACGCAATCAGACTCGCCCCGTGCCGCCCCGCCCGCGCCCCGGAGTCCGAACGCGCAGCGCCAGCAAGCGCGCCCCGGAGACCATCCCACCCCCACGATCCGAGCCGGGCCAGTGATGGCCCGACCCCCGCACGTGATCCGAGCCGCCACCGACGCTGGCACAGTTCCGGTACATCGACTGGCGCGGGCGATCGGAGCGCGCGTATCAAGAACTTCTCGCCGCCTGCCGGCCTCGAGCCCCGGAGCAACGGCCCGCGTTCCCGGCAGCGCTAAAAAGTGTGCTCTCCCTCGGCCACACCGACAGCGTTTTGGCCGTGGCGCTGAGCGGGGATGGGCGGCACGCCGTCTCGGGGTCGCACGACAATACGGTGCGGGCGTGGGACGTCGAGGGCGGACGCTGTGTGGCCACCTTGGAAGGCCACACCGACGAGGTTAACGGTGGCACGGTGGGGGCGCGGTACTGACAGGAGCGGCGGTTGGATTCCGGAGCGAACGGGGCGTCGGCGCCGCTTATCGTGGGGCGCGAGGGTCATCCCCCCGTCGGAGGGCATCTTGCGCCGCTTCTGCCGCCGCGCGGCATCGAGCCTTCATCTGTTCGTCCAAGTGCTCGGGGATCGTGAACTGAGCCAGGACCGCCATCAGGCGTCGCGTGTCAAAGCATGCGGCCCCCTCAGAGTGAAACTGCGGAACCCAGGCGCCTGTTCTTATTGCCTTGCCGTTTTCGTCCCGCGCGTAGTCGGAGGCCAGCTCGGCGCTCGTGAAGAAGGGCACGACCAGCGGGACGCCGACCGCAGGGTTCTTTTCAGCCAGCCGCAGCAAGGTTTCCGCCAGCTCTCGGGCAAGCGCGGGGTTCACGCGACCGTCGGCCGGGGGGTTACTGGGGTCCTCGGCACAGTCCGCGACGACCCAGTACATCAGCCACGGCGAACCGTCCTTGAGCGCGTTGCTTAGGCGTTCCTCTGCGCCAGGCCCAGTGAAGTTCTTCGAGAGTGCGTCCCGGAGTGCGGCCCGCGCCTTGGCACGATGCCCGGGGGACATGACCTGGGGATTACCGCTGCCGAAGAGGTGGACGACGTCGAGCGCCAGCGGCAGGTTTACTGGCACGGCGCGGCCGACAACGTCCGTGACCCCCTTAACCACCAGGTCGTGCGCCACAACGGCCATCTGCACCATGTTCCAGATGGGCGCTATGCCCGGAGCCTCCCTGCCCCGCTCCCAGGCTGCGGCCGACTGGGGCATGACGCGGTTTGCAGCGTCTATGAGCAGTCGGCACAGGTCGTTGGGGCCGAACTGGCCCACGAAGGTTACTACCTGCTTACTGCGCTCTGGATGGACGATGCGTTCGACAAGGGTCGAGGGGCGGTGATCGCGCCACGCTGCGATGTCCTGGAGAAGTCCCTGGTCGCTCTCAGCTTCCTGAACTTCAACCTCGCCCAGGTAGCGCCGCCAATAGTCGGCGTGCCGTGTCACAAAAAGGGCCTGCGGTCGCCGAAACTCAGTCTTATACGCATCCTGTTTATT
>PMMM01000047.1 GCA_003162245.1 Phycisphaerales bacterium
GAAATCCCGGACGCTACTGTCCTTACGGGCGCGGTTCGGATCGCGGACGTGGGCGCTGAGTTCCGGGATCAGGGTCCAGGCGGCGGTTTTGGCGGTGTCCGCCAGGAGCGTCTGAAACGCGGAGCGGACGGCGGTTTCGTGGTCAACGTGCTGGTCGGAATACGTCGCGAGGGCGTCGTAGTACTTCCGGATGGCCCGGTGCGTCGGTTTGAGGGCGGCCGGCTTGGACATCGTGACCCACGCAATCCCAGGACACGTGCGGTGCGCGACCCGCGGCGCACGGGGCGACGCGACACGCCCGCGTATCGTAACGCGGAGGGGCGGGGGCGCTCAATCCCGCGTACCGCCGGTGGCGGCGCACCACGTCCGGCAGGCGCGAGAAGGGGCTCTCGCACCAGCGGCAGGGAGAGGGATCGAGAGACCAAGGGATCAAGGGGCGGGCGAGGACGGCGGGAAGCGGAGATGGGCGGTTTCAAACGGGGGCAGCCGCCAGACGCAATTGAGCGAGATCCGGTTGGGGCGGCTGTTCGGGCCGTAGCAGGAGCGGCTGGAGCAGCAGGCGGATCTGCTGCTGGGCGGTCGCGAGCGTCGAAGCGACATGAGCCGCCGCGCCGCAACCGATGCGCTCCTGCGCTTTGGTCAGGTCGCCGCGTGCATTCCACAGGCCCACGACCAGAGGCACTTCCGGAAAGCGGGCGCGCAGGCGCTTGCACACGTGCCGGGCGTGCATCACCGCGGAGGGCGGCGTGGCGGAAATGCAGACCACGTCGGCTTTGTGCTGTTTGACCAGGTCACCCATCTCGCTGACGAACGCCGCGACCGACACGACATGCACCAGGCATTCGGGCGTCTCCATCAATTGCGCGAGCATCATTCCGGCGATCTCATCCGCTTCGTCGTGCGCGGGCAGGCAGAGAACGGACAGCCGCGACGCGTCGGGCCGCGGCGCGAGGTTGGGAGGTGCGTCGGCTTTGGCCGCTTCCGCGGCCGCCGCCTTGGTCTGCATGACCTGCTGGCGCTCACCCAGCTCCTCAATCGACGCCCGCAAGCTCTGGAGAATGAACTTGTGTCGGCCTTCATCGAGTTCGCCGCGATGCCAGTGGGTCTCGGCCAGGGCGAGGGCCGGGACGAGCACCGTGTCGTAGACTTCGACGAGGGGGCGGTGTTCAAGGTCATCCAGGACCAGTTCGGCCGCCTCTTCCTGATCGCCTGCGAGGAGCCGCTGGTAGATGCGCGTCTTCAGCCCAAAGACCGGTTCATTGCCGAGCAGCGTATCGAGGAAGGACAGTTGCGGAACGTGCTTGCCGATCACCAGCAGGCACACGGTCAGCGGGGTCGCGACGATCAGCCCGATCGGTCCCCATAGCCAAGTCCAGAAGACAGCGGCGACCAGGATGCCCGCGGACGACACGCCGGTGTTCTTGCCAAATATCCAGGGCTCCACGACGTTGGCAACGAGAAGCTCCAGAATCACAAACAGTCCCAACGTCAGGAGAGGCGCTAGCCAGCCGGTCGAGATGGCCAGCGACAGGCCGAGCGGCGCCGCCGCAGCGCTCCACGCTCCGATGTATGGAATAAACCTCAAGACGGTGGCCAGAATCCCCCACAGGATGGCGTTGGGCACGCCGATGAAGTAGAGCCCGATGGCGATCGGAAGGCCGAAACTGACATTGATGACCAATTGCGTCAGGAGAAAGCGGCTGACGCGCGTGGCGGCGTCTTCCAGGGTCTGCGTGGTCCCGGTCACCTGGCCGCCCCCAATCAGGCGAATGAAGCGATCGCGCAAGTCCTCACGCCGGATCAGGAAGAACACCACGAGCACGATGACGATGCCGGTCGAGCCCATGACGATAAACATCGAGCCGAACGTGCCGCCAATGACTTGCAGGGGGCTCGGGGGCGAGAGGACGACGCGAACCGGCTGGGGCCGTTCCTCGTGCCCCAGTGACTCGTCGGCCGGCTCTGAGGTCGGCACACTCTGGCCAATATCCCCGGCTGTTCTTCGGACCCTGCTCAGTGCGTTGCTGAAATAGTCGTTGATCGAATGCAGCTTCGTTTGAATGTTCTTCTGGTATTCGGGTATTCGCGGCGCCAAGTCGATCATCTGGACCGCCGCCGCCCATGCGCCTGTACCCAGCAGTGCGAAAGCCAAGGCGGCGGTAACCAACACCGCCGGGATGCGGCCCACCTTCCGCCGCTCGAACCAGCCACACACGGGGGCCAGAAGGAAACTCAGCAGCACGGCCAGCGTCAATGGAATCAGAACGCCCTTGGCCAGGTAGAGGATCGCCACCACGCCGGCGAGCGACGCCAGCGTCAACATCCACGACGACTTGGCGAAATGGTCGGAGTTGTTCATGCGGTTCTCTATGGTGGGCGTTTCAATCCGCTCCACTTTCGGGCACGGCCGCACCGGCCGAGTCGCAAGACGATGGCGGGTCGCCCGGTGACTCGCCCTGGGCGGCGACCGGCGGAGCGAACCAACTCTGAAGCAGAGGTTGCAGGGCGGCGGCCAGGACCGTTCCGGCGATTGAGAACAGGAATGACTTTGTCGTACGCGGCGCTTCCCGTTCCCGACAAGCAGGCGGCGCTTCGGCGGCTGAACCCGAGGGCGTCTTGGGTGTATTTCGGATTCTCCGGCGAGCGGAACGCGTCAACACGGCGCCCACCACAACGCCGGCCGCGACCGCCGAACCGGTCAGGATCCACGGATGCCGCGCTGCGCAGGAGCGTACGCCAACCATGTCTGTCAGGGTTTCCTTCATGTCGCACAACTCGCGGCCGATTGCCGTTTTGGCGTCCGCCGCGCGGTCCGCGAGAAAGTCGCACTCACTCGTGCGCGAAGACAGGGGCCGGCGTTCAGTCGTGGACATCGCGCCCGAATCGGGCGCGTTGTTTGGCGTTTCGTGTCTCATACTTTCGAACCGTCCTTTTTCGAGCGGCGTTCTTGCGGGTCGAGACCGTGCAGGACATGGCTAATCCGACGCCGGCGAGCGCCAGAACGCCCGTGATCAGAGCGCCGATCCACGCCTGGCTGCCGAACAATGCGCCCACACCTTGCGAGATGCCGCTGAGCACGAACCAACTCGCCAGGACGATAAGTGCCGCGACCGCGACGAACCCCAGCGCGGCCAGCACAAGTCGGCGGACCGCATTTCGCACGGAGCACTTGACGCCATCGGTCTTGGCGGCCGCATAGTACGAAACGTACTCGCGCAATTCCTGAAACTGCTTGAGCAGGAGCTTCAGTTCCTCATGTTCCGTCAAGTCTTGTGGTGCGGCATTCGCAGGAGCGTCCGTCTGCGATGCGGGCTTTTCCGCTCCCGGCGCGGGACCGTTTCCATTGAAACGATGCTTGGGTGGGGGCTGCCCCCGCGTCGGATGTCGCGCATGTTGTTCGCTTCTCATGACAATGCTCGCAAGTTCCGGGCCGTGGTCAGCGACGCAGCCAGAAGCGGCCGAGCACCAAGCCGACGGCCGCCGCGATCAATATGGACTGGAGCGGCTGCTCCCGAACGTATTGCGCGAAACTGCGTTCGACCTGCTGCACTTTGTCCTGCCCCTCGCGCGCACAGTCAGCGGCGCCGGCGCGCAACTGCTCGATCGTCTCGTGCGCCGTGTCGCGGACGGTACGGCCCACTTTCTGATGAGCCCGGGGCACAGTGCGCGCGTGTGTGCTTCCGGCGGCAGGTTTCTTGACGTTTACCATGATGGACCTCACATTTCACATGCTGCGTGTCGTTCTGTTTCGGAACGCCTATTCATCTGCCGCTCTCACGGCCGATCTCGGCGCAGGACTCGCAACCGCACGGCCGCGGGTCAGCGACGCATCCAAAAGCCACCGAGCAACATCCCAACGCCCGCCGCGATCAATAAGGACTTGAGCGGCTGTTGCCGGATGAACTGCTCGAAGCTGTGCTCCACCTGCCGGACTTTGTCGCGCCCCTCTTCACAGTATTCGGAGGCGCTGGCGCGCAGTTGTTCGACCTTTTCCTGAGCCATTTCCCGGGCCAGGCCGCCGAGTTCGTGAATATCCTGCGTCACGGTGCGCGCCTTTCTGCCCGGCCGGCCGTGCGCACGTCGTTTCGAGGGCGGGTGAGCGACTTTTCCGTTTCGTTTCATAGCGACAGCTTCATTGATGGCATCCATGGTGTTCCTTTCACATGTTCGCGTGCAGTCTTACCGCTGAGCCTGGTCCTGACGCCGTCCATCGCACTCTCATTTCCAGGAGGGAAGGACCTCCGGGAGCCGATCGGCTCCCTAAACCGGGACTCCCGGAGGTCTGGTCCTGGAATTCAGTTGGTTTTGTGCCGATCGCCAAGTCCGCTCGCGTTCCAGGTTTCCGCGGGAATGCCGTGAGCGAGCAGGTATACGTGCACGACGGTGCCGCTTGTGAACACCGCCACCACCGTTCCCGTGGCCGGCTCGATTTCTGCGGTCGCCTCGCGCACTTCCACGCCGGTGATGCGTTTGATCTCCTGGCGCAGCGCGTCGGAGGCGCTGGCGAACAGCTCGCGGTGAAACTCCTGCACCTGGGCGGCGCCGGCCGGGGTCCTAGACAGGGCCTGCTCGGCCGGCGACAAAGCCCCGTGGAGCGTGACCACCAGCGTGCCGTTGCTCTGCACGACGGTCACCGATTGGGGAACGAGGCCCGTCCGCTGCTGTTCGAAAACGCCGGCGGCCTGGGCGATCTGCTGCGCCATTGTCAAACTCGGTGTGTCCATGGCTTCACGTTCCTGGTCGTTGCGGCCGCATCGCGCCGCCGCGAGCGACAAAAAATCCGACCTGGGTGGTCGCCATCAGGCGCCCAGGTCCCGGTCAAGCGGTGTTGCGGGCTGCGAGTGGAGCTTCGCATAGACCTCTCGGGCCCGCGCCAACAACTGGTCTTCGGTCAGGTGCGGCTCGTCCAGCACGACCATGCCGACGATGCGCTCCGCAAGATCGTGGTGATGGCGCTTCAGCTCGATGAGCAATTGCTCCATCGCGCTGCTGGCACCGGTGCCGCTGCCGAATACCAGGATTCTTTCGGCCTTCCGGAGAGTTTGGGCCACAGCCTCGTAATAGCTCTTGAGTTCCGGCTTGCGCTGACCATTGGCGTCATCCTGGACGTTGTGCAGGTGCCGACCGAAGCCGTTTGGGTCGTAGGGCACGATCCGCTGCGGTACGGACCCGTGCAGCTCCGTCTGGTAGACGCGGGCCTGGCGATGGTCGATCACCACCAGCAGGTGCGTACCCGCCGCCGCGAGCAGCGGCGCCGGCGCGCCGCACTGTTCGAGGAAGTGGCGGATCTGCACGAGATCGTCGACCTCCGCGACGTCCTTGTGGCGCGGCGGATGCAGGAGCAGCGTGTGACCGTCATGCGTAACCTTCAGGTTGCCGTTCGGCTCCTCGACGATTTCCGCCATGACGCCGAGCATCGACCGCACGTTCCGCCACTGCACGTTGTGTGCGGCCGGATGGCGGAATATGGCGTCGTACGTCCGGCGATGAGAGCCCGTGAGTTGTGATGTCATCTTCGCAATCTCCTTCGTCCGGGCGGACGGAGCGGTTTCGCTTTCAGCCAGAGCGTCAGGCCGCCATGCCCGACGCCACGGCGAACCGGTGCGCGGGCAACGGGCATCTCCAGGTTGAGGGCGCGGCGATCTACGCCAACTTGCCGCGCACGCCGACGAACACCAGGAGCAATCCGAGCAGGGCCGACGCAACGCCGCCGATGATGTACCAAGTCGTGCCTTGCGTGAACCGTCCGGTGAAGGTCTGGCTGACTTGGTCCGCAAGCGAGTTGGAGGCATTCATCCCGATGATCAGCAGGAGGACGCCGACCACCAACAGCACGACTCCGGCAATACGTTGAGGATTCATGTTCGACTTCCATAAGAACGAGTTTGGGGTGCGCGTTTTGCGCCGGCACGTCGACCATCGAACACCTGGCGACCGCTCACGGTTATTCCCGTTCGAGCGTCACGACGCGGGTCCAGCAGCGACGCGCGCCCCGCCGGGGAATCTCCTCGGCGTGCAAGCACGTGGAGGAGACTCTCCGACAGTGCGGACTCTCGGGCCACATGACCACCGATCGTCTTCCGTTACTTGGCGGAGGCGAACAGCACTTCGACGCGCCGGTCGCGGCGGAGCGTCGAGTCACCGAACGCGCCATCCTTGATCTTGTCCGACGGAACTCCGGCTTTGACCAACGCAGCGCGAATGGTCTTGATACGCAGGTCGCTCATGTTCTGGTCGCCGTCGTTGTGGTTCTGCGGATCCAACGAGGCGTCGATGCCGACCTGCATCGACGGGTTGTTCTTCATGTACGTCGCGATCTCGGACACCTTGGTCATCTCCGCATCGTGGAGGTCGGCCGAGTTGTTCGCGAACCAGAAGTCCCGGTACGAGGTCCAGCACACCAAAACGCCAACCCGGCCTTCGGGGCCGACTTCGCCCTTCGCACCTTGCGCGCCGGCCGGTCCGGTCAGACCGGTCTCACCGGCGACGCCGGGGGTAGTGCTGCCTGTGGCACCCGTCTCCCCGGTTACGCCCTGCCCGCCGGCGGGGCCGCGATGGCCGGCCGGGCCCGCAGGACCGACCAGCGTTGCGCCTTGACCACCGGTCTGGCCGGCTGTGCCTTGTGCGCCCGCGGGACCGGGAGCGCCTTGCGCGCCGGCATAGCCGGGCGAACTAAGACCCTGGCCACCGGTGTGTCCAGTGTCGCCCTGCTCACCAGCGGCGCCACGTGGACCTGCGACGCCGGCAGCACCGCGTGCGAGTTTGCCTGAGGCGCCGGGCGCACCCGTCTCGCCTTGCATTCCGCGGGATCCTGCTGGGCCGCGCTCTCCGCGCGGACCGGCCTGGGCATAGCCGGCCTCGCCAGTCTGGCCCGTTTGGCCTTGAGCCCCTACCGATCCGATGGGCCCATCCGGGCCGCGCTCGCCAACGATGCTGTCGCACGTAGGCGCCCTTGCTGGCTCCCTTACTGCGGTAGCGCGCGGTGCTTGTTGTGAGCAGGCGCAGCCCGCAATGAACAGTAGTGAGAGTGCAGAGAACAGTGACAGTGTTCGTTTCATCGTCCTTACCTCATGTAAAAGGGACGCTCTTTCGGTGGACTACGGCCTACGTCGGCCACGTCACCCTGGTACGTCTCATCTGGTCCTCGATCTACGTCGAGTCATGCACGTTCTGAGCGGCGCCCGCCCAAACGCTCGGTTGCGGCCGGCCGCACCGGGGCGCCGCGGGCGACAAAAAAAGCCGATGTGGCCGAACGCCCAGAAGCGTCCGACCACATCGGCATACTCGTTGACGGGCCGCCCGGCACAGCGGGCTGCCCCTCAATCAGTCATCCGACAACTATGACGTACATACGGCTCGGAGCCGAGCTAAGCGTCACGAGGCTTCGCGAGCAGCCCGCGTAGCTTCATTAGCGCCTTGTCCTGAATCTCACGGACGCGGTCCTTGGTGGCTCCGATCAAGTCTCCGACTCCATATAGCATCGCAGCTTGGGCTTCCGGCGTCGTCGTGTGATGCTCGCGGCACAGGCCGAAGCGCAGAAGCACGTCATTCCGTTCGGCCAGCTGCCGGTCGGCCGTGATGAAATTCATGGGTATCGCGGAAGTGACTTCGTGGCTTTGGTGAAGCATGTCGTCTACTCCGCGTGTCGCTGAGCCTAAGACGGCCGGCGGCACATCCCAGGAATCCGGGGCGAACAAAAAAAGCCGACGTGGCCGTGTACTCGGAGGTACGCGGCCACGTCGGCTTACTCATTAGCGAGCCACCCGGCACGGCCGGGTCGCTCCTTATCTAGTCATCCGACAACTTCGCTGCGGCTTTCGTGGCGAGCCAGACCGGGGCCCGCCCAAGTTCCGCAGCAGAAGTATTATATCATGCGAATCGGTGGGAGCAAGCGAAATCTTCCCCACCGGTGGTTTTTCCAGGGCAACCGCATTCTCCGATNNTGCCGAGAATGCGGTTGCCCTGTGGTTTTTCCCCTGTGCATACTAAGAATGTTCCGGCTTGATCGGAGTGGCACATGGCAGGCTGTGCCGCATGATCGGACGTGTGCTCTCTGGCGTGCGTCGGCAAGGACTGCGCGGGCGGGTTGCCGGCTCGACTTCCGCGGCCGTCTTGCCGGAGAATCTCCTCCGCGTGCAAGCACGNNGAACTCCGGCTTTGACCAACGCATCGCGAATGGCCTTAACACGTTGGTTGCTCAAGTCCTGGTCGCTACCGTTGTGGTTCTGCGGATCCAGTGAGGCGTCGATTCCGACTTCGACTGACGGCGTGTTCTTCATGTACGCCGCGATGTCGGACACCTTGTTCATCTCCGCCTCGTGGAGTTCGGCCGAGTTGTTCGCGAACCA
>PMMM01000044.1 GCA_003162245.1 Phycisphaerales bacterium
AAAATGTGGGTAATGACAAGCCGCATTGGTGGGGTGCGCGCCGGGCCCACGCGGCGGGTTTGGCCGCTCACGGGGACGTCGAGGCCCGCGTGTGCGTCGGTTGGCCTTCGGCCGGCTGCGTCGCAGGCGAGAGCGTCGCGACATCGGGTGCGTGTCGTCGTTCGTAGGCGCGGACCTCGGCCGGACCGCTCTCCGCAATCACCTTGCCACGGATTTCCGTCCCGTCCTCACAACGCACGTCCAGGACCAGATTGCGCCAGCCCGGGCGGAACGGCACGTCGCGATACGTCACGCTGCCCGCGGCGAAATCGGTCCGGCCGGCCAGCGCCCCAACTTCCTGCACGAGGAATCCGCGCACCGCGACGGACTGGTTCGGGTCAACGGGCACCCGACCAGTGACGTTTGGTCCGCGGAAGTACAGTACGAAAGCACGCGGGCCACGTAGGGCATTGGGCAGCGCCGACATGAGCAGGCACGTCTGCTCGTCGCCGCTCGTCACGACGTAGGCCTCGTCGCCGATGAGCTTCAATTCCTGCTGGGCCCGCGGTGCAAAGCGCTGATAGAGGGTCACGTCCGCCTGCCGCTGACAGCCCGCCAGCGAGACCAGGAGGATTCCCCCGCCAATCGCGCCGCTGATCCAGCCTGAAATGCCGCACCGCCTCCGGATCATGCCGGCAGCATAGCAGCGTCCCGCGTACCTGACCAGCGCGCAAAATGGCCCGCCGAGCATCGGAGCGGAACGGTGCGGGGCGGCGGACGTTACGCCGGCGCCCGCGGTAGGAGCACGTGGGCCGTCGTGCCCTCGTCCACGCGGCTCTCCAGCCAGATGCGTCCGCCGTGTGCCTCGACGATGCGATACGCCCGCGGCAGGCCAAGTCCGCGTCCGCGCCCGGCTTGGCGGTGGGAGTAGAACGGGTCGAACGCGCGTTGTAGCACGACAGGCGCCATACCGCACCCATTGTCCTGGACGACGACCTCCAGCATGCCCGATTCGGCCGCTGCCTGACAGCGCAGCACGATGCTCCCGCCGTTGTCGCCCAGCGCATCGTGGGCGTTACCGATCAGCTCGCGGAACACGGTCGCAAGCTGCTCGCGATTCGCCAGTGCGCGCGGCGCGGCCTCCGCGTCGGGACTTGCGGTCCCGCGCGCTCCGCGCTCGTGCTCGACCCGCACTTGCGAGGGAGCCAGACCGGCGTGGCGGAGCCACTCCGTACGCACCTCGCCCAGCAGATCAACGAGATCGACCGGCGCGAACTGCGCCGACGGCGGACGAGCGAAGTCCATCAGCTCGCGCACGATCCCGCTACACTCGTGCGCCTTGTCCGAGATGGTCTGGAGCGTGCGGCGGACCTCGGGATCGTTCAGAGTCGCTGCCAGCATCTGCGCCCGGCCCGAGATCACCGTCAGCGGACTGTTCAGTTCGTGCCCGGCGCCGGCCGCCATTTCGGCGATCATCGACAGGGTGCGTGAGCGGAGGAGCTCGGCCTGCATCTGTTGCAGTCGCCGGTTGGTCTCGGCCAGGTCTTCGGAAAGGCGACGGGCGGCAGCCTGCGCGTTGGCGCGGCCCAGGGCCAGGCCAAGACTCGCCAGAAACGAGCGGAACTCGACGCCTTCCTCGGCCAAACGCACACGCTCGTCGGCCTCCGAGCCGAACACCAGCCCGCCCGCGACCTCGCAGCGGTGGAAAAACGGGACGAGCCAGAGTGGTGCGGAGTCGCCGGGCGGCAACGCGGGGGCCACCAGGGCCCGCACGGCGAGCGGCGCCGGCCAGACGACGCTGTCGAGCGGTGTGGACGCGTCGGCGCGCCACGCCGCCAGATCGGGCGCGATCCGCTGGGTCAGGTGCCCGCAGTCCGCGGGCGCGTCGCCGGCCCAGGCGAGGTTGACCGCGGCCACGTTGTCGCGAAAGCCAAACGCCGCGAGACGCGGCCGCTGCAAGGCCACTGCGCCGGCGCCGGCGATGGCCACGACGACGGCGAGCGGGTCCGACCAGTCCTTCAAACCCTGCTCGAAGCGAACGAGCATCTGGAAATACCGGGCCGCGGCGGCCAGCCGCCGATTTTGCGTGGACAGCTCGGCGTTCAAGTGGCCCAATTCGACGTTGGCGCGCCCCATGGCTTTGAAAGAAACCGCCGCGCTCGTCTCGCGGTCGAGGCCGAGGTGGGTCGCGTGCTCCGCCACGTCGGTGGCCAGCGGCTGGACGGCCGCCGCAACCTGCTCAGGACTCAGCCCCAGGCGTTCCGCGAGACGTGGCGAGTGCTCATAGAAGCGGTGATTGCCGGAGTAGCCGATGCGTTGCTCGCGGGCCAGCGTGTCGGCCAGTTGGACCAGCGCGATGACTTGGGGGACGGCCACGCTCGCCGGCAGTGCCTCCGCGGCAATGTGGTGCAGCCAAATGACCTCCTGCAGCCAACGCGGCAGCCGCCAGCGCTCCGCCAGTCGCCGCCCGACGACCGTGTGATCGGCCCCAAGTACCGCCCGCTCGCTGTCGGCGATGTCGCCGCGAGCGTGGTCCGCCTGGCTGGCGATGCGGTCGTAGGCCTTGGGAAACACGGCGTCGAGCGTGACCTTGCCCAGGTCGTGCAGCAGCCCGCCGAGGAAACCGTCCTCGGGATCCACCGACAAGCCCCGCCGGCCGGTGGCGAGCCGCCGCGCCGCACAGGCCACCGCCAGCGCGTGTTTCCACAACTCCCGGCGATCGAACGACCCCGGCCGGTCCGCGGTTGGCGAGCCGGAGAAACACTCGAAAACCGTGGCCGCGAGCACGATGTTCCGCACGGCCGCGAATCCCAAGAGCGGCACGGCCTGTTCGAGCGTCTTCGCGGGTGTGCCAACGCCCAGCGCCGCGGAGCCCGCCAGGGACAGGACCTTTGCCGCCAGGGATTGATCGCCGCGCAGCAGTTGGACGACGTCTGTGGCGGTCGCCTGCGGGTCCGCAGTCACATGCAGGAGTTTGAGCACGACGGGAGGCAGGGTCGGAAGATTGTCCAGGTGGGCGAGGACAATGTCGGGAGCGGTCGGGGTCTCGGGCACGCTGCGCCTACGCTCGTGGGCCGCTGTGGACCAATTCCGCGATGCGGTTCACCAGGTCCTTGATGATGAAGGGTTTCTGGATGAAGTCATCCGCACCGTCCTCGAGCAGCTTCTGTACCTGGTCGCGGTCCACGACGCCCGACACGATGATGATCCGCACGTTCTTGAGCAACTCATCGCTCCGGATGGTCCGACAGACGACGTTGCCGTTGATGTCCGGCAGCATGTAGTCGAGGACGACGACGTCGGGCCGGAACGAGCGCGTCTTGAGGCCCGCGTCGAAGCCGGTCAGGGCCGTGTCGACCTCAAAACGCCCGTCCCGCTCCAGGAGGTCCACGAGCATCTCCACGATATTCAGGTCATCATCGACGACCAGGACCCGGATCTTGCCCGTCTCAAGCTGATTCAGTGGAATATTGTGCTCTTTCATGAACTGAATCAGCGCTTCTCGCGGAATGCGGCGGAAACGGGAACCGGGGACGCGGTAGCCGTGCAGCCGCCCGTTGTCAAAGCAGCGAATGACGGTCTGCTGGCTAAGCTTGCAGATATCGGCGACCTCGCCCGTCGTGAAGACGTGCTTCAGGGGGATGTGCCCGTCTCGATTCGCTTTGGCGGTTACGCGGTCCACATCTTCTCCATCTTGCCCATATTAACAAGTATAGCACAATGGGATGGTTTGGCAATAGCTTCGCCCCTCGGTCTACGCCACTGGTCGCGCCTACGGGAGCGCGCACGGAACGATGGCTGCTCGACGGGCGCGGCCCCACGGCGCTACGCGCGCCCGCGCTTCGAGCCTCGACCTGCTGCGGCGTACTCCGCCGTGATTGTGGAGTGCATCCCGCCGCGAGGGGTCCAGTCTGTACGGACGCGCATCCAGCGGGGCCGGATCGTGGCGGCCAGCTCGTCGAGGATTCGGTTCGTAACCGCCTCGTAGAAGATGCCCTGGTCGCGAAACGACTGGAGGTAGAGCTTCAGGCTCTTCAGTTCCACGCAGAGCTTGTCCGCAACGTAGTCGATCGTGACCGTGCCGAAATCCGGCTGCCCGGTGACGGGGCAGCGGCTGGTGAATTCCGGCGCGACGTGGCAGATCACGTAGTCGCGCTGCGGGCTGGGATTCGGAAACGTCTCCAAATGCTGCTGGGCAGTCTGGAGCGTGGGACGTGCCTTGCGGGCCGGCATCGCGAACCTCCTGCGAAATTCGAGTCAGAACTCGGTGCCGCACTCGGGGCAGCGGCGGAGCGGCAGCTTGTACAGCCGGTAGCCGCACTCCGCGCAGCGCGAAGCGGGATCGAGTCGCGGATCATCCTCCGTCGTCACAGTGCAGCGCCAGCAGTCCGTAAACTGGACCTCGATCATCTCGCCGCAGCGCGGGCATTTCCATGCGGGGCGTTTCTCGGCCCGCGGCGCCTTATCCGCGAGATACCGCTCGACGATCGCACGGGCCGCGGGCTCATCTTCCTCGTTCGCGATCCACAACTCGGGCCAGGTTGCGAAGGAAGCAACGTCCACGCTTGCGCTGGCCGGCGTCTGATTGAGCACGACGGCCTCGATGCCCTCCTGCGCGAGCAGGCTGCGGAGGGCGTGGACGTCCAACGCTTCGCCAATGTAGAGTCGCGGCACGGCGGTGCACCTTTTCGATCCAGGTGCGGTACATTGCACCGGGGTCGGCATCAGAACCCCGTCCCGCACTCCGGGCAGCGGCGCTCGGGAAGCTTGTATAGCGAATAACCGCACTGCTCGCACTTCGCGTCGCGGTTGTGCCGCGGGTCCGGCTCCGCAGCCGTCAGCGTGCAGTTCCAGCAGTCCGTAAACTGGCCTTCGATCATCGCACCGCAGCGCGGGCATTTCCAGGGCGGGCGCTTCTCGGCCCCCGGCGCCTTGTCGGCAAGATAGCGCTCGGCGACCTCGCGGGCGCGCGGCTCATCCTCGTCGTGCGCCACCCAGAGTTCCGGCCACGCGACGACGAAGGGAATATCGCCGCCCGCCATGCCCACCGCCTGGTTGAGCACGACCGCCTCGATGCCCTCCTGGGCCAGCCGCGCTCGGAGAGCCTCGACGTCCAGGAACTCGCCGGTGTAGAGCCGCTTCATAGGCAAATCACTTCTTGCTGCGGATCGCCGCCGCGCTCAGAACTCCGTGCCGCACTCCGGGCAGCGGCGCTCGGGCAGGCGGTAAAGCAGGTAGCCGCACTCGTCGCATTTCGCTTCCGGATTGCGGCGCGGATCGTCCTCGTCCGGGTCGAGCACACAGTTCCAACACTCGGTGAATTGCCCGCTGATCGTCTGCCCGCACGCCGGGCACTTCCACGGCTCGCGCCGGTCGGCCGCTGGCCGGCGTCCGGCCAGGAACTCGGCGACGAGCGCCGCGGCGCGCGGCAGATCAGCGTCGTTCACGATCCAGAGTTCGGAGACGGGGCGCCGAAACGAAAAGCCGCCCTGCGCACGGGCGGTCGCCTCGTCGAACAGCCGGACCTCGATGTCCTGCTCGCTCAACAGGGCGTGCGCCGCCTCGATCGTGACCGGATTACCTGCGCAGAGCTGTCTCATGGCCCCATACCTGCTGATGGACTCCGGTAACGTATCCGCGAATGTCGGCCGCGGCCAGTCGTTCCGGCGCGAAGGAACCCGCGCCGCGAGCGAATTCAACTGTGGACGGTGCGCCGCGGGCGTTCCGGAAATGCCGCGGGTTTGTAATTCGCGCTAGTGCTTGCATGGATTACACTTAAACAAGATGGAAGCTCCGCGCGGCGGCATTCTGAGCAGACTGGCCGAGAAGGCCCTCGGCTGGGTCGTCCTCGGCCTGCTCATTGCGCTCGGCGTCGCGATCTGGCAGATGGGTCCGGACCGCCGGATGGCGATCTGGAATGCGACCTGGCGGACCGCGATGTGGATCGCCATCGCAGCCGCGGTGCCGTGGATCACGCGCTTCTTCGTGAAGCGCATCCTGGAGATCGGCTCGAACTGGGCCGGCGTCGTGCTGCTGGCCGTGCTGGCGGTTGTAGATGCCGTCGCCGGGCTGGTTCTGCTGCGCGGCTGGCCCGCGGGCGGCTGGGGCTGGTTGGCCGCGCTCGCCGCGCTGGCGCTCGCGGGAACGTATAATTATCTGGTGACCGAATACCTGTCCGAGCAGACAGGCGGGTAGGCGGGCGAGGCCATGACGACCAAGTACCAACCCGGCGTGCGCGTCAGCGAATACGTGCTGGAGCAGTGCGTCGGCGCGGGCACGTTCGGCGAGGTTTGGCAAGCCCGGCACCACGTCTGGGAAAATGAGCGCGTCGCCGTCAAGCTGCCCACCGAGCCCGAGTACGTGCGCTACTTGCAGCGCGAGGGGGTCGTCGTGCACGGCCTGCAGCACCCGAACATCGTCCGGGTGCTTGGGCTGGACCCGTACGCCGACCCGCCCTACCTGGTCATGGAACTCGTCAAGGGGCCATCGCTGCGTCAGGTCATCGCCGACCACCCGCAGGGAATGCCGGTGGATGTAGCGCTGCTCGTCCTGCGCGGCGTGCTCCGCGGACTGACCGCCGCCCATGCGGCCCAGATCGTGCATCGCGACCTCAAGCCCGGCAACGTGCTGTTGCGTCTGGACGACCGGCCGCTGGCGGCGCTTGCGCTGGACGACGTGAAGATCGGCGACTTCGGCCTCGGCGTGGGCAACGCCGACGCGTTGCGCTCGTTGGTCGTGCAGTCCGCCTCGCTCGAGCGCGACGCCCAGAGCGGCGCGATCGCCGGCACGCTCGCTTACATGGCCCCCGAGGTGCGCGACGGCGGACAAAACCCGGACGCGCGCGCCGATCTCTACGCCGTCGGCGTGATCCTGCATGAAATGCTCATCGGCGAGCGTCCCGCGGGGACGGAGCTACCGAGTACGCTGCGGGCCGGCATGCCCGCCGCGCTCGACGAGGTCTTCCGGCGGCTATATACGCGCTACGACCGGCGCTACGAGAGTGCCGAAGCCGCGTCCGACGACCTCGACACGCGGCTACGCTCTTCGCCACGCGACGGCCCACCGGCACACTGGGTCGCACTACCCACGGAGCGGGTCGCGCCGCCACGCCGCCGGGGCCACGAGCTTACGCACTGCCCCGGCTGCCGGCGGCCGGTGGAGGCGGAAGACCAGTTTTGCGTTGCGTGTGGCTTCCAACTGGCGGCCCAGGTGCTCCGCTGCGCTTCGTGCGGCGGCTATCCGGGGCTACAGGATCGGTTCTGTATCTTCTGCGGGGCGGCCCTCGCGTCGACCGAGGCTTGATCCGCGATGATTCTGGGCGACCTGGTCATCATCGGCGGGCTGCTGATCTTCGGCCTGGTGGGCGTGTTTGCTCTCGTGCTGGAGGCCCTCTGGCGGATGCTGCGCTTCGCGGCCCGCCCATTCACGCGGGCCGAGCACCGCGCCCGGCGGCAGGAGCGCACCGTCTACACGCGCCCGGTGCGCTTGTGCGCCAACCCACTATGCGGCTATCTGAACCCGGACAACGCGCGGTTCTGTGCCCGCTGCGGGCGACCGCTCGAAGACAGCGACGTTGACAACTATGGATGAACGCAGCCGGCAGCGACAATTCGAGGAGCAGTTCCTCCGTCAACTTCAGAGCCGCGCCAAGGCGGTGCTGCGGCGGGGCATCCCGGCGGACCGGTTTGAGCTGGAGACGGTGCCGGACGGCATCGACGCGGTGCGGGCGACGCTGACGCGGCTCGGCCGCCCCGAGCGCGACCTGCTCGAAACCCTGCCGGGCACACGCGCCCAGCAATTCCGCTTCAAACGCCGGGTATTCGGACCGTTCTACGCCACGGTGGCGCGGGTGCGGGCGCAGGTGCTGGCACCAATTGAAATACTGCTGGCGGGCGACACGCCGGGGCCGATCGGGCGCGAGCAGGTGCTCGATGCGTTGGCGCACTATGCGCTTCTGCCGCAGCGCGAACGGCCGACGGGCGTGGTGTTTGCCAGCGCGACCGGATTCACGGCGGAAGCTCGCGCGCTGGTCCATCGCGGCGAGCAGCCGGCGCTGGTTCTGCTCGGCGGGCGGGCGGACGGCGGGTGGGACATTGAGCTGTCCGACGCGGTCCGCCGCGGTGGGTGGGCGAAGCTATTCGAGTTGGAGTCGCAGGACGAGCAGCTCAAGCGGGTGCTGCACCATCTGGAGCAGAACGCCGCGCAGCTCGAGTCGCGTGGCGTCTCGGTGGCGGAGCTGGCCGAGGCGCTGGGGTTGCCGGCCGGGCGGACGGAGGCGCTGGTGCGTCAGGCGTGCCGGCACGATTCGCGCTTGCTGACGGTCGTGCATGAGGGCACGATTCACATCTGTCGCAGTCCGCTGGCACAAGAGGGCGACACGATGAGCGTATGGAGCCGAATACGGAAGCTGCTGAGGATGAAGCCGACCGCGGCCGAGCGGGTGCGCGAGTTGACGGCCCAGCGCGTCAAGCTGGAGCAAGACCGGCACGAGCTGGACCAGCGGCTCGGTGCGTTGGAAAAAGACGAGCGCGAGACGGTCGAGCAGGGGGCGGCGGCCAAGACCGACGTCGAGAAAAAGCAGCTCGCCGGCAAGCTCGTGCGGACGCGGCGGGAGTTGCGGCGCGTGCAGGCGCAGGCCACCGTCCTGACGCAGCAGATCGACATTATCGGCACGCACATTCATCACCAGACGCTGGCCGAGCAGGGCAAGCGGGTGGCGTTGCCGAAGGCCGAGGAACTGACGAAAGAGGCGGCCGAGGCCGAGCAGGTGATCGCGGAACTGGCCGCGAACGCCGATTTGGCCGCCAGCATCGAGGTCGGCGCCCAAACGCCGCTGATGGCCGAAGAAGAAGCGGCCATTTTGGAAGAATTCAAACAGGCGGCGAGCCAGCGGACGACAGCCGCCGAGCCGACGAAGGCCGCCCCCGAGCGTGCGGCGGCGAAAGAGCCGCCGGCCGCGGCGCCGGCGGACAAGAGCAAGGCACGGCCGGAAATGACGTGAACGCCGGGAGGTTGAGAGCTACCGATGAACTTCTTCGACTGGCTGACGACGAAGCGCAAAACGCTGACGACGATGAACGCGGCCGAGCTGCGCGCCCAGGAAATGCTGCTGACCAACGAGCGCGACCGGATGCAGGCCCGCATCCGCAAGCTCGCCGCCGGCAAGCAGAAGCTCGTCGAGCAGGGGGCGAAAGAGAAGACGCCGGAGATGCGGCGGACGTACGCCCAGCAGTTCGACTTGCAGCACACCGAGCAGATGATGATCGCCCGACAGCTCAACATTCGCAGTAAGGAGCTGCTGACGGTCTCGCGGCTGCGGATGCTGCGCGAGAACGCGTCGGCCAGCCGGCTCGCGGACGCCGGCCGCATCACGATCCGCGAGGGCGACCTGGCGACGATCGCGCGGCTGATCGAGAGCGATTCGGTGACGTCGGAAATCTACCAAGAACGCCTCGACGAGATTTTGGCGCTGGGCCACGCTGCCGACGAAGGCGCCGCCGGCCTGTCGCCTGCGGGGCAGGAGTTGATGAAGATCTGGAACGACCTGGACGCCGGACTCATCAAAGACACGGCTTCCGCGTTCGAGGAGGCGGAGCGGCGCGTAAGAGAGCGGGGAGCCGCGGACGCGTAATCAGAAGCCCGGCTGCAAGGCCGGGGCCGGGCCCCGCACTCGCGTGCGGGGTTCGGATCGTGAGGTGACCATGGCCTTGTTTAAGAGCAACGACGAGCGTCGCCTCGAGCGCGACATCAAGATCCGGCAGGGTATCCGCCGGATCGAGAAGGCGATCTCCGAGCAGAGCAAGTTCTCCGACGAGTTCGTCAAGAACGCGCGGCACGCCAAGCAGATCGGCGACCAGGCGAGCTACCAGTTCGTCCGCAACTCGCTCCGGAAGACCGCCACCATCAAGAAGCTGCTCGAACGGCAGCTCCTGGCGGTCAAGAACGCCCTGCTGATCAAGCGGCAAGCCGAGGCGTCCGCCGACTTCGCCAACGCGATGAAGCTCATGGCGGGCGAGGTCAGCCGGCTGTACGGCGAGACGAACCTGATGAAGACGCAGATGGACTGGGAGAAGGCGATGGCCCAGTCGCAGACGATGGAAGAGCGGATGACCCTGTTCCTCGACGGCATGGAGGAAGGCGCCGCCGCCGACGTGGCCCAGGCCGCGACCGAGGCGGTCAGCGACGAGGAGATCGACCGCATGATCGCGGCGGAAGAGCAGGTCGAGCAGGCCCGCGAGACGCAGCAGATCAGTGCGCTGCGGGCGGAGCTGAATGCGCTGAAGGGCGAGGGGCAGAAGGAGACGAAGTAAGTGACCGATACGGGCCATCGCACTATTGACGGTCGGACGCATAGCTGGCGAGGTCGACCATGGGAAGCGCCCTGAAGACACTCACGCTGCGGGGCTTCAAATCAATCGAAGCCCTCGACAACTTCGCGCTCGGAAGTCTCACCGTGTTGATCGGCGCCAACGGCGCCGGCAAGAGCAACTTCGTCGACTTCTTCCGGCTCTTGCGGGCGATGGCTGATGGGGTGTTGGTTCAATTCGTAGAAAGTTCGGGCGGCGCCGACGGCTTTTTCTTTCTAGGCCCTAAGAACACACCTCAGATCGCTGCTCACCTTGAATTCGGGGAAAACGTCTACGAGTTTGATCTTCAGCCCACCGCGGACGGCCGTCTACTGATCGCCGACGAGCGCGTGCAGTACACCGGTGGTAACAAAATGGGGGAGTTGCACTCGCTCGGCAAGGGCAGCCGAGAATCTTGCCTGCCGGCCCGCAAGGACGATCCGGCCACGTTCGGCCGAGGGCGCGGCGTTCCCCATTACGTGTACGAATCCGTTTCTTCCTGGACGGTCTACCACTTTCACGACACGAGCATGCTTGCCCCTCTGCGGCGGGAACAGTCCGTGCACGACAATCATCAACTCCGGCCCGACGCATCCAATCTTGCGGCCTATCTGCTGGAGCTGCAGCGATCGCGGCCCGGCAACTACGCGCTTATCCGGGATACGATTCGCCTGGTCGCGCCGTTTTTCGACGAGTTTTGGCTGGAGGCGAAGGAGAAGGGCGGCGAGGAGAAGGTCCGTCTTCAGTGGCGTCAGAAGGGAAGCGACTACCCATTCCAACCACACCAGTTGTCCGATGGCACGCTGCGGTTCATGTGTCTGGCGACGAGTCTGCTGCAGCCGGCGCTGCCGGCGAGCATGGTCATCGACGAGCCGGAACTTGGGTTGCACCCGTATGCGCTCAGCGTGCTCTCGGACTTGATTCAGTCGGCTGCGGAGCGCACGCAGGTCATCATCTCGACACAGTCGGCGACGCTGCTGGACCATTTCTCCGCGGAGCAGGTCGTGGTTGTGAACCGCCGCGATGCGCGGTCGGTCTTCGAGCAGCTCAATTCTACCGCCCTCGCCGAGTGGCTGGCGGAGTACTCGGTCGGCGAACTGTGGCAGAAGAACGTCGTGCAGGCCGGGCCCAGCCATGAATGAGATCGTCGCGATTGTCGAGGGCCAAACGGAGCAGACCTTCGTCCGCGATGTCTTGGCGGAGCATCTTGGCGCGGGAGGCATCGCGATTTGGGCCGTTCTGTCGGGGAAGACACGCAAGCAGGGCGGCGTGCGCAAGTGGGAGGTGGCTCGGAACGACATCGTCCGCACGCTGAAGGAGGGCCGCTATTGCACGACCATGTTCGACTTCTACGCCATGCCGAAGGATTGGCCAGGGCGTACGGAGGCGGCGCGGCTGCCCTACGAACAGCGCGGCTCGCACGTCGAGGCGGCAATACTCAATGACCTCGCTGAGTACGTTGGAGACCGTTTTGATCGCCGACAGCTCATTCCGTACGTTCAGGTTCATGAGTTTGAGGCGCTGATGTTCGCGGACGTGAGCCGCTTAGCAGAGGTTTCTGCGGCTCTTTGCGGTTGGCCGATTCAGTATCTGGCGGATCAGTTTACTACGATCCTCGCCGCTGCCAGCGACCCCGAGGCGATCAACGACAGCTACGAGACTTGTCCCTCGCGGCGCATCATGAGCGTTGTGAGGGCCTACCGAAAGAAGACGAACAGCCCGATCATCGCCCAGCGAATCGGCCTTGACGTGTTGCGGCAGAAATGCCGCCATTTTGGGGATTGGCTCGCCAAGCTGGAGCGGTTGAGGGCTGAAACCGACGGAGCCTCAAGCCCTGCGGCGCGGGCCGGCACTACCGGAGAGGCTTCACCCACCGCCAGCGATGAAAAAACGGAACCGCCGCGCTGAGGCTGCGGCACAGTATTCGCGGCGCGTTCTATCCGCCGCGGGAGAGCACGACGGCGTTACTGAGCGAAAGCCGCGCTACCAATTGACGGAACGCTATGCCCGCCACCTTCGCCACGTTCAAGCGTCTGAAGGACAAAGGCCTCGCCGCGATGCGGGAGGGGGACTATGTCGCGGCCAAGCCGTATCTCATCCAGGCCGCGGAGTGCATGATCGAGATTTCCGAGGCCAACAAGGACCCCGCCCAGCGTGGCGAGCAGGAGACGTACGCCAAGGAGCTGCTCGAGCTGGCCAAGGACTGCGACCGGCGGGCGGCGCGGGGGCCGGGCGGCGGGGCGCGGCGGGATCGGGCCCGCGACGGTGAAGAGGCCGAGACCAAGGCCGACGACTGGATCGTCCGCGAGAAGCCGAACGTCAA
The DNA here is from genome assembly GCA_003162245.1 of Phycisphaerales bacterium. Classification (GTDB taxonomy): domain Bacteria; phylum Planctomycetota; class Phycisphaerae; order UBA1845; family Fen-1342; genus Fen-1342. The sequence continues at coordinate 12,649 of PMMM01000044.1, forward strand.
GTTCGCCGACATCGCCGGCCTCGACGACGTGAAGGGCGAAATCCAGCTCAAGATGCTGTACCCGTTTCAGCATCCCGAGCTGGCCCAGCGTTACGGCATCACGGTGGGCGGCGGCGTGCTGCTGTTCGGGCCGCCGGGCACCGGTAAGACGATGTTCGCCAAGGCGATCGCGGCCGAGCTCGACGCAACCATGTTCGTCATCAGCCCGGCCCAGATCATGAGCAAATGGGTCGGCGAGGCCGAGCAGAACATCAAGAAGCTCTTCGAAGCCGCCAAGGCCGAGAGTAAGTCCGTCATCTTCATGGACGAGGTCGAGGCGCTCGTGCCGCGGCGGCGCGACCAGCAATCGACGGTCATGCAGCGCGTCGTACCGCAGATTCTCCAGGAAATCGAGGGCTTTGACCGCAAGAGCGACCGCGCCCTGATGTTCCTCGGTGCGACGAACGAGCCCTGGAGCCTCGACCCGGCGATGCTGCGGCCCGGCCGGCTGGACGCGAAGATCTACGTGCCATTGCCCGACGCAGAGGCCCGCTTCAAGCTGTTCGAAATCTACCTGGGCAAGCGGCCGGTGGCGGACGACATCGATTTTTCGAAGCTGGTCGAGCTGACCGCCGGCTACAGCGGGGCGGACATCAAGGCGCTGGCCGAGCGTTCCGCAAGTCGCCCGTTTTTGGAATCGGTAGCGGGGGCCACGCCGCGTAACATAAACATGGCGGACATGCAGGCGGTGCTGGCGGACATGCCGCCGTCGGTCGGCCAGCGCGACGTGGAGAAGTTCGAAAAGTGGGCGACGGAGAATTGAGAATCGGGAATTAAGAATTCAGAATTCAGAGCGGCGAGTGGCGCGTTACGCGTGGCGCGTTACGCGCTGCTCGCAAACGTGTGATGGCCCCAGAACCATTGAAACGACTGACCGACGCGCAGGTCGTCGCCCTGCGCTGCAAGGGCGACGCCTGGCCGCGGAGCCTGCTGGCCGCGACGCCCATTCCGGACACGTGGATGGGACTGGTCGTGCGCGCGGACGGGCGGCGGCGCTTCGTCCCCGCCGGCGAGGACCCGCGCGTCGAGCGCGACGATACGCTCGTGCTCGTACGCAACCGCGCCATCACCGTCCCGCTCGCGCTCGACGACGCCCCGCCGGCGGATGATCACGCCGTGCAGGCCAGCGTCGAGCTGCTGGTGCGCTGGCCCGCACGGGACGACGACTTGGCCGCCTTGCACACGTCGCTGCTCGGCGAGTCTGAGCTGACGCTGGACCGGCTCGCGGAGGCGGTTGCGAATGCGGGGGCACCGGCCGCGCTGCGTGCGTTCATTCGCGAAAAGTCCACGCGGCAGCTCGTGGACGACGATCAGCGCGACGCCCTGCTCGAACGGCTGCGCGCCGAGCTGCAGGAATTCCTCTTCTCCGCCGGCCTGCTGCTGGAGCGCCTCGGCACGGTCGCCTTCACGAGCCGCACGCTCGCCGAGCAGGATGCGCTGCAGCGCGATGCGACCCGCCGCATGAAGGCCCTCGAAGCCCGTGGCGTAGTGGAGCGCGCGGCCCTGGCCGTCACGCAACGCCGCCTCAGCGACCTCAGCACGATTCTCGCGAAGCTGAAGGCCGCCGCCGCGAGCGACGGCAGTGTGCAATGGCACCAACTCCTGCCGACATTGACGCCCGGCGAACGCGGCCGGCTGCTGGAGAACCTCTGGCGTCTCACGCCCGACCGCGAAGTGGCGCAAGCCATCGTGGTGCTCACGAGCCAAGCGAGCGCGTGGCTCGACCCCGCGCGGCCGGACACGATCGCGCACCGCTTTGACTTGCCGCCGGAATTGGGCGGGCTGCGCTCGGTGACGTACGACGCCGGGCACGGGTGGCTGCTGATCGGAGCGGCGACTGGCGTCTGGGCCGTCTCCGCCGCGGATCGAACCATCGCACGCTGCTACACGGTCCGCGACGCCGGCAAACCCACGACCGGCTTCAACTCCGCCGTGATCGCCGGCGATCGGCTGGTGGCGACGCACTCGCAGCTTGGCTGCTGGTCGTGGCCCTTGGAAAAACCCGACGCCGCCGAGGCCCTCCTGCGGCCCGACAACGGCGTGCCGAAGACGGTGCGGGCCGCGACGGTGACGGCGGATGGGCACGTTCTTTTTGGCGCGGACGACGAAGTGCACGTGCTGGCGCCGGACGGCCAACGCCGCCACACGCTGCCGATCGGGCGCGGGTCGGTACACGGCATCGCGGTGCTGGATCGGACCGTCTACGTGACCACGTCCGACGGGCTGGTTGTGGAGGATTGTTGGGACACGCCGAACGTGTGGCAGGTGCTGCACCGCCGGGCCGAGCCGATCGAGTCCGTCCACGCCCGGCGCTGGGACGACCTGGTCGAGCTGGTCATTCCCGCCCGCGCGGACGGCGTGCTCGGAATCTATGGCGACGAAGGTTTGGTCGCGCGGCTGCTAACCGCGACGACGCCGATCCGCCGGGCGTGGGCCTGCGACGACACGCTCGTCGGCCTGTCGGAGAATCGCGACCGCCTCGTCGTGTCGAATGCGAACCTGCCGGAGCGCACCGGCGTCGACGTGCCGGTGGCCCGACTGCTGGGGCGGTCGATTCAGGATGCGTGCATCGTCACGGCGCGCGCGGAGGAGCCGCGGCCACCAGTCCGTGCGGACGGCAGCGGCGAGGGAGGCACCACGTGAGCAGCGTGCCGAACGAACCCGAGGCGCGCACGTGCGGCCGTTGCGGGCGCACGACCAAGGCCCGCGATGGGGTGCCGCTGCTCTACTGCGCGACGTGCGGGCAGGCGCTCGGCGTCAGGGCGGGACGGGTGCGACATCGCTTCGGCCCCCCCGCGCGCGTGCCGGGCAGTGCGATCGCCGCCCTGGCCCTGGGCTTCTGCGCCTTCATTCCGTTCCTCGGCCTCCCGCTGGGCTTCTTCGCGATTGCGCTGCGCGGCTCTGCGAAGCAGCAAATCCGGCGCTCCGGCGGCCAAGTCGGCGGCGGCGGCATCGCGAACCTCGGCGTCAGCCTTGCCGTGCTCGGCCTGGTGATGCAGTTGATGTGGTACCGGGTGGGCTGCTAAGCGCGTACGCCTCCCGCTATAATCGCCGCCATCCACGCTGGAATCCGAGGAGCCACGCATGTCGTCCAAGCCTGTCGGTGCCCGCACCGTCCACGCCCCGCGCGGAAAAACGCTGTCCTGCAAGGGCTGGCAGCAGGAAGCCGCGCTGCGGATGCNNATGAACAACCTCGACCCCGACGTGGCCGAGAAGCCGGACGAGCTGATCGTCTACGGCGGCAGCGGCAAGGCCGCCCGCAGTTGGGCGGATTTCGACCGCATCGTCGCGACGCTGCGCCGGCTCGAAAACGACGAGACGCTGCTCGTGCAGTCCGGCCGGGCGGTCGGCGTCATCAAAACCCATCCGGACGCCCCGCGCGTCCTCATCAGCAACGCGATGCTCGTGCCCAAGTGGGCGACGTGGGACGAATTTCGCCGGCTCGAAACCCTCGGCCTGACCATGTACGGCCAGATGACCGCCGGGAGCTGGATTTACATCGGCACGCAGGGGATTTTGCAGGGCACGTACGAGACGTTCGCCGCCTGCGCCAAAAAGCACTTCGGCGGCACGCTCAAAGGCCGCCTGCTGGTCACCGGTGGCCTCGGCGGTATGGGCGGCGCTCAGCCGCTGGCGGCGACGTTCAACGGGGCGGCCGCGCTGTGCGTCGAGGTGGATCGCGAACGCATCGAGCGGCGGCTCCGCACGCGTTACTGCGACAAGATGACGGACAGCGTGGACGAGGCGCTGGATTGGGTACTCCAGGCCAAGAAGACAGGCACGGCGCTGTCCGTCGGGCTGGTTGCCAACATCGCCGACGTGCTGCGGGTCCTGCTGCAACGCAACATTACGCCAGACGTGCTTACCGACCAGACCTCCGCCCACGATCCGCTCAACGGCTACGTGCCCAACGGCATGTCCTACGACGCCGCGCTCGAGCTGCGCCGCAAAGACCCGGAGCGCTACGTCAAGGAAGCGCTCCGCACGATGGCCGAGCACATGCGGACGATGCTGGAACTGAAGCGCCGCGGCGCCGTCACGTTCGACTACGGCAACAACCTGCGCGGGCACGCCAAGGAAGCCGGCGTCGCCGACGCGTTCGACGTGCCCGGCTTCGTCCCTGAATACATCCGCCCGCTGTTCTGCGAAGGCTCCGGCCCGTTCCGCTGGGCGGTGCTCTCGGGCGACCCCGCCGACCTGCACGCGACCGACGAGGCCGTGCTGGCGACGTTTCCCGAGGAAGAGCACCTGTGCCGGTGGATTCGCCTCGCCCACGAGAAGGTCGCCTTCCAGGGCCTGCCGGCGCGCATCTGCTGGCTCAAGTACGGCCAGCGGGCCAAGATGGGCAAGGTCTTCAACGACCTCGTGCGGACCGGCAAGGTCTCCGCCCCGATCGTCATCGGCCGCGACCACCTCGACTGCGGTTCCGTCGCGTCGCCGAACCGCGAAACCGAAGGCATGAAGGACGGCTCCGACGCCATCGCCGACTGGCCGATGCTCAACGCGATGAGCAACGTCGCCTGCGGGGCGTCGTGGGTCTCGATCCACCACGGCGGCGGCGTCGGCATCGGCTATTCGCTGCACGCCGGCATGGTGATCGTCGCCGACGGCACGGCGGAGGCGGAGAAGCGCTTGCAGCGTGTCCTCACCGCCGACCCGGCGACGGGCGTGATGCGTCACGCCGACGCGGGGTACGAAAGGGCGATCGAAGTGGCGCGGACCAAGGGCATCGACGTGCCGGGGCTGCGTTCGTAGCCCACACCGAGTGTTTTGCGGCCGGTCAGGCCGGAATTCGCCGGCAGCGATGCTCGCTACCGCTCGCGGTTTGGACTCCCCCGCGACCGCCGACGGTTCAGGGGAAGATCAACCGCAGCCCGCTGGCCGCGAGCAGCGTCTGGAACGCGTAGCGCAACCAGCGTACCGGCACCCGATGAGCGAGGCTCGCGCCGCACCAGCCGCCCACCATCGCCCCCGGCGCCAGCCACAGCGTCAACCACCAGGCCACATGGTGGAGCGGCGGCTCGCTGGCCACCTGCGCCAGCTTCAGCGTCATCCCCAGCGACGACGCCGCGCCGACCGCGATGATCATGACCATCGACGTCGCGATCGCGTTCCGCAGGCACACGCCCAGCAGCAGCGTCTGCGCCGGCACCGCCCACACGCCGCCGCCGATGCCCAGCAGCCCGGCGATAAACCCCGACGGCAGCCCGACCAGCAACCCGATGCGCCCCCGCTGCCGGCTCGGCACCGGACACGCGCTCGTCAAGTGCGGCTCGCCCTGCCGCGTGCGCCACTCCTGAAACAAGCTGACGAGCACCACGACTTCGAGAAACGCGCCGAAGATGCGTTTCAGCTCGCGCGTGCCCTCGCCCAGCAGCGTGCTGCCGGCCAGCACCCCGCCCACGACCCCGACCAGCGCCAGCGGCACGATCCCCGGCAGCAGCGGGAAAACCACCGCCTTGGCCCGCGTGTGCCGGATGGACGCCGGGATGGCGAGGATCATCGCGGTGCTAATCGACGCCAGGTTGTACGCGTGGAACGAGTCCCGCCCGAAAACGTCCCCCAGAACGAACGTCATCGCCGGGATCATGACGATCCCGCCGCCGACGCCGAGCATCCCGCCCATCCCGCCCGCCACCAGCCCGATCACGAGCAATTCGAGCACGGCCGTCGCGGTGAAATCCACCGGCATCACGGCCCGCTAGCCCGCCGCCGCCTTCGACTTCTTGAGGATCTCATCCACGCGAGCCTTCAGCGCGGTCCAGCGTTGTTCGAGGTTGACCGTGTGCCCTTTGAGGAACTCGACTTGCCGCTCAGCCGACGCACGTTGTTTGGCGTCGGCCGGGGCCGGCGCGCCGGCCTGTTTCTCGGCCTGCTTCAACTCCGCCCGCGCCCTCTCCAACGCGGTCGCGAGGTTTTTGACAGCCGCCTCGAGTTGCTTGCGGAGATACGCCCGCCGATAGGTGTGATGACGCGGGGCTCGATCGTCCTGACCCGACGGGCGCGGCGCCGTCAATCCCACTTCTGCACGCCGCACGAATTCCGCCCGGCGCTGCTGCAGAAGTGCCTGCACGTCGCCGTAGGCCTGGGTGAATTGCTGGCGGCGCGCGGGGTCATCGAACGCGAGCGTCTTCGCCTGTGGATCGGGCTTCGCGGCCGATTCCTGCACGAGCTTGAGAAGCCGCTGGTGCGCCTGAGGCGCCTCTTCGAGCCCGGTAAGCGACTGGCGGACGTCGGCGTCCAACCCCGGCCCCGGCAACCCCAGCGCCTGCCAGACTTGTTCGATGAACGTGGCCTGCCGGTCGCCGGCGAGGTTCAAGCTCGGCGGGACCTCGGCTATGGTCTTCTGCAATCCGTCGAGCAACTCCTGGCGCTTGGTGTGCCCTTCCCCCAGTAACTTGGTCAACTCACTCATCTGCCCGGCGACCGCGTTGGGATCCTGCCAGCGCGGATCGGCGGGGTCCCACAGCGTGTCGACGTTCTGCCAAGCTAACAGGGCATTCAGTTCCCGCTGCAATTTGGCGTCCGCGCGCAAGACGTCGTCCACGTACTTCTGCCCCTCCGGCCACGCCCGCTTCACTTCCCCCTGCACCCGCGCGTTGCGGAGGTAGTACAGGATCGCATCCGAATCCGCCGGCAACTCCGGCCGGCAGCCCGTCAGCGCACCCGCCAGCGCCAAAACAGTCACGAAAAGGGAAAGTCGTTGCCGCAACTCAAGACCTCCCGCTACCCGCCGGCCAGCACGTACTGGTACACCATCAGCGCAATCCCCATCAGGGCCGCGCCCGCGATCACGCCCGCACAGATCGGCTCCTGGTTCTGCACGACCACCTTGTTCATCCGCGCCTCGGGCGACTTCCAGATCTGCTCGACCACCCAGAACACGAACGCCCCAAACGCCATCGCCAGGCACGTGTTGAACTGAATCACGAACGCCAGCCCGAAGCCGACGCCGGAGATCGGGAACTTCCCCTTCGTCAGCATCTTCACGATCTCGAGCCCGATGCCGACCAGGATGCCGATGCCCGCCGCCCAGATCGCAGTGGTCGGCAGCATCCCGAGCCCCTCGGTCAGAATCTCCGCAACCGCCTTCCAGATCGCCGCCCCCGGCATCGCGAACTGCTCGCTGATCAAGTTGTCCGGGTTGCCGCGCAGGAACAGCGGATAGAACACCAGCGCCGACGCCAGCGCCCCCGACACCGCCCCCACGCAGTGCCCCAGCGCTTGCAGCCGCGGCTTGCCGCCCAGCATGTACCCCGGCTTGATGTTCATGAGCAGGTTCGACGAGTGGCTGGCGACCTCGCCCGTGATCCCCGCCGTAATCAGGTTCGTCCCGATGTCCCCGCGCGCCAGCGCCGCAAACGTGAGCTGCGTCAGCTTGCCCATCGCCCCTGTCGGCGTGATCGAGGTCAGCGCCGTCGAGTTCGCCGCGATCAAGCAGAACACCGACACCAGCGGCACCGCCACCGCCGCCCAGTACCACGGCACGCCGAAGAACGTGTTCGCCATCCACACGACGCACGCCCCCACGATCGGAATGCCGATCACGAACACCGGCATCGGCAGCTCGATGTGCCGCAGCGGGTCTTCGCTCAGCCGCTTGCCGCCGAACAGCCCGCGGAACGCGCTGACGAGCATCGCCGGCTTCGCGAAGAACGCGAAGAGCGACGCCACAGTCATCGTCGCCACGCCGCCCCACAGCGCCCAGTACGTGATCTGCCGGAACCCGTAGACCGTCTCGCCGAGGGCGTTCACTTTCCCGAGGATGTCGCCGCGCTCGATCATGATCGGCGCCAGGATGAAGTAGTTGATGCACGCCCCCAGCATCAGCGATAGCGCCGTGCGAATCCCCATCAGCCCGCCGGCCCCGATCATCGCGATGTCCAGCTCGGGGCGGATGCTCAGTTCCTTCAGCGACGTGCCCATGATGCTGGGGTTCCAGCCGCGCCGGTAAACCCACTCGTCGAGGAATTCCGGTAGCACCCAGAACTTTGGATGCAGCTTCTTAAGAATGTCTCCGGCCTGCCAGAACTTCAGGATCGCGCTGACGACCCCGCACCACACCAGCAGCTTTGGCGCCAGCGTGACGGCCCCGGCCTCCTGGCTGTGCAACGCATCCATCACCACGCCCGCCGCCCGCCCCTCCGGAAACGGGTGCTGCTCGTCGTTGATGAACCGGCGTTTCATGGGAAACGCGAACAGCACGCCGAGCACGGCCAGCCCGATTAGCCAGGGGATCGTCTGCTGCCAGGGGACGATCCGCCCCGTGACCATCATGTACGCGGCCAGCGACGAGGTCAGCGGAGCGGTCATGTACCCCGCTGCCGTCGCGATCGACTGCATGATGTTGTTTTCGAGTACGGAGTAGCCCTTCGCCAGCCCGACCTGGACGAGGATCTTGAACACCACGAACGCCAGGATGACGGACGTGATGCCGACGCCCAGCGTCCAGCCGGTCTTCGCCCCGACGTACAGGTTCGTGCACGACAGGATGCCGCCCAGCAGGAAGCCGCACACGCCCGAGCGGATCGTGAACTGCGGGACGTCCCCGCCGTACACGTTCTCCAGCCACCAGCGGTCCTTCTGCTCCAGCGTCCAGGTCCGGACCTGCTCCTCGGTCAAGTGCTTGATCGCCATGCCGACACCGCTCCTGCCTGCACGCGGGATAGGAAAGACCGCGGCATAGTGGTCCAAAGCCGCACACGGGTCAAGCGCGCCGGACGAAGGCGCTCGGGAATGCGGCGAGCGCGCAGCGGGAGCGCAAAGGGCGGCTAGAACCGGCTTTTTCGGCGACATGCGCGCCGTGGATTGACGGTTTCTGACGGGCGCGGTTCGGGTCCGGAATCAGAATGTGTTTTGGTGTCCCCCGTCCACATGACGTACCGCGTTGTGCAGGCGACGACGA
>PMMM01000017.1 GCA_003162245.1 Phycisphaerales bacterium
TGGCCGACGATTGGCCATTGCCTGGTGACACGTCGTCGTCGCCTGCACAACGCGGTACGTCATGTGGACGGAGAACACCAAAACACATTCTGATTCCGAACCCAAGGCGCGCCAGTCGCCGGAATACCCGGTTCTGGCCGCCTTCCGCGCCCCCTTTGCGCGCCCGCACCACCGTAGGGCGGGTCGCGTCTGCGTGCGACCTGCCGGGTGCCTTCTTCCCGCCGCCCCCACAAAGAGCAGCCACACCCCCATGGGCCGCCGCGCTTTGCTGGGGGTGTGCGAGCACGCCGTCGAGATGTTCGCGCGGAATCCCGCGCCGCTGCAGTTCGTCCTGTGCATGTGAGCTTACTCGGAAGGGCATACGTACACCGCGACGTTACTTTCCGTCAAACCACGCCTGTACGCCGTACTGGTGCACCAGCCGCCCGCCGAGGTGTCCGACGTTAGCGAGCACGATCGCGCACAGCAGATAGGCGACAAGGAAGGCGATCTTCGCCACGGTCGGCGCCGCCGCGGGCAGCTTCTTGTTCTTGAGCAACGCCGGCCCAAAGAGCAACACCGCCCATACGGCCGTCAGGACGGTGAACAGCACGCGGACCGTGTCGGCCAGCTCCCGGTGCTGCTGGAGCACCGGCGCCACCTCCGGCGTGCGCGTCACAAGCTCGGCGCCCGCCTCTCCTGATTCCACGGCCACGTAGGCACCGATCGTGCCCAGTACCATCAGCACCAGCCCCGCGAGCGCGAAACCGCGCCCGACCTTCGGCAGAAAGCCGAGCAGGACAAACAGCGGCGACACCAGCAGCAACGCGATTGGAAAGTGCACGATCAGCGGGTGAATCCCGTCCCACGGCGGCAAGGGCGGCGGCAGCAGAGCGGACCCGAGCATCGTCATCTCCCGCCACGCGTCAGCGGTGTGGCGCGCCGGCCATTAGTTGATCTTCTCGTACTTGTCCTTCGGCGCAGAGCACACGGGACACTTCTCGAAGTCGACCTTGACCACGGTGTACCCGCAGACCGGGCAGACGTAGAAGTCCTTCTTGCCACCCTTCCAAGAATCGAGGTTGTCGAGGGCCTCTTTGTAGAGCTTGGCGTGCTCGGTTTCCGCCGAGAGCGCGAAATTAAAGGTCCGGACCGCATCCCGGTTTTTCTCGGCCTTCGCCTGCCTCAAGAAGTCGGGGTACATCGTGTCGCGCTCGTACGTCTCGCCCTTGAGCGCCGCCTCGAGGTTCTCCCGGGTCGACTTGACCTCGGGCTTCCTGAGGTCGGCCTTCGGCGTGCCGCCCAGCTTTTTGATCACTTCCCCGTGGGTCTCGGCGTGGATTTCCTCGGCCCGGGCCGCCGCGCGGAACAGGCTCGCGACCTGCCCGTAACCGTCCTCGTCCGCCTTCTTGGCGAACTCGACGTAACGGGCGTGGGCGTTGCTCTCGCCGTTATACGCCGTCACCAGGTTGTCCAGCGTCGTCGTCATACCAGCCTCCTTTTTCTCTTCCGGCTTGGCCGGCCGCGTCTCCTGACCCATGCTCACGGCAGCCGACAAAACCACCGCCAGGAACATACTCGTGCCTGCCAGAACCGGGACTCGCTCGTTTGTTCTCATGCTCGTGCCTCATCTCAAGGTGGTGCCCAGATCGGCCAGACCGCCCGATACTCGTGCTCGTAGCCTACCCGTGATCCAGGGCATCGGCCAGATGATCGGACGTGACCGGCCGCCGATAATAGCCAGCGGGCCGCGGCGCACGTCGGCCCCGCGCGTCTGCGACGTGTCGCGTCCGGCTGGAGCGTGCGCGCCCCTGGGGGCCGAGAGAAAGCTCGCCGGCCGATTTCCCGATACATATTGAGGCTGTTGCTGGAGATTGCCGCTGATGCACGCAGATACCGGTCGCGATGACAAGACCCCGCGCACGTGGCGCTGGGCGCAGATCACATGCCTGGTCCTGGGCATCGCGCTGCTGGTGTGGGGGTTGGCACCGGCGGTCGTCGCGCGAATCGTCACGCGGCAGGCCCCGTCGCTGACCGCCTTCGCGACGGGGGCGCTGGTCATGGTCCTGGGCGTGGTCTTTCTTGGCCTGAGCGTCCTCATCTCCCGCAGGACCGCCTGGGCCCTGTGGGTCGCGCTCGCTTTGTCGGTCGCGCTCATTCTCGGCAACCTCGCGCTCGCGTGGCTGGTCCGTGGCGGCGCACCATCCGTGTTTCCCTTGCTGCTCGCCAGCGCCACGGCGGGGATGAGTTGGCTGGCGCTCGACGCACGCCGCCGGGCGGAACGTCCCGGCCAATCCGCAGACGTCACCTGATCGTCGCTTCCGGCGGCGAGCCCGCGGCCGGGCTCGCGCACTTCAAACGCGCTCCTTGACAGACCGCACGACGCCCGCGCCAATCGGGTGAGCATGGTACGGAGGCGGCCCCGATGTGCCGATTCGTGCTCTACCTTGGCCCGCCGCTGACGCTGGGCAACCTGATAACGGAGCCCAGCAACTCGCTCATCTATCAGAGCTACCAAAGTCACGAGCGCGAGGAGCCGCTGAACGGCGACGGCTTCGGCATCGCCTGGTACGTCCCAGAGCTGAGCGACGAGCCGGCCGTGTTCCGCTCGATCTCGCCGGCCTGGAGCAACCGCAACCTGCGAGAGCTGGCGCGCGTAACGCGCAGCGGCTGTATCCTCGCCCACGTCCGGGCCGCGACCCAGGACGCGACCGTCAGCGAGGCCAACTGCCACCCGTTCACCCGCGGCCGCTTCGCCTTCATGCACAACGGGGACGTGGGCGGGTTCCAGCGCATCCGGCGGAAGTTGCTGGACAAGCTGTCCGACGAGACCTTCGGCGGGATCGAGGGCACGACGGATTCCGAGCATGTCTTCGCGCTGTTTCTCGATCATCACCGGGCGGCCAGCCCGCTCGATCCGGCCGGGCGGATGGCCGCTGCTCTGCGAGCGACAATCGCCGATGTTCTGGCGCTGGTCCGCGGCGCAGGCAGCGAGGAGCCGTCTTACCTCAACATTGCGATCACGGACGGCTGCTGCGCGGTGGTGGCGCGCTACACGTCGGACCCGCGCGGCCGAGCCGAGAGCCTGCACGTCACTGGCGGCCGGCGCTACACCTGCACCGGCGGCGTGTGTCGGATGGTGCATCCATCCGGGGAGCACAGCGCGGCCATCGTCAGCTCGGAGCCACTGAGCGACGACCCCGGGTGGGAAACCGTGCCGGTGAATCACCTGGTTGTGATCGGCGGCGACCGCACGGCCCGGATTGCGCCGTTGACGGTGTGACCCGCGGGCGCACGGCGTCGCGTCTTCCGGCGCGGCGAGTTATCGGACCTACGCCCCACATCGCCGGTGCTCTCAGCGTCGTGCGCGGTGCTGGCCGATAAGTAAGTACGCCCTATTCCGCGCGATTGCCGGGATCGTCGCGTGCGAACTCGCAGCGTGCATGCTGCCCGCCAAGCGTGGGATCGAACGGGCTGCCAGGAACTGGACCCGGCCTCGAGACAAGGCATGCGATGAGTGCAGTCCGCCGGATCACGCACGGCGTGGCCGCCGCGCTGGACCACGTCGGTCTTCTCCGCCGACATTTCGAGCGGCGGGGCGGGCTCCGCATCCTCTGCTATCACGGGGTCTGCGCGGACGAAGTGCTCGGCGAACCCTGGGTGCCATCGTACTTCGTCGGCGCCAGCAACTTCGCCCGGCAGATCGAGATTATCCAGCGTTTTGCCGCCGTCGTGCCGCTGGCGGAGGCGGTCGAGCGCGCAGCCGACCGATCCGGCGGCGCGGAAAGTGCGCTGGCCGTGACGTTCGATGATGCGCCGGCGTGCAACCTCGCCCACGCCCGGCACGTGCTGCGGACCTCTGGTGTCCGCGCTTCGTTCTTCGTGGCGACCGGGCACGCGACCACCGGCCAGTTGTTCGTCGCCGACGTCCTGCGGCTGCTGCGCTGGCGGCCGGCGCTGGCGCCCCCGGGGAATCAAGCGGCGCTGGCGGCGTTGGTGCGCACGCCGGCCCAACACAAGCGGATGCGCCTCGACGAGTTGGCCGCTGTGCTGCGTATGCCAGAGCAGGTTGTGCGTGCCAGACTCGAGCCAGCCGTGCGGGACGTGCTCCGGCCGATGAACTGGAGTGAGTTGCAGCAACTCGCGGACGAGGGGCACGAGATCGGGGCGCACACGGTCGATCATGCGATTCTCGGCGCGCAGCGCCCCGACGTGCGCCGCGTCCAGATTCTGGACAGCGCGGCGGAAGTTGAGCGCCGGCTAGGTAAAAGGGCGCTCGGCTTCGCGTATCCCAACGGCGGCCCGGAGGACTTTGGGCCCGAGGACTACGCCACGCTGCGCGAAGCCGGCGTGGTTTATGCCCTGGCGACACGCGCCGGCTTTGCAGATGCGGCGGACCCCTTAAACCTGCCGCGCCTCTGCATTGGCCGGGGTCACACACCGGCGAGCTTTGCCCTCGAGCTCTCGGGCTTGGTCGACCGCCGGCGACTGCGGCAGCAACGATGGCGTTAAGGGTCACACTCCACAACTCGTTCGAGCGGCCCGAACTCCGCGCCGCGTGGGAGCGGCTCAGCGCGGCCAGTCCCCGCGCAAGCCTGTTCTCAACCTGCGAGTGGTGCCGTGCCTGGGCCGACACGGTGGGACACAGCGCGGACGTTGCCATCCTGCTGTTCGAGGATCAGGAGGGCAACGTCGTGGGGCTGCTGCCGGCCTGCCTGGAGCGCCGTGGCCCTGTGCGCTGGCTGAAGTTCCTCGGGCGCGAAGGCGTCAGCGGCGACCACCTCGATCTGCTGTGCGCGCCGGCCGACCAGCACGCATGCCTGGACGCCTTGATCGCATACCTCGACCAAAACGGCCGCTATCACGGCCTCGTCCTCGGCGAACTGGAGCGAACGTCGCTGACGCTGGAGCGCGTCCGGGATTGGGCCCGCGCCCACGCGTATCGCGTGCACGAGCGCGAGCAGCGCGTCGTGCCGTGCGTGGATTTGCCGAGCTCCTTCGACGCATACCTCGCGTCGCTGTCCGCCAACATGCGTTATCACATTCGGCGCCGACGCCGGGAGCTGGAGCGGTTACCGGGGGCGGCGATCGGCCTGCGGCGCGACATGGCGGAGGTCGAGCCGGCGCTGGATGACCTTTTCGCGTTGCACGAGCGGCGCTGGCGAAGTGCGGGACACCCGGGAGGGTTCCAGAGCCCGCGCAAGCGGCAGTTTCTCGTGCAATTCTGCCGCGCGGCCTGCGCGCGCGGCTGGACGCGCTGCTATGTGCTGGAATGCGATCATGTCCGACAGGGCGTCCTGCTGGCGTTCCACTGGCGTGCCACCGCTAGCTTCTACCAGATGGGTTGGCATCCGCAGAGCCCGATCCGCAGCCCCGGCGTAGTCCTCTTGGCGGAGAGCATTGCCCAGACCATCCGCGAAGGCATCCCGACCTACGACTTGCTCCGTGGAGCGGAGGATTACAAGTGGAAGTGGACCACGCGCTTTATCGAGCAGACCACGCTCGTGGTAGGTCGCGACCTGCCGGCCCGCGCCGCGATGACCGTAGAACAGGCGAAGGACCGCTGCAAGCACCTCGTGCGACGGACCCTCGGCCCCCGCGCATGGGAGACGGTGAAACGCTGCCTGAAAGGTCCGGTTCCGTGACCAGCCAACTGCTCGACCTGCCGGGAGCCGAGACGCGCGACCAAGTGGCTGCATTCCGCGCCCGATTCCAACGGGCCATTGACGCAGGCCAGCCAGCGCCCGCCGCGCGGGCCTGGCGCTGCGGGCGGTTCGAGCGCGGCTTGAAGATCGCCGACGAGTTGGAGTTGCGACTCGGAAGCCTGATGGGCAAGCGGATTCTCGACGTGGGCGCAGCCCACGGCGGCGATGTCGTCGCGCTTTGCGCCCGCGGCGCCACGTGCGTCGGCGCCGACAAGTTCGATTACGGCTACGACCGGCTCAAGTCCACCATCGCGGCGGGGAAGCGGCTCAATTTTCGGCTGTATGATTGCACCGCGGCGTGGCCGTTCGCGGACAAGAGCTTTGACATCGTGCTCTGCCTGGCGGTCATCGAGCACGTCGACGACCTCGCGCATTTCTTCGCGGAGTTGCTGCGGGTCGTGAAGCCCGACGGCCTCGTCTTACTTGAGACGGCCACGGCACTTCGCAATGCCCGCCGCGACAACCTGTACCACCTGCCGCTGATCTCTCTGCTGCCCACGCCGCTGCGAAGGTTCATCGGCGAAACGGTCTTTCTTCGACATTACCCGTTCCACGTGTCACGCCACACGTTCTACGGAGCCGGAAAGTTCAAGCGCCTGGCCGCCAGGCACGGCTTTGTGACAGTGCCGTGCAAATGTGCCGACAGCCGTCTCGCCGCCCGCGTGGCGCGCTGGCCGATGGCGCGCCTGTGGCGGTCCCTGCTGTGCCATTTTGCCTTCGACTTCATCCTGATTCAGCGGAAGCGCGCCGACGCCGCCGGGCCAGCGCGCGATTGCCGAGCTGGCCGCAGGCCGCCATTTGCGAACGCCCCTTGGTGATCCGGCGCTTGCAACCCTGGCCCAACTCCTCCAGCCAGCCCAGGAACTGCTGCACTTCCACCTCCGTCGGGGCACGCCACGGCGAATCGCTGCGCGGGTTGTACGGGATCATGTTCAACATGCACTTCAGCGGCCGGAGGTAGTCGGCGACCTCGCGGGCGTGCTCGGGAGCGTCGTTGACGCCAGGAATGAGCACGTACTCCATCATGAAGAACTGGCACTTGCGGAGCGGGTAGTCGAGCAGGGCCTCGCGCAGGGTGGCCATCGGCTCGAGCCGGTTGATCGGCATGATCCGCGAGCGGACCTCGTCGTTGGGCGCGTTGAGCGAGACGGCCAGGTTCAGTCGCCGCCAGCCGAGCCGGGCGAGCTTGCGAATCCCCTCCGTACGGCCGACGGTGGAGATCGTGAGCCGCTCGCAGGCGAGCGAGAGGCCGTTGGGATCCATCAAAACGCGGCACGCGCGGATCACGTTGTCGTAGTTGTCGAGCGGCTCGCCCATGCCCATGAAGACGACGTTGCGGATGCCGCCGGCGAAGTCGCGCTGGGCGGCGGTCACCTGACCGACGATCTCGCTGGCGGTGAGGTTCCGCAGCAGGCCGAGCTGGCCGGTTTCGCAGAACGTGCAGCCACGCGCACAGCCAACCTGCGACGAGACGCACAACGTTCGCCAGATGCCGTGGGTGCGCTGCATCGGCACGACGACGCTTTCGATTTCGAGGCCGTCGTGCGTGCGCTGGACGAACTTGGTCAGGTCGCCGTCCTCGAGTCGCCGGTCGATCGGCAACACGTCGGCATCAAGCGCAGCGCAGTGCGGTAACGGCGTTTCGGTAGGGTCGGGCGGCGTTTGCCCGCACACCAACGCCCGATAAACCGCCCGCAGCGGCTTAACCTCGTGCTCCCGCGGCCGCAGAACCGCCCGGACTTCGTCGAATGTCAGCCCCAAAACGTCCACAAAGGCTCCGCTGGGGGTGTGGTCTGATGTATGACCGACGCCCGCGCGAGTATAGGCCGCCCGCGCCGGCTTGCAAAAGCCGGCGGCGCGGGTACTTTCCGCCGCTTACGCCCGCGGGCGCGGTCGTCCACGCCAACGGCCGGCGGCTGCGGCGCACTCGGCGAGCTGTGTGCTGACGATGGGATTCGTATGCGCACGATCACATTGCTGACCGTCTCGAACATCTTCATGACCGCGGCGTGGTACGGCCACCTGCGGTTCAAAGATGTCGCGCTGTGGAAAGTCGTGCTGATCAGTTGGCTGATCGCCTCCGTCGAGTACTGCTTCCAGGTGCCGGCGAACCGCTGGGGCCATCAGCAGTTCACCGCCGCCCAACTCAAGACGATGCAGGAGGTGATCACGCTGATCGTCTTCTGCGGCTTCTCCATCCTCTACCTGCGCGAGCCACTGAAGTGGAACTACCTCGTCGGTTTCGGGCTCATCGCGGCGGCGGTATTCTTCGTCTTCAAGAAGTGGTAGCTGCCCGCCGAACGCCGCGAGCAATGCGTCGCGTCCGCCCGCTACGCGCTGCGACACGGGACGCCCGGCGACCGCTACATCTTCTCGACCAGCGACTGCGTCCACACCGGCATGAGGTTCGAACGCTACGAACTGATCCACCAGGTCTGGCGCGGCGCAGGCAACAACCCGGATTAGACGGGCACCCGTGCCGACGCGCAGGCGAACGGCGCGGGCGGCGAGAGACTCATGCTGAATCGCGCGCTACCTCTTATCTCCATTCGGCAGCGATACTTATGACCACGCACACGTCTGATCGCGAGAAAAACCGAAGGCTAGGCAACCGGGCGATAATCCGATACAATGACATAGCGGCGAGGGGGTGCCGTACGCTTGCACGCTGCGTACCTAGCGCAAGGAGAAGTGCCATGCCTAAGTATCTCGCGATCGGATTGACCATCGCCCTGCTCGCCGACATCGCAATGGCCCAGGCGGTCCAAAAGGGGCCGCGCCGGACGGCCGCCGCCCAGGTTCCCCAGACCTTGCGACTGCTTGACCAGCGCATCGCCGAGGTACGGTACGAACAGACGGAGTTGGAGCCCGCTATCAACCAACTCAAGGAACTGTCTGGGGTCGAGATCCAGCCCCGCTGGGACAAGCTGGAGGGCGCCGACGTCCGGCGGGACACCCCGATCACCATGCACGCCAAGGACCTGACTTTCAAGCAAGTCATCTGGATGCTGATGAAGGCGGCGGCCGGAAGCAGCGATTTGACGCTCGCCTACCGCATGAGCGGAAACCTGCTGATCCTGTCGACCGAGGAAGACCTCGGCAAGGACGTGATCACGCGCGTCTACGACGTCGCAGACCTGTTGCTGCAAGTCTCCGACATGCCCATGCCGAGCAATGACTCCAGCCAAGGGCTGTCGACGTCGGGCCAGGGCAGCGGCGGCGGCGGCGGAAGCAGCATTTTCGGGCAGGGTTCGCAACAGCAACAAACGCAGCAGCAGACGACGACTCCCGGCCAGGCCAGCCCCGAGATGAAGGCGCTGATCGACCTCATCAAGGAGACGATCGAGCCGGACACGTGGTCGGACGGCAAGGGCGGCCCGGGCGCGCCAGGGCACATCCGAGAATGGCGAAAGCAGTTGATCATCACCAACACGATCCTGGTGCACCAGAAGATCGGCGGCTACGTCAAGGAGCGCTAGCGGAGACGCCGTTCCATTCCGCCCAAGGACTACTCGTGTGCGCAGGCCCTCCGTTGCGCGGGGTAGCCGTGTACCACGCCCGGGGAGTACTTCCCAGCGGTTCCGCCAGTCCGTGTGTTGCTCCCGAGCCCCGGTGGTCAGCGTCTCTACGCAGTGGACGTCATCGTGGTTGAGTTCGGCGGCGCCATCGGTTGGCTTGTCGTGGTCGTGGCGGCAATCCTCGCCGGATTCGCGGTAGTCGTCGCGGTTCGCAAGTGGGCGCGCCGGGAGGTGCGGGCGGAGGCGTTCACGGTTCAGGATCTGCGCGACATGCGGGCGCGTGGGCAGATTACGGAGGCAGAATTCGTCGCCATGCGGGCGACTCTGCTGCAAGAGCTGGGGCTGCCCATCCCGCCGAGCGCACAGCCGCCTGCGCCGCCGCCCGGTGGCGCGGGCGGATCGTGAGCCGGCGCGCGGGCGTCTTGGGGGCGGGAACGCGCACGCGAGCGGTGGAGGGCAAAGTGGCCGATTTGGAATACCCTTGCGAGTCGGATACAATGGTTTAGTCGTGGTTGGATGCCCGTCGAAAGGATGAGGGGGCATCGCGGCCACAGTCCAGGGTCGTTGAGCCTTCAGAGGTGTCTGAATGAGTGGAAATCGCGGGGCCACGAGCGGGCGCGGACGACGTGCCAGCGTATGCAGCTTCTGTGGCAAGAGTCATCGCGACGCCGGCCCCATGGTCGAGGGCGCCAGTGACGTTTTTATCTGCGCCTCCTGCATCGAGCTGTGCCATAACCTAATCCGCGAGGAGCGGCGGCGCGCCGGCAAGACCCCCGCCGGCCTGAAGGCCATCCCCAAACCGCGCGAAATCTACGACTTCCTGAATCAGTACGTGATCGCCCAGGAGTTGGCCAAGCGGGCCCTCTCCGTCGCGGTCCACAACCACTACAAACGACTCGCCCACAGCGACGCCATGGGGGACAACGACATCGAGATCGACAAGAGCAACGTGCTGCTGATCGGACCCACCGGCTCTGGCAAGACGTTGCTGGCCCGCACGCTGGCCCGCGTGCTGAACGTGCCGTTCGCCATCGGCGACGCCACCACCCTCACCGAGGCGGGCTACGTCGGCGAGGACGTCGAGAACATCCTCCTACGCCTGCTCCAGAACGCCGACTACGACCTCGAGGCCGCCCAGCGCGGCATCATCTACATCGACGAGATCGACAAGATCGGAAAAACCTGGAACAACATCTCGATCACGCGCGACGTGAGCGGCGAGGGCGTCCAGCAGGCCCTGCTCAAAATGCTCGAGGGCACGATCTCCAACATCCCCCCCCAGGGCGGCCGCAAGCACCCCGAGCAGCAGTACATCCAGATGGACACGTCGAACGTCCTGTTCATCTGCGGCGGAACGTTCGTCGGGCTCGACAAGATCATCGGCAAGCGCCTCGGCCGGAAGAAGATCGGGTTCGTCTCCGACGACGCCGGCTACGACGAGACGCACGATCTGGGACAGATTCTCGAGCAGGTCACGCCCGACGACCTGATCGAGTTCGGCATGATCCCCGAGTTCGTCGGACGCCTGCCCGTGACCTGCGCGCTGGGGCCGCTGGACGTCGATGCCCTCGTCGAGATCCTGACCGAGCCGAAGAACGCGATCGTGCGGCAGTACCAGAAGCTCTTCGACATGGAGCACGCGCATCTCGAAGTCGCGCCCGAGGCGCTGCGCGAGATCGCCACGCGGGCGATTGAACGGGACACGGGGGCGCGGGCCCTAAGGGCCGTCTTCGAGGAGTTCATGCTGGATTACATGTTCGAGCTGCCCGAGCTCGAGCCCGGCACGACGTACACCGTGACTCCCGAGGTCGTGCGCGGCGAGACGGACCTGCTGGCACCGGGGCGACTCCGCAAGGAATCCGCGTAACGCGCCGTGCCCATCCCGTCGCATGTCGGGCCCCGTTGGCCGCCAGCAGTCTGACCGAACGCTTCGCCGGGGGCTTGGCCTGCCGCATCCGCGGGGCGTACACTGTCCCGGTTCAACGCGTCATCTCGCAGGGCTGGTTGTGTTCAGCGCGAGGCAAAACCTGGTCCTTGTCGTGACCGCAGTGCTGTTGGCACTCCAAGCCGCCTGCGAGCGCGGCGGACCGCCCGCGACGCAGCCGGCCCGCGGGGGCACCACCGCCGCCCTGACGCGGATCGCGCCCGAATCCCGGAACTGGTCGAAGGCTGAGGCCGCCGAAAAGCTCGCCGACGAGCAGCTCGGACTCAGCGCCGCCGTCCGGCTCGTGCGGCTCGCCGGTGCGACGCCACTCTGTCTGCCCGAAACATTGACGGACAATCAGCTCGAGCATCTGCGGCTCGCCCGACTGGGCACGTCGCGCTGGGTGCTGGGCGTGACCGCGCGTGACGATGTGCGCCGCTTGCGCGCCCCGGTCTTGCTCTCCGCCGACGGCGACGTCGAGTTGCTCGGGGAGGGCGTCGAGGAGGAGCTGACCGTCCTGTACCTCGCCGGTCAGCCGGACGTCTTTCCGCACGTGGCCATTCTGCCCGATCGCGTGCTCCTCACCGGCGACGAGACTGAGCCGGCGATCGTCCTGGAGCCGGATGAACTCGTGCACTTCGAGTGCCGTGAGCGCAACGGCTATCCCTACCTCGCCCTGGTGCTGCCGCGGGCCGCCGCGGCGGCGGCGGAGGTCGCGGCGTACAAGTGGGATCCATACGAGTTGGTCTTCGTGGGACCGGCCGTGGATGCTCTGCCTG
>PMMM01000114.1 GCA_003162245.1 Phycisphaerales bacterium
CCCCCTTGGCACACTTGATTATCCGGACGTAGGGCAAGGAAACCGCCGAGACGCCAAGAGCGCCGAGGACGCGGAGGAGGGGTCGGGGCTCGGGGTTCAGGGTTCGGCACGGGAAGCTCTCGGCGATCAGCTTTCAGCTATCAGGCAGCGCACAGGCACGTAGGGACGAAGGCACGCGGGCACGAAGCGGCGGCGCGGGCAGACGGAGAATCGGCGCCGTGGAACCTAGATAGTATAGATCGGGAACCGGGCGGAGGGTAGGCGGGGCGAAGCTTGACGAGATTGGCGGAGATTGACGGAGTCCGACGGGTTTCGGCGGGCGGTGCGTGATTTGGGCTTGCGGGCGCGAAGGGGTTTTCCGCCGAGAAGACGACGACCCCGAAGGTTGGCGAGAGGCTGGCCAAGTATAGTGCAGAGGCGTTATGCTGGCGGAGGGCGGTTGGGCCTGGCCTACGGGAGACCGGCGGGCGGGGCCGCGGCGCACGCAGGATGCGAAGATGGCGTGGACGCATCCGCACGGCGGCGACGGCAACCGCGTGGCGTCCACATGCGGCAAGCGCGAGGATTATGTGACTGTCCCGCTTCACCGGCAGACGGCCGCAAGCATAGCGGATAGAACCGAGGCGCGCGCCCATGTCGGCGTCGTGCGCCAATCATGGGCCGCGCGCGCAGGGCTGGCCGCCGTCATCCTCTTCTTTATCATCGTTGTGCTGCGGAACGCCTGGGTAAGCGAGGATGCCTACATCACGTTTCGCACGGTGGACAACTGGCTGAACGGGTTCGGGTTGCGCTGGGATCCGAGCGAGCGCGTTCAGACCTATACGCATCCGCTGTGGCTTTTCGTAGTAACGCCCTTCGTCGCGGCGACGCGCGAGGTATTCTACACCGTCATCGTCGTTTGCGCGGGACTGTCCCTGGCGACGGCGCTAACCCTCTGCCTGGGCGTTGCCCGCCGGTTGGGCGCGGCTATTTTGGCCGTGACGATCCTCAGTTTCTCCTCGGCCTTCGTCGATTACTCGACGTCGGGTTTGGAAAACCCACTTACCGACTTCCTCCTTGGGCTGTTTTTTCTCGTGTACCTGCAGGACACCACCTCTCTGCGGCGGATCTTCGCGCTTTCATTACTTGCGGCCCTCGGCGTGTTGAATCGCATGGACACCGCCGTCATCCTGCTCCCGGCTTTGTGCTATAGCTGGTCTCGCCATCGGAACCTCAAAGCGGCGGCGGTAGTAGCCCTGGGTGCCGTGCCTTTCGTGTCGTGGGAGGTGTTCTCGCTGCTGTACTATGGCTTTCTGTTTCCGAACACCGCCTATGCCAAGCTCAATACCGGCATCAGCGGGTGGGCGCTGGCCGCGCAGGGGCTGGTCTACTTGCGCGAATGCTCGCTCCACGACCCGCTGACGACGCTTGCGATTGTGGCGGGGCTTGGAACGGGGCTGCGGCACCGAGACTGGAAGCTTCTGGCGATTGTCGTCGGCATACTCTTGCACTTAGTCTATCTGGTCTGCATCGGCGGAGATTTCATGGTGGGCCGGTTTATGACCGCCCCGCTGCTGTGCGCCACGGTCATTCTGAGCGTCAGCACGTGGCCTTCGCGACCCAGGGTTTGTCTGGCAACAATCGTCCTCGCGACGGCAGTCGGTCTTGTCTCGGGGCATGCACCGTGCTTAACGAGCGCGAACTACTCAAACCAGACGATCTCGGCCAGCGGCGTGGCCGATGAACGCGGCTTCTATTTTCAGACCGCCAGTCTGCTCGTCAGTGGTCGATACAGCGAAATACCGGCTCACCCGTGGGCGGAAACGGGCCGACAGATGCGCAGGACGAACCGCCGCCTCGCGATTTCCCAGAACGTCGGCTATTTCGGCTATTTTGCCGGCCCGGGCGTGCACGTGGTCGACTATTTGGCACTCTGTGATCCCCTCTTGGCGCGACTGCCGGCGATGGAGCGCATGGCCGGCTGGCGCATCGGCCACTTCAAGCGGCAGATACCGGAAGGATACGCAGACACCGTCGAGAAGGGCAGAAATGCAATTGTCGATTCCAACCTCGCCGCGTATTACGACAAGTTATCCATTCTGATCCACAATTCCGTGCTCGATCGCGGCCGACTGATTGAAATCTGGAACTTCAATACGGGGAAATACGACCACCTGTTACGCGCGTACGTACAGGCGCCGCCAGTTGTCGTGGACTTAACGAATCCAGGCGCTGGCGCCGGGGCGCGGTTGCCCAGAGTATTCGACCACGCGGGGATTCGCATCCGCCTGCCAGGCCCATCCGTGGGTCGAAGACTCTCCCTGACGATCAGCGGTGGCGACGCCTACGCGCTGTTGTTTTGCCGGGGCTCCGCCGGCATAGACAGCCAGTGGGTGTTCGGGGGTTCACCGTTGGCGCGCGTCGAGAGAAAGATGGACGTCCCGGAGGCCGCCTGGCGACGCGGATATGACAACATCATCATCTATTCGTTGGAGGGCGGCCAACGTACCCTGTATGAGCTCACGCTGAGACCCGGCCCGATCTCCGGACCGTGAAGGCGCTTGCTCCCGCCCGTGTATCGGCCGTGCGAACGTGACCTGCTGGCCGCGGCGCGCCGGTCTGCGCATCATGTCTGGGACAGGCACCATTCGTATCGAGCAGGCCAGACAAAGCGGAGCGAATGACGCGGCCGCGTTTTGCGCGAGCGTGGCGCGTCGTTCGGTTCCCCGGGGCATTCGGTTTGCGAGGCATGGCAGGAGCGTACAACGCGCGGCGAATTTGGTCAATGTGCGGGACGGGCGGGCGGCAACGAAGAGCGGGCGGGGCCGGCGGAGATCTGATGGGGGCGGGTCGGCCGGGCGGGGCGCTGCCCGGGTCACAAGTCGTTACGCCGGAGGAGTAGCGCGCCGGCGTGCTCGCCTTGGAGCGGCATTGCCCCGAGGAGCTGGACGGGCTGGTAGTGGTCGTCGATCCAGGCTTTCAAGTCGCAGCCGTAGTCGCGGCCGAAGAAGCGCACGCCGTACTCCGGGGTCTGCCGGTGAAGCAACAGGACGTAGTCCGGCGGGTTGCGCTCGAAAGCGGCGACGATCCGCGCTTCTCCGAAAATCATCAGCTCCGGCGGCATGAAGACGATGAAGGGCGTGGAATTCACGTGGCCGGAGAGGAAATTCAGCATGACGCCTTCGGGCAGGACCGCGAGCGTCCGCCCAGGCGGGACGAAGTTCCCGATCAGGCCGAGGAGGTCGTTGATCATGATGCCGCGCTTGCCAGCGCGGAAGGCGTTGGCGCCGGTGCCGACCCGGACGGTCTTCTCGCGCAGGGGCATGTTCGCGATGCGCAGATGTGCGAACGTGCCGACGGCGAGCACGGCCAGTGCGGCGGCTGTGAAAATGCCGCCGGTCCCCCCCCGCCGGTCGATCCAGCGCGGGATCCAGGAGACGACGAGCACGACGGCCAGCAGAGCGCCCGGCATGGCCAACGCGAATCCGTAGTGATAGATGCGCGCGTTCAGCAGCATCTTGGCGAGCAGCAGCAGCGCGAACAGAGCGATGCTGAACTGCAGGATGGCGCGGTTGGTCTCCGCACGAGCGGCAACGGCGAACAAGGTCCGCCACAGCGCAACAGCGACCACTACCACCAGAACCAGCGGCAAGGCGCGCGGCAGGTCGAACCACGGAATCCGCAGCCAGAGCGGCGCGACCACGCCGGTGAGCAACGCCGCGGTGCCGGCGATCCACGCGACGCGCCGCGCGCCGCGCAAACGCAGCCGGAGCGCGAGCAGAATGACGAGCAGGCCCACGGCGCTCACCGCGGCACCGTAGCCGAGCATCGCCGCAACATTGCGGCCGGGAGCATCGGTTCCGAGGACCTGGCGATAGAAGGGCGACTGGGTCAGACGGGTGTCCGCGAGCACGGGCCAGGCACCCAGGGTCGCCCGCAGCGCATCTGACGCGGGCAGAGTGCGACACAACAGCAGAACCGCGACGAGGATCGGCAGCAGAGTGCCGGCGGCCAGGCAAACCACGACGCGGGCGAGCGGTCGGCCCCGCACGGTGGTTTTCCAGAGGGTCAGCGTCAGGCCACTGCCGATTGCAACCGCCGCGGCCAGGAATACCTCGGGCTTGGTCAGGAAGGAGAGGCCGAGCGTGAGACCGAGCACGCAGACGGCCGCCGGGCGGCCCGTGCGCTGGAAGACGTGCAAAGCCCAGAGTCCCAGCACCGCGAGGAGCAAGCCGTGGGTCAGCTCGTGCGAGTAGGGGCAGACGTAGTTGTAATTGCCGGTGTCCATGTAGTGGGAAAACGCCAGCACCAGCACAAGCACGAGACCGGCGGCGACGGCGGCCAGGCGGTCGCCGATCGCCAGCAACAAGCGCTGCAAGAGCACGCAGAGCAGCGTCAGCAACGTCAGGTTGGCCCAGATGAGGGTCCAAAGCGAGGCGCCGAACAGCCGAAACCACAGCGCGTTGACGTAGGGCGAGAGCGGGCCGTTAAAATAGGCGATGTCGCGGTACAGCGCCTTGCCGGCCGCGAGTTGCCAAGGGATGTAGAGCTCGCGGCCGAAATCAACCAACGGGTCGGGCCAGGCACCCCAAGTCCATATCAGCATGACCACGGCGGCGGCCACCTGCGCCGCGACGCCGAGCCAATACAGTCGCGCATAGCCTGGCGTCGTGGCGCCGGCCGGCAGCGCGGCGGCTGGGGGGAGCGCGGAGCGAACTCGTTGCGTGGTCGTCATCATGCCTGCATCCAAAGAGAACGGGCGGTCAGGATTATCCTAACGGTCCGCGCGCTTGAACAGCACGGCGCAGCAGAGTCAGACCAGCGGGAGCGCGGCCCCTCGACGCCCCGCCCGTCACGGCGCCGTCAATTGGGCGATGTCATCGTCCGACAGCCGGAAAACCAGCATCGTGTACCCAATGTAGCCGTCCGGCTTGCGCTGCCGCAGCCGCGACACGAGCCGGCGGGCGCGCCAGTCCGCCTGGTCCCACACCGCCTGCTGGTAGCGGGTCCGTACTTCGGCCGGAGCATCCGGCGGCGGTGCGACGGCCAGCGCGNNGTGCCGCGTCGGTCCAATACGATACCCGCATCCCCGCGTCGTACAGGCCCACGAGCTGCGTCGCGCTGATGACGTAGGTCCCCGCCGTCAGCTCCGTACGCGGCCCAGAATCGAGGAAACTCGGCAACGTGCGGCACCGCACGTAGGACCGTGGCACGGCCGCTCCGAAGTAAGAGACGTTGAGCTGCTCGGCGGGATGTTGGCGCGCGTAGGCTTCGAGGCGCCGCAAATCCTGGCCCCAATCCAGGCTGCTGTCCACGAAGTACTCGTAGGCGTGCCGTGGTCCGCCGATGAGTTCATTGAAGTACGCCAGGTACTGTGGGCGAATGGACAGGTTCTCGGCGATCGACCAGACGAGCAGCGCACAGCCGGCGACGGCAATGGCCGCGCGCCGCGCNNCCCGGCCGGCGAGGCTAGCCATTCCGTCGCCGCGCCCGCCAACGCCAGCAACGGAGGGTACACGGGCAGCAAGTGCCGCTCGCCGATGTCGATCGAGCCGAACACGGCGCACCCGCCGTACACCAGGATGAACGCGAGGCAACCGGCGAGCAGCAGCGGGTCACGGGGGCGCGCGCGGCGCACGGCGAGGGCCACGAGCCCCGCGACGAGCAGCAGGAGCACCGGGATCGGCGTCTTGAGCGCGAACACCAGCGGGAAGTAACCCGGCCAGCCGCGGTCCGAAATCTCGCCGCAGAAATAGGCCGTGCGCCTGTGCGAGCTGCGGAGGACGACCGCGATGCCGTACAGATACGGCTCCGGCAACAGCCGTTTCGCGCTGGCCAGGCGCAGGAAGGCAGCCAGCGGACCGGAGCGGGGTCCGCCCTGGGCATCGTAGAGCGCCTCCCGCCAAGCCGTGGTCCAGTACTGCACGTTTTCGTTTTCGTTTCGGAGGCTCGTGGGGTACGTACCCCCGGCGGCCAACAGCGGCCCGAGCCGCGTGTTATGCCAGCCATAGCCGGTCCAGATTCCGGCCCACGTGATGAGCCCAATCGCCACGAGACTTCCGAGGATCCGGGCCACGCGTCGGCCGCGCTGGGGAGCGCCGGGCCCGGGCACCGGCTGGGCCGGAGCGCCAGCCGGGACGTTTCGCGTGGCGGACCACCGTTGTCGAACGAGCGCGACCAGCGCCATCACCGCCAGCGCCGGCACTACCAGCGGCCACGAGAGCTTCGCGAGGGCGGCCAGCGTGAGCGTGAGGGCGGCGACGAGCACACGCAGCCAGGTCAGGCGTCGCAAGAGCGCGGCGAATGCCAGCAAGACGAGCGCCAAAGAGAACGTGATCGGCAGGTCGGTGGTGACGAGGCGGCCGTGGGCCAGCAATGAGGGATGGAGGGTCGCCAGGGCGAGGGCCAGCAAGCCGGCACGTGGGCCGAAGAGCGTACGACCCAGTCCGTACACAGCGAGGCCGGTGCCGAGCAGCACGAGCACCATCATGCCGCGGCCGACCTGGATCAGCTTCTGGCCGTTGTTCAGCGCGCACAGGAGAATCTGTCCGAAGCCAAACGGATCGGGGCTCACCCAGTTCGGCTCGTCGGCCGCGGGCCACTTCACGTCCATGAAAAGCAGCGGCCACGCACACCACATCTTGAAGAGCGGCGGATGCTCCGGCGAAAACCGAAAGTCCCCGGTTTTGAGGTAGCTCAACCCGGCGGGCAGATGCGCCACTTCGTCGAACGCCGGGCTGTCGGTCGCGAGCGACGTGCCGGCCAGGACCGCCGTCAGGGCGAGCAGCCCGACGACCAGCGTGACGTGCAGAACGCGCTGGCGCGCGGCGCCCGGCGCAGCGAGTGCGGGCCGAACGGAGCGACTGCCACCGCCCTTCGGTTCAGACCGCCCTTTCATTCGCTTCTCCAATCACAGCAGCCGCTCCGCGCGGTTGTGGGCCCTATGATAAGCGCGTCGGGACGTGTGCGTCTCTGGCGGCGGAGCGGTGACTGCACGGTGGTTCGCTGGGGTCGAGCCAGCACGGGTTTGGCGCTCACCCCAGCGGCCGGCATCCGCGGTTCCCTTCCTTATGGAAACCGCAGTCGGGCGCCCCGCCGCAACATCTCCGTGGGGTACAGGGTTCCCCGCCACATCAACCCGCCGCGCCGCACCGCCAGCCAACCCGCGCGCAGCATGAGCGCGACGGACAGGACGACCGCGACGGGGGGAAACAGGGCTGGCCACCAGGGTCGGGCAAACCAGGCGCTCGGGATGAGCTGGGCCGCCAGGGCGCACAAGACGCCGCCGGCTGCGACGACCTGTAACGCAGGCCGTCCGACCACGAACACGCCCACAAATGGCGCCAACTCGAGCGCCAGCAGTACAAAACAGACCGCCGTCAGACGGACCACGCTGAACGCGGCGAAGCTCGCCAGCGCCGCTTTCTCCGCGCCGCCGGCCATGTCCCGCACGGATTCGTACCAGCGCACGCCCACGCAGTCATGCCCGTTCACGACGCCGCTGCGTGCGCCGTGCTGCTTGAGCATCTGCCCGAGCGCCAGGTCGTCGACCACGTCGAGGCGCAGTCCTTCAAAGCCCGGCGTCCTCGCGAACGCGCTCCGCCGCACGAGGTTGAACGCCCCGACGCCGATCGCGGCCCGGGAGCGCGGGTCGGCCAGCGCGCGGGGTCGCAGCAGGATGCAGAACATGCGCAGGAACATCGCCATCACGATGTCGAGCGGGCGCGTGCCGCGGTCGATGTCGGGCAGCACGCCGAGGTGATCCAGGCCGTGTTGCTCGCAATGGGTGAGCGCGCGGGTCAGCGTGCCGGGCTGCAGGTGCACATCGGCATCGCTGAAGAGCAGCCACTCGCCGGTCGCGAGCTGCGTGCCGCGGTGCAGGGCGTGGACCTTGCCGAGCCAGCCGGCCGGCAGGTCGGCGATGTGCAACACGCGCAGGCGCGCATCCGTCGCGGCGAGCTGGTCTGCCAACGCACCGGTGTTGTCGGTCGAGCGGTCGTTGACGACAAGAAACTCGGCGTCGGGATAGCCTTCGTCCAGGCGGGACCTGAGGGCCGGGCCGAGCTGAGCGGCCTCGTTGCACGCGGGGACGACGTGCGAGACCCGGGGCCATGGTCCGTGGTCGGGCGGTGTGACCGATGCGAGGCGCGGCACGGTTCGCACCGCGCGGATTACCGCGACCAGGTTGAGCAGCCAGTATGCGAGGCCGAGGGCGACGTACAACCACCAGAGCATGCGGGGGGCCTCCGCCATGCAACCAGACCGTTGAGCGGAGATTCTAGCGACATGGCGGGTCTGTGGCAGCGGGCAACGGCACGCTGAAGGACGGATCAGTTGATGCGAGCTGAGGAGCGCGCAGGGTTGAGGAGGCCCCCTGTCCACGTGGCTGCGCACCGACCTCCGGCGGTCCACGAGCACGTCGCGCCGGTCGCAGCGGGCAGGCCCGCGAGGTACGGAATGTCGGATGTTGTCGGGCGCGGCTTGCCGTCGACCGGGTTGGGCGGATATACTTGTTCTGTACAACTATTGCTGAGAACAACAATGTCCGCTCTGCTCGTGCGGCAAGCCCAGCGGCTGTGCGAAGTGTTCACGGAGCTGGTCCGGCGCTACCAATTCCGAGACCGCGATCAGATCTGCTTTCACGGCCTGTCGATCTCACAGTGCTACGCGCTCCAGGCCCTCGCGGCGCGCCACTCGCTGACGACGGGGGAGCTGGCGCGGCACCTGTGCCTGAAGATCAGCACCATGACGAGAGTCGTGGATCAGCTCGTGCGAACGGAACTGGCCCGGCGCGGCGAGGATGCAAGGGACCGTCGCATTTGCCGAGTTGAGATCACCGCGCAGGGTCGCGCGCTGGTCGCCGAAGTCCGCAAGGCGCTCGTGCAGGAGTACGCGGGGGTATTGCGCACCGTTCCGGCCGAAAGCCGCGACGCGGTGATCGAGGCGATGTCTTGTTTGCTGGCGGCGTTCAAAGGTCGCCCGAGCTGCCGGCCCGCAAAGGCGGCCGCCGGGCGAGTACGCCGGCGTCGGAATGGGATTCCCGTGAAACGCCGCTAAGGAGGACGATGCATGTCCACGCGAAGGAGCCTCGCTGTCACTGTGCTGTGTCTGCTCTGGCTATCCACCACGAGCCTGGTCGCAACGCCGAAGGCGTTCGGGCAATGCTCGAAGCCGACCGATTCGAAGGCGGGCACAGGGTCCGCGGCCAGCACCGCCCCCGCGGCATTGCCCGACACGCCGGGCGGGCGCTGCGCGGCCGCATTTTTCGAGGCGTTCAACGCGGGCGATGACGATCGAATGCGGGATTTCGAGCGACGCTATCGGGCCGCCTCCGCACTCGCGAAGCGGCCGATCCAGGACCGGATCGAGCAAGCGAACGGGCTTCGCGCCGACTTCGGCAGCCTGACCCCCCTGCGCGTGGTCAACGCCGGTACGACGGAATTTGCGATCCTGGCGCGTTCGTCGCGCACGGGCGACGGATTCATGCTGACCTTCCAGCTCGAGGACCAACCGCCCCACGGGTTGGTCTCCATCAGGATCGGCGGCCCGGTCCCGCCTGAAGCGGAGGCGCGCTTCACGGAACCGATCGACGAGGCGCTCCGCAGGGACACGATCAAGCAAATCGCCGAGACCCTGCGTGAGAGTTACGTCTATCCCGAGGTAGGCGAGCAGATGGCCAAAGACCTGGCCAAGTATGAGTCGGAAGGCCGCTACAGCGACGTCGCGAGCTCGGGCGATCTCGCGCAACGGCTGACCGCAGACCTGTTCGCCGTCTGCAAGGACTACCACCTCACGATCGAGCCCGGCGCGGGCCGCGCGTACCGTGCGACTTGCGCGCCCGACGCCGGCGACAGTCGCGACGAACGCGGCTATGGCTTTCGCAAAGTCGAACGTCTGCCGGGCAACATCGGGTACGTCAAGTTCGACGCGTTCGACGCCGGCGAGCGCGCTCAGGGCGTCGCGGCCGCCGCGCTCGCTTTCGTGGCGGGGTGCGACGCGCTGGTCTTCGACCTGCGCGAGAATGGGGGCGGTTCGCCGGAGATGATCCGGTTCATCTCCAGCTACCTGTTCGACAAGCCGACGCACCTAAACAGCTTCTACGATCGCCTCAACAACAAGACCTCCGAAACCTGGACGTTGGACACCGTTCCTGGGAGACGATTCCCCAACGACCTGCCGGTCTATGTCCTGACCAGCAGCTTTACAGGTTCGGCAGCCGAGGAGTTTACGTACAACCTCAAGAACCTCGGCCGGGCGGTGGTCGTGGGTGAAACCACCGTCGGTGCGGCGCACCTGGTGACCGGGCGGATCATCAACGGCCGTTTCCTGGTGCGCGTGCCGTACGCCCGGGCGTACAACCCGATCACCAAGAAGAACTGGGAAGGCGTCGGTGTGAGCCCGGACATTCCGGTGCCGGCGTCGGAGGCACTCGATGCGGCGTGCAAGGACGCCGCCGACAAAGTGAGCGCCCGCCGGCAAGCGCGCGGCTCGTGATTAACCGTCCCGCGCTGCGTTGAACGACGGTCTACCCGGCCCCAAACAGCGGCATTGCTCTGCGCACACCGGCCCGTCTTTCGCGGCGTGATATCAAAGAGAAACGGGCGACCAGCATTTCGCTAACCGCCCGTGATCCAGATGCAAGCGGCTGACGGGAACCGAGCCAGCGCGAGCTTATCGCTCACAAGGACCTGAACCTTGCGCGTCTGCCAATTCCGCCACAACGCATGCGTGTCCGGGCGGCGTCGCCGCCCTATCACGTAACGATGCGTGTCAGGGCGAATATGGAAGTGGCCGAGCGGCGGCGTACGTGGCGCGGCCGTACGGAGACCGGGCCTCCGAACCGCGTGGAGGGCGCGCCGTGCCGACGATCATGGTACACTGTGGCTGATGACGCAAAAGACGCAGCTCGGCTCGCCCTTGCGCGCCGCCCGTCGGCCCGGGCCGCGGGTCGTGGTCACCGAGTCGGTGGACGTCGGCCAGAACCCGTCTCCGGAACGACTCGTTGCGCTGGCCGAGCATGTCATCACGCTCGCTCCCGCGGACGTGCACGGGAGGCGCCCGCTGTTCGCGGGTGGCGCGACGGCACAGCGCGGGGCAGCCACGCGAACGCCAACTGTCAACATGCGCGAAGGGACCGCCGGCGCGCGCGGGCGCCTGCACGCGCTCGCGCCGACCAGGGAGGCTTACATCGTCTGGCCGTCGCCCCTGGAGCCGTCACCGTTCATCACCGGGATCGCCACGCGGATCTTCACGTCGACCGCGGAGGCGCCAACCCACTTCCAGGCACTGCGTTGCATCCCGGCGTTGCAGCAGCCGGCATTCCCACACCGCGGAGTGCGCGAGCATGGGCGCTTCGGCTAAGAAGACCGGTGCGTCGGCCCGGCCCCCGAGTCCGTCGGCCGGGCACGGCGGGCCCGCGGGAGGCGGTCTGCGCTCTGCGCCGCCCTGCTGCCCGGGCACGAACGCGGGGCGAAGGGCCGCTTCGGAGCGGCGCGCGCATTGGACCGACGCGGCCATCGCCGCGGGGCTTGCGCTCTTGGCGCTGGCGTTGTATGCCAACACGCTGACCAACCCTTTTGTGATCGACGACCACGTTGTCATCGAGCGCGACCCGCGCGTCGGCGAATTCGACCTCAAGGCGCTGCTCACGCAGGAGTACTGGCCGCCGCCAGGCGGGAGCATGTTGTACCGACCGCTGACCAGCGCGAGCTTCGCGCTGAACTGGGCGATTGTCCCGCGCGCCTGGGCGTTCCGGCTCGTAAACCTGCTGGCATTCAGCGCGACCGCGACCGTGCTATATGCCTTCGTTCGCGGACTGACCAACGGGCGGGGGACAGCGGCGGTGGCCGCCGTTTTCTTTGTGCTGCACCCCATACGCACCGGCGCGCTGAACTGCGCCGTCGATCGCGCCGAGATCTTCGTGGGGTTCTTCGGTTTGCTGGCGCTGTGGCTCGTGCTGCGGGACTTGCGCCGGCCGGGGCATCGCAGCCTTGTCCGCCCCCTGCTCGCGGCCCTGGCCTTCGCCGCCGCGGTCTTCTCCAAGGAGCACGCGCTGGCGCTGATCGGCGTCGCGGTGCTAACGGAGTGGTTCGTTCGACACCAGGCTGGCGGCCAGGACAAGCTGCGCTCGCTCCGGCAGACGATCCTGCGCTCCTACGTGCCGCTGGTGCTGGTGGCCATGTCGTATCTCGCAATCCGTGGAGCCGTCCTTGGAACAGTCGTGCGCCCACAGCGCAGCATCCGCCCGATCGATAACTTCCTCGTGCAGCCCGCAACGGTGTTGGCACCCGGCCAGAGCGTCACGCTCGCACGCTGGGGCACGCCACTGGCCGTGCTCGCGCGCGCCGTCGGGCTGATGATCTGGCCGCAGCCGCTGTGCTGGGACTACTCGTACGCGGCAATCGACGCGGTTCGCCGGGGGAACGATCCGCAGATGGCGGCCGGTGCGGTCATCGTGCTCCTGGCACTGGCCGTGCTGGTGTGGAGTTGGCGGGCACGAAGTGTGGCGTTTGTGGCTATCGGCTTCTGCC
The DNA here is from genome assembly GCA_003162245.1 of Phycisphaerales bacterium. GTDB lineage: Bacteria > Planctomycetota > Phycisphaerae > UBA1845 > Fen-1342 > Fen-1342. The sequence goes on from PMMM01000114.1 coordinate 12,510, forward strand.
TGATCACCTACAGTATCGTCTCAAACACGTACGTGCTGATCGGCACGCTGTTCGGCGAACGGTTCCTGTACATCCCAAGCGCCGGTTGGTGCCTAGGCCTGGGACTGGCGGCGACGTGGGCGTGGCGCGTCGTCCGCACGCGGCACGACATTCCCATGCGGGCGCTGGCGGCGATTGTGCTCACGCTGCTCGTCGCCGGGGCCGGCGGGTATGCGTGGCTCACGATCGACCGCAACCGCGACTACCGCTCCGACGACGTGTTGAATGCGGTGGACGTGGCGAAATACCCGCGCTCGGCCCGGCTTCAGGGCGCCGTCGCCGCAGGCCTACTGGCAGCGGGACAGCCCCAGGCTGCGCTCGGACATGCACTCCGCGCGATCGAGTTGATGCCGAACTTCACGGACCCCTGGCGGTTGGCCGGCAAGGCATACTACCAAATGAACGACGGGGAGAAGGCGTTTGAGTATCTGGACCAGGCCTTGCGGCTGGGGGCCGATGACGAGGATACGTGGGTATCGGCCTGTGAGCTGATCAAGTCCGGGGGCGACTACGCTCGGGCGATCGGCCTGCTGCGTGAGTACGTGAAGGTGAGACCGCGCGCCGCGGCCGCGCACCACTACCTATCGCGGTACCTGCTCACCGCCGAGCCGCCGACGCTGCGCGACCCGCGCCGCGCGCTGGAATATGCGCAGACCGCTGTGCGGCTCGAGCCGATTCGTGCCGTCTACGTCGATACGTACATCACGGCACTGCTCGCGCTCGGTCGGGACAGCGAAGCGACACGAGAACTGGAGCGTCTGGTCCCGGGGATACCCGTCGATGACCCCGGCCGGCCCACGCTGGTCGAAGAGCTCACGAATCGCTGAACGGTGGAACCGGTGTGAGCGGCGGAACGCCGCCGCGACCCACCGAACCCAACAGCGGTCCAACGCCGCTGCGGTGGCGGTGGGCTTGAGTTTCCCACGGCGCCGTGCTCCGCGGCCTGCCTGCGCCAGACCGTGTCCGCCAGTCCGGCTGGTTATGGCTAGCCGGCTCCCCTCGAATCCGCGGTGGAAGCCAACGGACTGCCACTGGCCCTTCTTCCGCCCGTCATTTCAAGGAAGAACTGGCGCTCAGCTTCTCGCTGAGCAACCGTGGTTCCGCTGTGGACCGCTCCCTCCCGGTCTCGGCCCGGATTAGTCGATTGCGGCTGACTGGAGTCGAACCAGCACGAGCTTATCGCTCACAAGGACCTGAACCTTGCGCGTCTGCCAATTCCGCCACAGCCGCGGGTTCGGGCGGCCGGATACGGCCAACTCGCCCGGAAACCAACATGATACGGCCTCGCCGCGGAGCGTCAAGCGTAGACGGGCCGCGACGCCGGGCGCGCCCAGGGCAACCGCATTCTCCGAT
>PMMM01000094.1 GCA_003162245.1 Phycisphaerales bacterium
GACCCGCGCGGCGGGCGACTGGGCGTCCTTGTACCCCGCCCGGCCGCGCGATCTGCAAAATGATGCGAAAATTCACGCGCGCGGCATTTCTGCAACACCGCTGCGCTTTTGCACGCCTGCTGCGCGAGCGCGGGAACGCGGCGGAAGAAGAGGCCGATCGCACGGGAAGGCNNGCGGGCCCCGTGGGGCGGGCCGTTCGACCCGCCGCACGGGGCCGTGCCGTCTACGCCGGCGGATGCTTCGCCCGGGCCGCCTGGCTCTCGACGGCCGTACCGCATTCTGGGCACTTGCCGCTCACATTGCCCGTCAGGTTGTACGCGCAGCGCCGGCAGAGCGGGATTCCCGCGTCTTCGTCCCGAACGCGCTTCCGCCAGCCCCGGCCTGGCCCGATCGTGGACCACCACAGAGTATGAAGCAAGAAGGCGACCGTCGCGAGCAACCAGACGTCCCGCAGGACTCTGAACAGGCCTTTCGGGATAGGGTCGACAACACCGCCCTGCTGGAGATCTGCGTACAACTCCTTGTGGAGGATGGCTGCCGCGATGCAGGGAACCCCGGACATGAGCATCACGAAGAGAAAAGTGCCCGTTGGGTCCGGCCAGGACCTGCTCTTAGACTTCCTTCGCTCCCACAACCCGATTGCGCACGTCCAGGAGAGGGAGGCACCGCACAGGCACGACGCCGCTGCCATGTCCCTCATTCCACGCGCGACACCGAAATCATGGCGCAGTGCGAGGGCGGCCGAGTCGTTGGCCAGCACCCACGGCAAAGCTACCAGGAACAGCAATCCCGTAACCAGGGCAACTTTGATCATTATGCGCAGCCCACGAAGCCCTTTATCGAACCGGCGCCGGCAATACTGGCTGGCACGCCGGAAGATGCTGGCAGCGCCGCTCCTTGCTCAAAGCCACAGCGCACGCGTTGGCTACGTCGTTGTTATAGTTGGCTTGGCACACGGTGACGACAAGACCGCCAGCGCCAACCCCACCGACGATGCAAGGCACGATGCCCCACCGTGACTTGCCGAACGCCTTTATGCAGCCACCGGTCCCCAAGACGGTCCCGCCAAGGCGACTCGCAAGGCACGTATTGCGCGTGCTATTGGCGTTGTTGATGGCAACCCGGCACTCCGTCACGACACAGTCGTGGCAATCTCCGTAGCAGGTCTGCGTTTGGCCGCCGCAGTTGGGCCCGGTTGCTGCGGGCGTCGCCTCGTCAGTTGGGCGCGCCTGCTGAGCGCCGCCCGGCGCCTCCGGAAAGCTGCCGTTTCCGCGTCCAGGGAGGGGCGGCAGGGGAAGCACGATGTCGCCATTCATGATGATTCCGATCGCGGCGAAGTCCTCGCTGCTCATCAGGCTCAAGGGCAGGACTGCGGTGACCGGCGCGCCCTCGGAATCAATGACCTGAATCACCGCGCCGTTGATGGCGACACTTGTCGTGGGACCGTGCAGCCAGGCTTGAACATAGCCCGAGGCGTTGATGTCCTGCAGGCCGTCCCACAGACCGTCACTGTAACTGAGCACTTCCAGACAGAAGTACTCGCTGTGGTCGGCGAGCATTCGTTCTCCCTGAATGAGCTGACCGTACGTGCCGTCTGGTTCCGCATCGAGGAACAGGGAGCCCTCATCACAACCCTGGAACGGATCGTTGAACGCGACGTACACGTCGTTGTTAAGGAACTGCAACCACTCCTGCGCCTCCGGTGTCAGCGGTACGCCAGCACAACCGGAGTCGTAGTCGCCGAACGCCGGCCAGTTGATTGGCAAGAGCAGAGCGGCCACGAACAATACCCTCGAGATGCCGGACAACCTAGCCATGGTACGACCTCCTACAATGAGCCGCAACCGCAGCTCGACCCCAACAGCCCGCCGCGCGCCGGGGTGCAGTCCCGGAGACCCGCGCGGCGGGCGACTGGGGGTGCTTGTACACCGGCGGCGGGGCGTTCCAGCGGAGTGTGGCGAAAAAACAGCGCTGTGGCAGATCTTCCACAGCGCTGCAAAAATGCGGCGCCAGGGCGCGCGGGGCCGGGCGCCGACGTGCGTAGCGCCGGCCGCGGGCATGGGCAGCCTACGAAAGCGTCCGGGGATCGAGCGGTCAGGCGAGCCGCCCCTTGACGGGGGCGACCCCCGGGGGCGAGCGGCTTGACTCGCGCCACTGGGCCGCGGCGGTCACCACATTGCGTGCTTGGCAGGCGGGAGCGGGGCAAAACGACCCGCGACCCCCTTTTTTCAGTAGGCGGGTCCGTGACCACGAAGTAGTAACAGGCCCGTCGTTGGTTGGCTATTCGAACCTGTGACGGCCGCTACTCATCAAAGGACCATCTGTACCCACCAGGGAAAGTTGCCCCGGTACTGGTCGAGCCACGCCTTGAAATCCTTGGCGATCTGGTCAAGCATCGCTTTGAGCGCCTCAAGCTGGGCGCGGATTTGAGCGGCGAGTTGCTGGGCTAAATCGCTGGCCATCTGGTTAACCTTGGCCGCCAATTCGGCGTACTTGGAAAGCGGCCCGGACAACGTTACTTTGGCTCCGACAGTGACCTTGGCAAAGGGTGGCACGGACACTTCCACGTCTACGTGCGCTTCCACCGTCACGGTGATGTCGTCGCCCTCGGAGCACAGAGTGCCCAGGGCATTCCCCGGAACCGTCAAATCCGCTGTCAAGCTCCGCAGCGCTTGCGGAGCAACGCCGCCTTGGAGCAGCGCCTGCTCGGCCAAGTGCATGAACCTGGCCTGATCGGCGCGGTTCGCCAAGGCCAGTTCATGCACCTGCTCGGCGACGTCCGCCGAGGCTCCCAGCGCCACAAGCTTGCGCTTGGCGCCGGCGACGAAACACGCGCGGACCTCGTTCGCGCTGAACTTGCAGTTGACGATTTGGGAGACGTCCGCGGTCGCAAGGCCGTAGTCTTCCACGAGAACGTGGGCCAGATCTTCCATGCGGAATGCCCGGCCCTGGGCGTTGAGAAAGCTGAAATCCAGCGCGTAGCTAGTGGTCTTCTTGATCTCGTAGCCGCCGTCCCCTGCGGGCATCTGGGAGTCGACCTCTTGGCCGACATGCAGCCCAGTGTTAATCTCGAGCCGATCCGTCCAGCAGCCATCCGGCAGCCCTAAACCCTGCATGGCCTGAAACACGGCCGGATTGGCGTAGACTTGCGTGATCGCCGCATAGGGATCGCCGCCCACACTTGGCAGCGGGGGGTCCCACGTCGGCGCTGCCGGATTGCTCCAGTCGGCACTGCCGCTGTAATCTATGGTCACGCCGTCTTGCGTTCCACTCAGGGCGCCGTGCCAGATACCGTCATCTCCACGCGAGATGACACCCGCGAACTCGATACTGGCGGGAGGCAGGGCTACCTCTTTCCGGGGGAGCGGCGTCACTTCCCGAGCCCGAAAGGCATCGGCGCCGTCTGGCAGACTTGCGACACCGCGTGGTGCAAACATGATTACCGGCAGCAGCACCACCATCCCAAACATGACCTTGGCCATTTTGTACACCTGTGCGTGCATCGTACCAACCTCCTACGCGACGCCGCAACCGCGGCGTGAAACTTTGTCCCGCGAGCGTTGCCCGCACTATGCGGGCGGAAAGGCGCCTGCGGGACCAGCCGCGGTTCTACACGCATCGGCGGTCCGATCTGCAAAATGGTGCAAAAATTCACACGCGCGGCATTTCTGCAACACTGCTGCGCTTTTGCACGGGTGCGGCCCTTTTGCACACCTGCGGCGCTTTTGCAGCGCTGCTGCGCTGGCGCAGCAGTGTGGCAAAAGCGCAGCAGTGTTGCGGTGGCGCAGCATCGCCGGGGGTGGCGTGGCCTGTTGCGCGGCGGCTTTTGGTTCCGTGCGCGCTCCCGATTGGGACGGAAAGGACGGGGAGCCCGCATTCGGCCGCGCTGGCAAGCCGGCGAGGGCGCGAAATCCCTCCTGAACACCGGTTCTTGTCTCTGGAACCCCTTGATCTCGGACCTGCCGGGGGTTATGGTACAAGATGTAGCGATTCGGGTTGAGCCCGTGAGGGGACACGGCCAGGGTCGCGCTAGGGGAAGCGCATGTCGAACGCCGAGAAGCGCAAAGAGCGGCTGCATAAGCTGATCGATTTGGCGTTGGCTTATTGCAGCGCGACCAAGTCCACGCTGGCGAACCAGTTCGAGCGCGACCGCAGCCGGCTGTACCCCGACACGGACAATCCGAAGCTCGACTTGATCATCGCGCTGGCCGAGGCTCTGGAGTGGCCCCTCGACGCGGTCGTCGAGTTCATCCGTGAGGGCAACGGGGCGCCGGCGACGGAGGCGGACGCCGACTGGGAAACGCTCGACAAACAGACCTTGGCCGCGCACCACAAAGGCGAGTTTGCCCAGATGGTCACGCTGGCCCAGCACATGCTCGCGGCGGCGCAGACGCCGCAGCAACGCGGTCGAGCCTGCCGCCTCGAGGGGGCCGGCTGGGAAGGGCAGGGGCGTTATACGCACACACTGGCGGCAATCCGCCGTGGGCTGGACGTAACGGGCCTGCCGGCGAGCGAGCGCATCGCCCTCCAGGCTAACTTCGCGCATGCTTATTACAGTCTGGGCGATCTAACGTCCGCACGCGGTGTGGCGTACATGCTGATTGATTACTTTGGGAAGCGACCGCCGACCACGCGCACTGATCGCGAATCGCAGGCGTTTGCCCTCTACGTGCGGGGCAACGCACTGCGCCGCATGATCACGGCGAGCCCCGATGATTGGAAGGAGCTCGCGGGCGCCGCCGGTCAGGATTTGGACGTGGCTGAGCGCCTCTACACGCAGATGGCGGCCGATTATTCGGTCGATTATCTGGGCGCGATCGCGCACACCTGCCGTGGGGCATTGCTGGAGGTGCAGGTGGAACTGGGTCGGCGGGAGCCCCAGGCGGCGGTCGATGAGATTCTGGTCGGCGTCGGGCGGCTCGACGGCGAGTCGCCGTGGCCGGAGGGCGACTGGCTCGAAAGCTATGGCTGGTGGTGCGATTTCGGCGCAAACATTGCGCTGCGGCACCTCAACGGGCGGCCAGCACAGCGCACCCTGGCGATCCTAAGTGAGAAGCTGCTGGCCATCGGGCGACGCCTGGGCAATTGGGCCTTGATCGAGCGGGCCGTGTCGATCGAGCATGCGTGGCGGGGCCATGTGGCGGAAGCGACCGGCCTCGACGTGCCGCCGACGTTGGATTCTGAGGACCTGCGGCTGCTGGCGGGTACGATCGGGCGGTTCCCGCAGTTCCGCCGGCCGGGCTGGGAGCTGATCGAGACCGCAGCGCTTATTCCGACGCTGAAGAGGAACTAGCTATGTGTGGGCGACAGAACTCGCGCTGGGCACGCCTCCTGTTGTGGTCGGTGTGCGCGTTGCTGCTTGGGCTGTTTGCGTCTGTGCCTGCCCGCGCGCATTCGCACGTCGGTGATGTGATCCCGATGCCCTTGTTCCAGCCGATAGACGGGCGCGACCCGTTCGGCTTGACGGTACCTCCGATCACCCCGGTCGGGCCGGTGCCGTATCCGGAGCCGGCGACGCTCGGCTTGCTGCTGGTAGCCGCGAGCTGCGTCCGACCGCGGCGGACTCGGCCACCGCGCGGGGGCTGACGGGCTCTCGGCTGGCGCGTTTCTCCGCAGGGCGTTTTCCCACCTCGATGGGCCTTCGGCTGACGAGCTCGTTGACCTCGCCGTGCCTGTCCCGCTAAGCTAACCGGTCGCCACGCGCGGCCGGCGCGCATTGACCGCGGGCAAGTCACATACGCATGGAGCCGAGGGCGCGCGGGTGTAAGGCAGACGGAGCGGGAACATGGCGGCGGGCACGGTCAGTCGAGCGGCGGTCATTTACCTGTTGAGTGTGCTGGCGCCGGGCGGACCGGGGCTGATGGCCGGCCGGGGCAATGAGCTTGTCTTGCCGGACGGAGCGGGTTTGCCCCGGGAGAGCGCGAGAGCAGCCACGGGCGCCTGCTGCATTGGCAACGAGTGCCTCGGCCCGCGGACGGAGGAGGACTGCGGAGTTCTCATGGGGTACTGGTATGAGGGCTTCGACTGCACCACCTTCGTCTGCCTGGTCGAGACCGGCTCGCTGCCGGAGGACCACTCCAGGGCATACCCAATCCCCTCCCTCCCGTTCTCGGCCGCCATCTACACCCGCTGGGCTTTGCCCGGCGCACCGCCGGGCACGTGCAACAAGGCGGGGGTTACGCAGATGCAGAATGACGTGTGGTTTGTCTACACGCCGCCGCAGGCCTGCAGCGTGGAGTTGACCGTCGCCTACGGGTTGTACAACGGCCTAACGGTGGTGCGCGCGGGGCCCACGTGCGCGACGTCGATCGAGATCTTCTGTCTGAACGCCGATCCGCCGGACGGCGAAGATCGCGACACGGTTTCGTTTCCGGCGGCGGCGGGCACGACGTACTGGTTTCAGATCGGCAAATGGGGCGCGAACTCAGGCGGCGGGATGACGTTGTTCCTGCTCCAGGCCCCGACGCCGCGCTGCCCGGGGGACATGAACTGCGACGGGCGCATCACGTTTACCGACATCGACCTGTTTGTCGAGTCATTGGGCGGCGAGTCAGCCTGGGTGCATTCGTGCCGGTGGCTCAACGCGGACTGCAACCGTGACGGTCGCGTCACGTTCGCAGACATCGACCCGTTCGTCGCCTTGATCGGGACGACGTGCCCGTAGCCGCAGGGATTAAGCCACGGCGAGCGCGCGGCGGCGCGCGAAAGCCCGCCGGAGCGCGGGAAATACGAACCGCTCGGCGACCACGTCCCAACTCATGCGTCGAGCCAGTTCATGCCCAGAGTCAATCAGGCGTTCCGCGCCGGCATCATCCGCCGGCAGCCGCTGCAAAATCTGCTCGGCGAGGTGGTGCGCCAGTCGCCACTCGACTTCCCGGCGCTCGGCGACGCCGATGGTCAGCGAGTCCTTCACGGTTCGTGGGCGACGTACGCCGTCGATGTAGTTGGCGAGGATGACGTTCGGTGCCCGACGGTTTCCCGAGGCCTGCTTGACGAAGCCGGCGCAGCCGCAACTCGTGCTCACCATGCAAAGTCCACCGTAGGTCAGGGGCTCGAGCGGCGAGATGCCGAACGGCTCGTAGAGGCTCAGGCCGAACTCGACGTCGCTGGCCCGCCGGAGGTCGAGGAATTCGAGGGCTTCCGGGACGCGGAGTCCGGCGCGGGCGCGGTCGAACCCGAACTGGTTGACGTAGACCAGCTTGATGTGGCGTGCCCGCGCGTTGAAGGCCTGGACGCGCTGGTAGTACAGCGACTCGCCGCCCGTCAGGTCCGGCGGCCCCTCGCGATGCGCCAGCGGCCAGTCCCATTCCTTCTCCATGCGGAGGATGTCGGCCACCGGGCGTCGCGGCAGCTCGGTCGACAACACGATCATCACGGCGGTCTGGTGGCGCTCGACCAGGTGCCGGTCGAGGGCCAGCAGCACGTCGATGTCCCGCCACATGGCCTTGCTGCGGGCCATGCGGGTCACGTGCGTGAAGATGAAGTCCGGGCGCCAGCCGAGCAGGGTCTCGCAGTAATCGCGTACGCGCTGGCGGCTGGCCTGCCGCTCGGCCACAGTATCGGTGCCGACCGAGATCCCGTTGTAGCAGAGGGTGATGTCCGCACCCTCGAAGTCCGGGCCCAGGAAGAGCAGCTCGTCCTGCACATGGTGACCGACCGCGAGCAGGCTGTCGCAGTGGTGCGCGGCCTGCACGACGGCGTGCTTGTGGTAATCGTGCTGCGGTCCGAAGACCTGGTCGAGGTACAGCCCTTCCTCGCGGGCCGCCCGCAGCGCGTTGTAGAACATCACGTCGTGCCCGGGACGGGACTCCACGAGGCGGCGGACCGACGCGACCTCGTGGGCGTAGAAGAGCGTGCGGTAACGGCTCGGGCAGTAGCTCTGCAGGGCCAGCGCCGTCGGGACACCCATGAACTCGTGCGCGAACACCGCGGCCGGCGCGGCCTCCGTGCCGAAGTGCATCGCCTCCAGCGCGGCGACCGCGGGGCCGGCCAGTTGCACGTACTGCTCGTACTCCCAGATGTGCTCGTAGCGGTCGGAGGGGATCCCGTAGTCGTGCCAGAGGCGGCCCTTCAGCTCGTTGACGCGCTGCAGGTGGATCCCCCGCAGGTCGACCAGCAGCACCTCGCACACGGTCCGCCGACCGGAGGGCTCGTCTTCCAGCGGCCGCCGGCCGTACGCGATGCGCACCCCCCACTCACGCTCGATCGGGCGCAGGGCCGCGGCGTAGGGCCCGTCGTACACCTGATCCAAAGAGGAGTACTCGACGACCCCGCCGGGGCCGAAGCGCTCGGTCTTCTCCGGGTAGAAGAGCGGACAGACGAGCACGGTCCGGCCCACGCCGTCCCGATACGGACGGCTATTAATCAGGCCCTCCAGGACCGTACCGATGCCGCCGACCTTGTAGATCGCTTCGTGGGTGACGTGGATCGCGTTAAACACGGTGCAGCACCCGGTGACCGAGTCCGTTCACCGCGTCGATCCGCGCGACACGGCTCGACGCCGGTCGCCTGGACGCGACGCGCTTAGCCGCCGACGATCTGGCGCTCAGGCCGTGGGCTTGCTCTTCGTCGCATTGCGGCGGCGGGCCAGCCGGCTCTTGCGCCGGGCGGCGGCGTTCCGGTGAATCGTGCGCTGGTCCGCGGCGCGGTCCAGCGCCTGGAAGGCCGTCTGGCAGGTGCTGTCGGCCTCGGCCCCACCGCCGTGCGCGAGCGACTCCTGCACCTTGCGCAGCTTGGACTTGAGCACGGTCTTGCGGGCGCGGTTCAGCGCGCGGCGCTTGACGTTCTGCCGCATCCGTTTCTTGGCTGAAAGTGAATGTGCCACAGTTACTCCCTTTGTATCAACGTCCGGTCATCCCAGACTCTCGAGGCGCTTGCGCGCGTCCCCGTCGCGATAGTTGTAGTCCTGACGCAGCAGCTTGCCGTAAACGGCTTTGGCCTCCTCCCGGTCTTCCACGGCCTCGTACGACCGCCCGAGCCAATACAGCAGCTCCTTGCTGGCTTCGTCGACCAGCTCGTACTTGTCGAGTGCCTCGCGCAGCACTTCGGTGGCCTGGCCGGGGTTCCCCTTCTCGAAGAAGGCCTGGCCGAGCAGGAGCTGGCACCGGACGCGGCTGCGCGGGTCTTGCTGCGCCAATTGGAGCACGGGAATCGCCTCGTCGTGCAAACCGGCCCTGAACAGCGCGTCACCGAGCCGGTACTTCAGCCGCAGGTCAGTCGGGTACTTTTGCACGCGCTCGCGGATGATGTCGAGCTCATTCTGCCGGTGTTCCAGGGCGGCCAGGCGCGCCTGCTGCTTGTCGTCTTCGCTGCGGGTCTTGCGGGCCTTGGCCACGAGCCGGGCGGTCCGCCGTCGCAACTGGGCCAAGCGGATGTCGTCCGCGCGCAGCTTGAAGCTGTAGTTGTGCGTCTCCTCGTTCGCCTTGGACAGGACGGCGATGGCCTCGTCTTCCTGCGCCGAGCGCTCGGCCTTCAGGAGCGCGTCGACGTACGCGAAGATCTTCGCGGGGACCAGCGGCGCCGCCTCGTACTCCTTCCGCGTGGCTGCAACCAACGCCGCCAGCGTGTCGTCACCCTGGCGGGCCCGCTCCGAATCATGGAGCAACTTCTGCTTGTCGGCGTCCAGCAGAGACTCACGGAAGTCCTCGGCTCCCGCGTACCGGCCGCGCGCGATGGTCAACTGCCCGGCCAGATTTCGCAGCTCATCGCGCAGCACTTCGTCCCCCGGCATGCGCACGACCAGGTAGTCGAGCGAGTTCACCGCCTGCTCCAGCAGCCACGTCTCCAATGCGGGGCGCTTCTGCTCGGCGGCCTTCGCCGCCGCTTCCACAAGCGCCGCGCGAAACGTCGCGAAACGCGCTTTGTTGGGCTTCTTGTCGCGTCGGAGCGCCTCCAGGCCGATGGGGGCAATCCACCGGCAGGTCTCCAGGAACTTCCCCTTCGTGGCGTTTCGGAGCACGCCTGCGGCGTACCCACCATTCTGCGGGTCCATCGCCAGCAGGTGCTCGGCATTCAACATCGCCAGCTTGGCGTCCTTGCCGCCCATCGACTTCTTCATCCCATCCACGAACCCGGGCTTCTTCCCGCCCGCCTGTTGTCGCTGGATCGCCAGCGACCGCAGCGGCATATGCCCCTCCTCCACGGCCTCGGGCCAGTAGGCCAACCCGGTGATGAAGCACTCCACGGCGTAGTCGTACTCTCGGCGTTCCCGGCAGTCCGCGGCCTTTGCGAACCACTGCCGGGCGCGGGCTTTGTCGGCCTCCGAGAAGGGCTCGTCGCCCTGCACTACGTCTTTCTCGTCACTGGCCATGGGCCTCTTCAACGCGCAACGCCGCACGGTCGTGCCATTCTCGCCGACGGCACCGCCGCGGGGCAGTCTCCGAACCTCGCATATATACCCGATTATGGGCGATGATTGAAGCACGCGCCCGCCGGTCTGACGTAGGGCTACCGCGAAATGCCGGCCGGAGCGGGCGTCAGGTCGGGCCATGCGGGCCGGAGGGGGCTCATCACATCCTCGGCGCACTACCAGCCCCATCGGGGATTCCGACCTCTGGCCGCACGCCAGTACGCCGGTAATCCGGATAGGCCGGATGGGCGCCACACGATCTTAACCATATGCCAAAAATGGACAAAAAAGATGCACTTTTGCCTTGCACCGGGGCGTTTCTGTGGCATACTATATATGTAGGATTAATTGTGTGCTGAATATGCTTAACACACTGAATTCGCGTTACTTACGTCAAGAGCCAGGATCGGACGGCTTGGAATCGGCGGCTCGGAATCGGTTGCAGGGTCGGTTTTGTGCGATCCGGGTCCGAATTCAAGCGTAACAAGAGTGTCCGGGCGAGTGGGTTGGCGCGAGACACTCGTACCGGCAGTAAGATTCGCGTGGGCCGTGCGTTACGGCGGATGTGTCTTATGATTAATCTGGCGATTAAATCCTGGTCCGAACCTCGAGTGCCGGGTGGGCTCCGCAAGCTTCGCCCCACAGCGAAATCCCCGAGCCCAAGCGTGCTCCGCCGCCTCCAGCCGAGCGAGCGTGAGCAACTCGAAAGACTGCTCACCGAGCCCATTGAGTGCGTCGTTGATCCGACATTCCGGCGTTCCAAGGTGTGGAGCGGGGTGGTGGATACGCCGTCGCCGGTCGAGACGCTGGCTCGGCCGCCGGTGATCGAACACAATCCCGAAACCGCGCCCGTTCATCGGCCGACCGAGGTGCTGTCGGCCGAGGCGGAGCGTGAGCTCTTTCTGCGGTTCAACTATGGGCGCTACCGGGTGATGCGTCTGCTGCGCCGTTACCACGGACGGCGCCTCGCCATCACCGCCATGCGGGAGCTGCTCCGTTGGGAGGGCTTCACGCAACAGATGCGCGCCGACATCATTCGCGCGAACACGTCGCTTGTGTTGGCGATGGCCCGGCGGTCGCGGAATTCCGGGGTCGAGCTGACCGAGTTGGTGAGCGAGGGCAACTTGGCGCTGCTGCGCTGCGTCGACAAGTTCGATGCGGCCCGCGGCTTCAAGTTCAGCACGTACGCCTGCCGCGCGATCCTGGCGAGCTTCTCGCGGGCGAGCGCGAAGGCCGCCCGCTTCCGGTCCCATTTTCCGGCGGCCTACGACCCGGCGGTCGAGCGGAGCGACTATCTCGACCGCAAGCGTGAGCGCATCGAGCTGGACTGTGTCGACGAGCTGCGTCAGATCCTGTTCGAGAACACGGCCGATCTAAGCAGCGTGGAACGGCGCGTGCTCGACGCCCGGTTCTCGCTGGACCGCGAGACAGGGCACGTCACCACCCGGCGCCGCACACTCGACCAGGTGGGCGAGTTGCTCGGCGTCAGCAAGGAGCGCGTGCGCCAGATCCAGAACCAAGCCATGCACAAGCTCCGCGCCGTGCTCGAACAGCGCCTGCTCGCGGCGTCGTAGACGATGTGAGTCAAGGCGCCGCCCGCCGCAGCGTCCGTCCGCGAGGCGGGGGCTGCGACGGCGACGCGTCGTGGGGGTCAGTCGTCCGCATCGTCGTCCGTCCGCGCCCGGACCGTGAAGACAAATGCAGCGCGCACCGGCGGCGGCATCGGGCTGTCGGGCCCGCGGACGCTGCGCCAAACCACTTCGTTGAGCGCCAAGTCATCCGCCGCGTCTTCCCGCGAGAAGTCGAAGCGCTCGCTCTGCGCGGCGCCCCAGGCGAGGGCGGTGTTCTTGGCCTCCACGTCCGCGCGCGCCGGCCGGCACTTGTAGGGCCGCAGGTCCGCGCGCGCGGCGAAGCACGCGTACATCGGCAATGCCGCCGCGTCGAACTGGCTGAGTGGCGGCAGTCCGAGGATCAATTCTATCGTGCGCAACATGCTCGTGGTCGAATAGAGGCTGCTGTCCACGGTGCCGCGCCGCGTGTACGGGCTGATGACCTGCGCCGTCGTGCGGTGCGCGTCGATGTGGTCCGCCCCGTTCTGCGCATCGTCCTCAACCACGAAGATCACGGTCTGCGGCCAGAACTTCGACCGGCTGACCGCCTCGACGATTCGCCCGAGCGCCAGATCGTTGTCCGCGATCATCGCCACCGGGGTCGGCTTGTCGGGACGCGTGCCGGCGGTGTGGTCGCGCGGCAGGTGCAGCACCTGAAAGCGCGGCATGTCGCCCTCCCGTTCGAAGCGGTGCAACTCGGCGATAAAGCGGTCCGCGCGCTTCGCATCCGGCACGTCGAGGTTGAACGGCTCATACTCGGGGTCGAAATGGTCGCGCAGCGCATCGACCTTCGCCTCCAGTTTGTCGCCGGACCGCTTGATGAACTCGCCGTAGCTGCGGTAGCTGATGCCGGCGGCGGCGCAGCGGTCCCAGATGTAGCCCTCGGACGGGGCGGCGATGCGGAAAGCGCCTTCCGACGGGTAGCCGATCTTGCCGAAGTCCTTGCCGCCATAATTCAGCGGCCAGTTCTTTTCCACGAAATCCGTGGCGTAGGCGCCCGTGGACCATTCGTGTCCGTCGGCGCTGACTTCGGCGTCCGCGTAGAAGTTGTCCAGTAGCACGAACTCACGCGCCAGCGCGTGCAGGTTTGGCGTGACGTCCTCGCCGAAGAGGCACAACGTCGGATCGCCGCGGCCTTCCGGCATGTCGCCGAGAATCTGGTCGTACGTGCGGTTCTCCTTGATGATGTAGATCGCGTAGCGGAGCGGCGACGGTTCGCCCACCTGCGCGGGCACCGGGTTGTCCTTGGGCTGTTCGCGCACCGGCCGCCGGTCGGCCCGCAGCGGGCTGCACTCGTACGCCGCGGCGGTCAGCTTCTTCAGTCCGTCCTCATCGGGTACGGGGATCACGCTCAGCGCGCCGCGCAGCAGCCCGCCGATGTGCTCGTCGCTCGCCACGCGGCGGCGCAGCGGATTCGGGGCGGCGCGATTGGCCCGTGAGGCGACGCCTTTGCCGTTGGCCACAAGCAAGAGCTTGCCGTCGGGCGATACACGCACGCTGGTCGGGTACCATCCGACCGGGATGAACCCCTTCGAGACACTTCGCCCCGGCTCCGAAACATCGCGCACGGCCAAGTTGTTGTTGTCTGCGTTGGCGACGTAGAGCGTCTTCTCGTCCGGCGACAAGGCGATCGAGTTCGGCGTGCTGCCGTTCGGCGCGTCGGGAAAGAGGGCGCTGCAAAGGACTTCGCGCGGCTGGCCGGTCGCCGTGTCGAGCACGCTGACCGTGTTCCCGTTCGCGCAGGCGACGTACAGCGTGGCCGCGTCGCGCGTCAGGAGCATCTCGTTCGGATGATCGCCGGTCGGCCAGACGGCGGCGACGGCGGCCCCGTCGCGCAACGGCCAATCGAGCACCGCGACGGCCGCCTGGCCCCAGAGCGAGACATAGACCCGGCTGTGCGCTTCGTCGATCACGCACGCGTACGGGAAGCTCGCGTTGGGCAGCTTGACGCGCACGGGAGGCTCCCCCGACTCGGTGTCCAGCGCCAGGACCTCATGTCCGCGGTCGCCGGCGATGCAGAGCGTCCGGCCATCGCGCGTGAGCGCGACGCCGGCGGGCACGCAGTTGGCTTTGGGCGCATCGGGCGGCAGGATGCTCCAGGAGCGGCGCTCGCCGAGTTGTCCGTCCGCAAACGAGAAGCGCTCGACGCGCTCCTTCGCCCCGCCGCTGCAATACAGCCACTTGCCGTCTGCCGACCAGCACAGGCCGTAGAACGTCGCGTCAAGCGTGGTGCGCGAGCGGATGACCGCGCCGCGCTCGGCCAATTCGAGGATCATGACTTCGTGCGTTCCAAAGCCGGCGTGCAGGACGGCGAGGTACCGCCCGTCCGGGTGCACGGCCACGTTCACCGGCAGGTCGCCGACGATCGTTTGTTGGCCGGTGGGCCGCAGCGACCACTGGTTGGGAAGCTGCACGCGGCCGTCGTCGCGAACGCCGGGCAGGTCGACCGACAGCACGCGGTGCGCGGCGGGCGGATTGCATCCCGCCAGGACTGCGAGGGCCAGGCACGACAGCGCGTTCCGTGTGGCGGCTTGAGGAAGCAGGTGGTGACGCACGTAAGGATCTCCTACAGGTTAATCTGGGCCGCGGAATTGTACCGCGGCTCGCGGTCGCCGACCCTATCCGCGCTATTGCAGGACGGGCTGGAGCGGGCCGCCCGCGCGCCGGCGATCCAGGAACACTTGCGGGATCGGCTGCATTCGCCGCACGGCGACGCGCGCTCGTTTCCACGACAGCTTGCCAGTTTCAGCGACCCGGTGTTTCCGCCCTAGAGGAAGTCCGCCCCGCCCAAGGTGAAAATGCGCATTCTCCGCCAGCTCATCGGCGACGATCCCGACGCCGGAGAGCTTTTCGAGCTGGCCCGCACCGTCGCGCCGCGGCTGCTAGGGACACGTCGTCCCGATGACCGCCACGAAGGGGTCGATGTCGGCGAAGGTGACATGGCCGTCGCAGTTGGTGTCGCCGGGGCAGATCGCCGGGCTTTCGCACGCGTCGCCGACGCCGTCCCCGTCCGCGCCTGGTTGTCAGCGCTCCGCCGAAAGCGGAAAGTCGCCACAGGTGTTGTACGCTGCGCAGCGCGAGTCGGCCCCCGGTCGCCACTCGCGCGGATTGTAGGTCAGCGGGCCGTTGTCGCAGGCATCGCGCACGCCGTCGCTGTCGGCGTCCTGCTGGTCGTCCGCGCCCGCCAGCGAAAACGAAAGGCGATTATCGGGCGGAGGCGGGGTTTTCACGGACGACATTCCGATCCGGGCGCCGGTCACTTACGGGCGCGGTACCGGCGGGTCACCGGTTGAAAACCAGTGCCACAGGCGGGGACCCCGGTTGAAAACCGGTGCCACACGTGGGCGGCGGGACGCGAGATGCAACTGGTTTGGGCCGAAGGCGTAGAAGTAACCAAGGGACGGAGGTACGAAGGTACGCAGGCACGAAGGGGCGGAGGGCGGCGCGGCGATAGGATTGGAAGCGTGGTATGCTGGAGATTGATGTGAACTCGATGGGTCCGGAGGCGCTGCAGGGAGCGCTCGATGTGGCCAGGGGGCGGCGCAATGGGGAGCCGGTGATGCCGTCCGCGGAATTGCTCGGGTTGCTCGAAGGTGCGATCGAGTGCGGGGCGTCCGATTTGCACTTGGTGCCGGGGTATCCGGCCACGTATCGCGTGCATGGCGAGATGCGGGTGGCGGGCGCGGATGCGGGGTCGGCGGAGCATCCGGCGGGGGCTGAAGGCGAGCAGATCGGCGCGGGGGCGCGTGCGCGGCGGGCAGCGGGGCGGCAAGGCGGTCGGGCCGGCAAGGCGGCGGTACTAGACCCAGCCCAGACGCGAGACATGGTGGAATCGCTGGTGCCGGAGCGGTCGCGGCGGCTGCTGGAGCAGAGCAAGAACCTGGATTGCTCGGTGTCGGTGATGCACAAGGGGGTGCCGTGCCGGTTTCGGGCGAGCGTGTACCTGTCGCAGGGCGACTGGTGCGCGTGTCTGCGGTACATCCCGAACGAGATTCCGTCGCTGGAGTGGCTGGGGATTTCCGAGGAGCTGGCGCAGCGGCTCGTCGCGCACCGCAACGGGCTGGTGATCATCACGGGCGTGACGGGGTCGGGGAAGACCGCGACGCTGGCCGCGCTCGTCAAGCTGCTGCGGCAAGACGCGAGCCACCGCGTGATCACGATCGAGGAGCCGATCGAGTACATCCACACGCCGGGCACCGGGGGGATCGTGACGCAGCGCGAGGTGGGGCGCGACGTGCCGAGCTACGAGCGCGGGCTGCGGGACTGTCTGCGCGAGGACCCGAACGTGATCTTGGTGGGCGAGATTCGCGACCGCGAGACGGCACAGATGGCGCTCAGCGCGGCCGAGACCGGGCACCTGATCCTCACGACGCTGCACACGCGGGACGCGAAGGGGGCGCTGAGCCGGTTCGTGGACATCTTCCCGCAGGAGGCGCAGGACGACGTGCGGTCGCAACTGGCGATGAGCCTGCGGTCGGTGGTTTGCCAACACCTGCTGCCGTCGACGGACGAGAGCGGCAAGCGGGTGCTGGCGCTCGAGGTGCTGCACGTGAACCAAGCGGTGCAGGTGGCGATCCGCACCGGGAAGATCGAGATGATCGAGTCGGCGATTCAGACCGGCAAGCGGGAGGGGATGATCGTGCTGGACGACGACCTGCAGCGGCTCGTGAAAGCCGGGCGAATCACGGCGGAGACGGCGCGGGACTACGCGAAGGATCCGGCGGCGATTCTCGGGTCGGGGCGGACGTGGTAGGCGGCGAAATCGCCCGCCACTCGCGTGGCGGGTTCGGATAAGGCCCACCACTTGCGTGGTGGGTTCGGATTCAGCGGCCCCGGCGGGGTTACCACTGCTTCAGTAGGGCGAGGCCGGTGGCGTTCGACTCGGGGTTGACGTAGGGGATCACCGTCATGCCGAAGAGTTCGGGGAACTGGGCTTTGTCGTCGCGCGCGATCGACGTGCCGATGACGTAGCCGAGCATGGCGCCGAAAACGACGTCGGAGAAGTCGTGGGCGCGCGAGTCGATGCGCTGGTAGCCCACGAGACCGGCCAGCGCGAAGGAGGGGACGCCTACCCACGGCCCGTAGTACTCGTTCAGTACGGCGGCGGCGGTGAAGGCGCTCGAGGTGTGGCCGCTGGGCCAGCCGAAGTGTTCATTGTCGGGCGAGCGCGTGTTCGCGGCGGCTTTGAGCATGAGCGTCGTGACGCCGTTGACCGCCAGCGCCTGGGTAAGTGCCTTGGCGACCTCGTGCTCGCGCATGTCCTGCGTGAGCGTGCTGCCGAGCCAGAGGACGCCGGTGGCCGCGAAGTGGGTGGCGGGGTTTCCAAGGATCTGAATGGGCTCGCTCATGTCGCCGAGGGCGCGGTGGCCGTGGGTGCGGTCGCGGACGGTGGCATCGACGCCGGTGCCCTGGATGGCGAGGCTGGCGCCCATAGTGCCGGTGAGCGCGAGCACGTTCGGCAGGTTCCAGAAGGTGGTTTTGTAGCCGTGCCAGAAGTCGTGGCCGCCAAGCTGGAGGGCCTCGTGGCCCATCTGGTGCCAGAGGTCTTCCCGCCAGTAGCCGTCGGGCGGGAGGGACCGCGCGGTGGTCGGTTGTGTGGTGCGCTGCGAGGTTGGGGCGCCGGCGGCGGCTGAGGTGGGGGCCGGGGCGGTCGTTGGCTGGTCGTCGTGGGCAAAGGTGCCGAGGGTGAGGATGGTGTGCTCGAAGCGGTCGCGGGGGATGGGGATGTCGAGCGCAACAGTGGCGGTGGGTGTCGCAAGCGCGTCGGCACGCTCGGCGCGGTAGTGCTCGATCGCGCCGCGGACGGCGAGCTCGTGGTCCGCGCAGTCGGGGGCGGTGCGGCAGCCGACGGCAAGGGGCAGGAAGAGCACGGATGCGGCGAGGATGTACACGGCGGACTTGGTCTGGTGCGCGTGTTCAAGCATGACTCAACTCCCGCGATAAACAGGCTCGAAAACTACACGCCGACGGTAATTTACCGCAAGCGGGTGCGGGTTGCACGTTGGGCGGCGGCCGCGCGGTATAGTGGGGGCCATTGCCTAGCCGGAGGAGACGCGATGCTGGAGCCACAACGAATTCGCCTGGCGAGCCTCCCGACGCCGCTGGTCAAGCTGGAGCGACTGAGCCGCGAACTGGGCGGGGCCGAACTGTGGATGAAGCGCGACGACCTGACCGGGCTGGAAGTGTCCGGCAACAAGGTCCGCAAGCTCGAATATGTCGTGGCCGATGCGCTGGCGAGCGATTGCGACACGCTCGTGACCGAGGGCACGGCGCAGTCGAACCACTGCCGGGCGACGGCGGCGGTTTGTGCGCGGCTGGGGCTGGGGTGCCGGTTGCTGCTACGGCCCGAGGCGCCGGACAGGCCGCAGGGCAATCACCTGCTGGACGTGCTGTTCGGGGCCGAGACGCGGTCGTTTTCGCGGGCGGACCTGACCGCAAATCGTCAGCGGATCGTCGCAGAGACCTTGGCTGAGTTGAAGGCGGCCGGCCGCGTGCCGCGTTGGACGCCGGCGGGATCGTCCGAGCCGCTCGGGTGCTGGGGCTACATTCACGGCATGAACGAGTTGGCGGGGCAGCTCGACGGCGCCGGGATCGACGAGTGCGACATCGTGCTTGCGGTCAGCTCGGGCGGGACCCACGCGGGGACGGTGCTGGGAGCGCTCCTGAACCGGCGCGACCGCTGGCGGGTGTGGGCGGTGCCCGTGAGCGACGATGTGGCGTATCACAAGGCGAACGTCGGGCAGCTTTGTCGCGATGCGATCGCGCGGTACGACCTGCCGGTCGAGTACCGGGACAATTCGCTGCACCTCATCGACGGGTACGTCGGCGAGGGGTACTCGATTCCGTACGCCACGGCACTCGAAGCGTTGCGCCTCGTGGCGCGAACGGAGGCGATCGTGCTGGATCCGGTGTACACGGCGAAGGCGTTCTGTGCGGTGCTCGACGGCGTGCGGAGCAAGCGGTTCGGTTTCGAGCGGCCGGTGGTTTTTCTACACACGGGTGGGATATTCTCGGATTTCGCGTGGCCGGAGGTTCTGCTCGGGGGGGTGTGAGCCAAGCGAGCGCGCGTCAGGTGAGCTTGGAGGCGCAGCGGCAGACGAGCTGGCCGCAGCCGGGGCAGCCGGCGGTGAACTTCTTAACGGCCTCTTCGAGGTCCACGCCCTCGACGTTGGCGAGAGTGACGAGCCAGGCGAGCACGTCGGCGAACTCGGCGCGGAGGTTGGCGGGGTCGTCCTGCTTCGCGATCGCGCTGGCGAGCTCGCCAACTTCCTCGATGAACCAGAGGAAGGTCTTGGCGGCCCCGCGGGCGCGGTCCTTGTCGGAGTACATGCGGTCGATGAGTTGCTGGAATTCGCGGATTTGCACGCTGGGGTCCTCATTTCGTGCTTGCGGGGCCTGGGTGCACGCCGGTCGCGGGCTTAGCAGGGCGCATGTTGGCGCGCGTGGGTTCAGCGCCCCTCCCGCAACTGCCGCAGGAAGCCGACCAGGACGGGGTGCGGGATCTTGGAGAGCTTCAGCGGCGGGATGTCGTCCATCGTCAGGCGCTGGATGACCTCTTCGGCGCGGGGCATGTCCTGGCGGATTTCCGCGGCGTACTCCTGCGCCTCGCTGAGGTTACCAGCGGCCATGCAGGCGACGTACTCGACCACGAGCGTGTCCATGTCCGTTTTGAGGCGTACGTCGCCGGTGGGTTCGGGCAGAGGTGCTTTGGCGGGTTCCGGGGGCAGCGTGCCCTTCTCCCGGCGGATGCGGCGCGTCAGGTCGCGCGTTTCATCGAGGAGTTGCTGACGCTTGCGCTCGGCCTCGGGGTCGAGCGGCGCCAGCTTGAGGGGCTCCAGCTCGTCGTCCGGAACCGGGATGTAGACCATCTTCTGGCAGTACGGGCACTTCCCTTGCTTACCGCCATGCTCCTTGGCCGTCTTGATCATCTTGCCGCAGTGTTCGCAGTGGAATTCGATCGCCATCGCAAGGCCCTTTTGTCTGCGTTACCCGTTCTATTGTACCGCGTTTTGGCGTCGCGCGCGGAACCAGAGGCGCGCGGGAACCTCCTTGAACGGCAGCAGCTCCCGCAGACGGTTCTCCATGAACCGCCGGTAGTTCGTGCTGACCAGCCCGGGGTCGTTGCAGAAGAAGATGATGGTCGGGGGGGCGGTCGAGACCTGGGTGGCATAGTAGATCCGGACCTGCTTGGTGCCGTGCTTGGCACTGGGGCCGCGCAGCGCGAGGATCGTCTGCAACGCCGCGTTGAGCTGGCCGGTGCCGACGCGTGTGTGGGCCTGGGCATGGAGGCTGAGGGCCACGTGCACGACGGCGTCGACGTTTCGCCCGGTCTTGGCGGTGACGAAGACGACCGGCGCATGGGCGAGGGCGGGCATGACATCGGCCAGATACGCGCCGAACTCGCGCGGCTCGGTCCGGCCGACGGCCAGGTCCCACTTGTTGACGGTGAGCACGACGGGCTTGTACTCCTCCAGGACGGCGGCGGCGAGCTTCAGGTCGGTCTCCGCGACGGGGACGGTGGCGTCGATCAGCAGCAGGACCACGTCGGCGCGCTGGATCGACCGCAGGGCGCGGGTGTAGGAATAGAAGTCGATGTCGCCCATGCGGGACTTCTTGCGGACGCCGGCGGTGTCGATCGCGATGAAGGCCTGGCCGGCGCGTTCGAAGCGGACGTCGACGGCGTCGCGCGTCGTGCCGGGGATTTCGCTGACGATCATGCGCTCCTCGCCGGCGAGGGCGTTAACGAGCGTGCTCTTGCCCGCGTTGCGTTTGCCGACGATGGCGAGCTTCATCACGGGGGTGGTTGGCTCCGCAGCGGACGCCTCGGGCAGCATGGAGTCCAACCGCTCGAGGAGGTCGGTGCGGCCGCGGGCGTGGAGGGCCGAGAACGCCACCGGCTCGCCGAAGCCGAACTGTGCGAACTGCGCCGCCTCGGCCTCGTGGCGCGGGTCGTCGATCTTGTTGGCGATCACGATGACGGGCTTGCCGAGCGGCCGCAGGCGGTCCGCGACAATCTGATCGAGCGGGGTCCGGCCGGCGAGGGCGTCGACGACGAACAAGATGATGTCGGCGCCCCCGAGGGCACAGCGGATTTGCTCCTCGACGTGGGCCTCGAGGTGGTCGTCGTCGACGATGCCGACGCCGCCGGTGTCGATGAGCTCGAAGTAGTGCTCGTCGTGCTCGATGATCACGGAGACGCGGTCGCGCGTGATGCCGGCTCGCGGGTCGACGATGCTGACCCGCTCGCGGGCGAGGACGTTCAGCAACGAGCTCTTGCCGACGTTCGGGCGGCCAACGATGGCGACAACGGGCAGCGACATAGCGCGGATCATACGCGGCCGCGCGCACGAGCGGAAACGACCGCCGCATGGCTGCGGCGGCTCGGCTGCTTGGCAGGCGCGGCGGTCGCACCTACACTGTAGTTGCTTCGACGGGAGTTCCGACGATGAGCGTCCGCAACCTGGATTCGCTGTTCAAGCCGCAGTCGGTCGCGGTGATTGGCGCCTCGAACCAGCCGAAGAGCATCGGCGGGATCGTGATGCGAAACCTGCTGCGGGGCGGGTTTTCGGGCCCGATCATGCCCGTGAACCCGAAGTATGGCTCGGTCGGGGGCGTGCTGACGTACCCGAGCGTGGCGAACCTGCCGGTGACGCCGGACGTAGCGGTGATTTGCACGCCGCCGGCCAGCATTCCTGACCTCATTCAGCAGCTCGGCGAGCGTGGGACGCGGGCGGCGATCGTGATCACGGCGGGCCTGTCCGAGGTGAAGACTCCGGACGGGCGGACGATCCAGCAGGCGATGCTGGATGTTAACCGGGCGCACATGTTGCGGATTCTGGGTCCGAACTGTGTCGGGCTGCTGATCCCGGGGGTGGGACTGAACGCGACGTTCGCGCACGCGGAGATCGGGCCGGGGTCGATCGCGTTCGTCTCGCAGTCGGGCGGGTTCTGCACGGCGACGCTGGATTGGGCCCGCGCCCGCGGCATCGGGTTCTCGCACTTCGTCTCGCTCGGAAACAGCGCGGACATCGACTTCGGCGACGTGCTGGATTACCTGGCCAGCGCCTCGGAGACGAAGGCGATCCTGCTCTACATGGAGTCGATCGGGGCGGACGAGGCGCGCAAGTTCATGTCCGCCGCCCGCGCCGCCTCGCGCAACAAGCCGGTGCTCGCGATCAAAGCGGGGCGAAACCCGGAAGGGGCCCGGGCGGCCGCTTCGCACACTGGGGCGATGGCGGGTGCGGACAACGTGTACGCCGCAGCCCTCCGGCGTGCCGGCATCCTGCGTGTGTACGCGCTGGACGAGCTGTTTGACGCGGTGGAGACGCTGGCACGGGTGCGGCCGCTGGAGGGCGACCGGCTGGCGATTCTGACGAACGGCGGTGGGCCGGGGGTGATCGCGACGGATGCGCTGGTCGGCGCGGGTGGGCAGTTGGCCGAGTTCAGTGCGGAGACGCTGCGCCAACTCGACGCGCTGCTGCCATACACGTGGTCGCACGGCAACCCGGTCGACATGATCGGCGACTCGGACTACCAGACCTACATCCAGGCGTTGGACATCCTGCAACAGGATGCGGGCGTCGACGCGATTCTCGTCATGAACGCCCCCAGCGCCCTCGCACCGCCGGAAGAGACGGCCCGCGGCATCGTTGCTGCGCTGCGCAACGCCAAACGGCCAATCCTGACGAGCTGGCTGGGCGGCGAGCAGGCGGGGCGGGCCCGCCGGTTGTTCGCCGAGAACGGGATTCCTACGTACGACACGCCCGAGCATGCGGTGCGGGCGTTCATGCACATGATGCGGTACCGGCGGAACCGGCAGATTCTGGCCGAAGTGCCGGCGTCGGCGCCGACGGATTTCACGCCCACGCCGGGGGCGGCGCGGGCGGTCATCGAGACGGCGCTGAGCGAGGGGCGCGAGCTGCTGACGGAGCCGGAGGCGAAACAGGTGCTGGCGGCGTACGGGATTCCGGTGGTCGAGACGCGTGTGGCGTCGACGCCGCTCGAAGCCGGCCAGGTCGCAAAGCAGATCGGGTTTCCGGTGGCGCTGAAGATCCTGTCGCCCGACATCACGCACAAGTCGGACGTGGGGGGCGTCGTGCTGGGTCTGGAGGCGTCGGACGACGTCTGGCAGGCGGCCGTCACGATGCAGGCCCGCGTCGCCAAGCGGTTTCCGCACGCCGCGCTGACCGGCTTTACGGTGCAGAAGATGATCCGGCGACCGCAGGCGCACGAACTGATCATCGGCATGACGACCGATTCGATCTTCGGGCCGGTGATCCTGTTCGGCCGTGGTGGCACGGCGGTGGAGGTGATCGGCGACAGCACGACCGGGCTGCCGCCGATGAACATGAGCCTGGCCCGGCACATGATTTCACGGACCCAGGTGTACAAGCTGCTGAAGGGCTATCGCGATCGGCCGCCGGCAGACCTGAACGCGATTTGCCTGGCGCTGATCCAGGTTTCGCAGCTCATTGTCGATCGGCCTGAAATCGCGGAGTTGGACATCAACCCGCTGTTCGCCGACAACAACGGCGTGCTGGCGCTCGACGCGCGGGTTCGCGTGGCGCCGACTTTAGCAAGCGGACAACGGCGGCTGGCGATTCGGCCGTACCCGCGCGAGTTGGAGGAGACGATCCGGCTGCCGTCCGGACGCGAGGTCTTCGTCCGCCCAATCCGGCCGGAGGACGCACCCGCTCACGAGGCGTTCGTGGCCCGGCTCACGCCGGAAGACCTGCGTTTCCGCTTTCTGGGTGTCACCCGCGACATCCCGCACTCGGAGATGGCCCGGCTCACGCAGATCGACTACGACCGGGAGATGGCGTTCATCGCGATCGCGCCGAACGAGCGGGGCGAGCCGGAGACGCTGGGTGTCGTACGTAGCGTGGCCAACCCGGACAACACGAAGGCCGACTTCGCGGTCATGGCACGCTCCGACCTCAAGCGTTCGGGGCTCGGCACGGCGCTGATGCAGAAGATACTGCGCTACTGCCGCAGCCGGGGGATTCAGGAGGTCGTTGGCGAAGTGCTGGCGGACAACCAGGCGATGCTGAAGCTCGCCGAGAAGCTGGGGTTCGCCGTGCGGCCGCTGCCAGAAACCGGTCGCTGCGAAGTGCGGCTGAGGCTGCCCTGAGACGGACGCCGCCCCGTGTCGAGCGGGCAGGAGGGTCTGCGGCTGGCAAGGGGGATGAAACAAGCGGCCCGCCAAGCCCCCCCAGCTTGACGGGCCGGCATTGGCACTTAGTACTCTTAGAATAGGCAGTTTTGCGGGTCGCGCCTATTAGGGTTTCCCCGCAGGCGAGTGGTGGTCGTTCGCTTGTAGGCGATTGGGATGGCCGGGAGGGGGTATTTGCCTAAGAGGAGTGCCAAATCACGGGTGATACGCATCCTGTTTATTTC
>PMMM01000247.1 GCA_003162245.1 Phycisphaerales bacterium
CTGGTGACACGTCGTCGTCGCCTGCACAACGCGGTACGTCATGTGGACGGGGAACACCAAAACACATTCTGATTCCGGACCCGCCCCGCGCCGCCCCCGTAGCGGCCCGCGCCCTCGCGCGGCCGCGATCCGCACCGCGCTCGTCGCCGGAATTGCCGGTTCTGGCCGCCCTTTGCGCCCCCGCTGCGCGCCCCGCGCCCTTTCCCGGTCCGCCACGCCCTGGCTTCGTATGCCACGGCGGACTTCGCCCGACCGGGCCACCCGCCGCCTCCACAAAGCGTAGTCACACCCACTCCCGCGGTAGCGCGCACTTTGCGGTTGACAGCCGCGGCGACCGACGGCAGACTACGCGGGTTCGAGAGAGTTCTGCCCCAAAGGTGTGTTATGCGGACATGGATCTTGCTCGGACTGCTGGCGGGCGTGGCCCTGGTTGCGGGGTGCGCCACGGTTGCCAAGACGCCGGAAGAAAACTGGGCCACGTATCGCCAGATTGCCGATCTGGACACGCGGGAGATCGGCGACGATTGGAACCTGATTTGGTTGGCTGACCGCCAGACGCGGCTGACCAAGTGGCACGTGCGCTAGCGTCGAGGCCCCAGGGGTTCTCCGTCCGTCCGGGCGGAGGCGTGTCCTACTCAGCCTGCTTGAGCCCGTTCCGGGCCACCGGCAGCGGCTGCCGGAGTGGCCGGACGACGAGGTCGTAGCCGTCGACGCCCACGCAGCGCACGGGCACCAGCTCGCCCGCCTGGCATGAGCCGTCCGACAACCGGCACACGGCGTCCACCTCGGGGGCCTGACCGGCGTGTCGGGCGACCGCCCGACCGTCGCCGAGGACTTCGTCCACCACGACCTCGAAACGTGCGTCGATGCGGCGTCGGGCCGCCGCAAACGCCACTTCCTGCTGGGCTGACATCAGCCGCTCGTACCGTTCGACTTTGACCGCCTCGTCCACGTGACCTGGCAGCCGGCCCGCGGGGGTCTCCGGTTCCAACGAGTACGGGAACGCGCCGACGGCGTCGAAGCCGAACGCGCGGACAAACTCGAGCAGTTCGGCAAACTCGGTCTCGGTCTCGCCGGGAAAGCCGACGATGAAGGTCGTCCGGATCGTGACGCCGGGGATGCGGCGGCGGAGCTGGTTGAGCAAGGTCTCCGTCGCGGCGCGCGTCACGCGCCGGCCCATTGCTTTGAGCATGAGATCGTTGATGTGCTGCAGGGGCAGGTCGACGTATTTCACGACGCGCGGGCAGTCGGCGAGCGCGTCGAGCGCCGCGTCGGTGAACGCCGACGGATACGCATACATCAGGCGAATCCAGCGGACGCCGTCGCAGGCCGCATCCAGCGTGCGCAGCAGGCCCGCGAGGTCCGTGTCGCCGCCGGTGTCGGCCCCGTAGCTTGTCGTGTCCTGGCCGATCAGGATGAGTTCTCGCGCGCCGTCCGCGCTGAGCTCGCGGCACTCGTCGACGAGCTGCGCCGGCGGCTTGCAGTGCAGGGGGCCACGAATCGTGGGGATCGTGCAGAAGGTGCACTTTTGGTCGCAGCCTTCGCTGATGCGGACGTAGGCGTAGTGCCGGGGCGTAAGCCGCAACCGCCCGCGATCGGACCAGGGCTGCGGGTGGTAGTCGCCGAGGTAGAGGTGCGGGGCGGCGTGATCGCGGCACCGCGGCCAGACGGCCTGGGCCACGTCGTCGCGATTGTGAACGCCGACCAGCGCGTCGATCTCGGGGACGAGCGCGCGGAGCTGCTCGCCGTCGCGCTGCACGAGGCAGCCGGCGACAACGAGCCGGCGGAGTTGGCCGCGCCGCTTGCGTGCCGCCAGTTCGCGGATTACGTCCAGGGCTTCCTGGCGCGAAGAACCGAGGAACCCGCAGGTGTTCACGACGATCGTGTCCGCCAGTGACTCGTCGCCGATAATCGCCCCGGATTCGGCGATCAGGGCGAGCATCTTCTCCGAGTCGACCAGGTTCTTGACGCAACCCAGCGATACGAAGCCGACGACGGGCGGCTCGGCGCCGGTCGCGGTGGCGCCGTACGCTGGCCGGGGGGAGGGTCGTCTTTCGGTCTTCGGCGCGTGCTTCTTGCTCAAAGTCCGGTCCAATCCAGGTTGCTGCGTGCGAGCGAACCGCTCCCGGTCTGCCGACGGCGGTCACGCCCCGGGCGTGCCAGAGGGCGTCGCCTGCGGGGCACTACACTATATCCGCCCGCCCGGCAGCTCGCCGGGATGGGTCGGAATCGCTTGGTCTGGGAACCATTCTGGTGGGCAAGGGGGGGCGAGGTCGTTGGGTACTCGGAAGCGGCCGCCGCAAACCGGCGCGAAACCCGCTACGGCGGGGGGGGCGTCACGCGGATTCGGTCTTGGCGGCGTCGCCGGCGCTCTTCAGGCGGATGGGGCCGCGGCGTTTCGCGGCATCGCTGGCCGCCGCATCGTTTGCTTCGACATGGGTTGGCATGCTGATAACCCGGGGCCTGGCGGGTGCGACCTCTTCGGTTTCGGCTTCGTCCGACGACGTTAGCCAGGTGAGGATGCTGTCTTCGAGGCTCTCGGCGCGCGGAATTGCGAATTTCTCGCCGCACCGTTTACAGCGTGCCGTTCGCCCCTGGGCCTCGACCGGTAGACGGTACTTGGCCCCGCACTTGGAGCAGGAGCACTTGATCGTGTCAGCCACGACTCACCTCGGTCGTTCGCTGCGCGCGCCGGCCGCACAAGAGGCACCGTACGGGCGCAACCACACACGACACCCGGAACTCGCATTCCAATTGTCGGCTGAGAAGGAACGCGGATGAGTGAGATGAGTCAGACAATGGCGTTTTGGATTATGAACGCACAATATGATCGAGTTATCGTTATATACGACGCGCTCAGCCGTCGCGCCTATTCCACCTGTATTCTATCGACAACCGGCAAAAGCTGCAACAAAAAACGCGCAGAAGCCGCCTCACGGCAGGGCAACCGCATTCTCCGGTCGAAACCTGGAAAGACGGGTTGTCGCCACCGGCGAACCCCGTTCCTGTGCGACCGTCGCGGGTGGCTTCGCTCGGTCACCCCGCCCGAACCGCCGAACCGGCGAGAATGCGGTTGCCCTGCGCCTCACGGTGTCACGAACTGCTTCAGGGGACACACGAACGTCCGAGATCGTTCCCTATGGCCGGAACCACTCCCGGCAATGTTGGCAAACCGGGAGCGCTCCCAGGTTGATCGCCGCGTGGGCGGCGCGGAGTTCCTGAAGGGCCGGCCCTTCCCAAACCTGCCGCAGTGTCCCGTCGGTCCACCTTCCCAGGCATGTTTCTCCGCCGAAGTCCTGTGAGCACCAGGGAATGCGGCCGTCCGCTAGCAGCATCAAGCGGCTCGACAGGCGGCGGCAGGGCTCGCGGATTGGCGGACTCGTCGGGAGGAGCATGTCGGCCGGCAGGGCCCCACAGTAGTCGTTGTAGCCGCGGATCGCAGCGCTGCCAAGCGTTTTGATCCAATGATCGTAGAAGGCCTCCATCTCGCCGATTGTGGCGGCGCAGCGGGTCAGGCTGCAAACGAGGATTGGCCAGGGGCTGCGCCGCTCGCGACGAACGCGCTCAAAGCGTTCCACGTTCGCGACCACGCGCGCATGTGCTTCTGAATTATTAACTTGCGCGTATGTCGCCGACGAATGGGCGTCGAGCAGCACTTCGAGGACATCGACGCGGTTTGCCAACATCGCCTCCATCGCCTCCTCGGGCAGCTCCGTTAGCGGAGTCGTGACAGCGACGCCGCGGACGCCCGATCCGCGGAGCAGGCGGAGTACGTCGGCAAATTGGGGGTGCCGCAGGGGGTCGCCGTGGCCGCCGAGCACCACCAGCCGGTCATCATATTGGGCGAGTTCGCGGGTGAGCCGCTCGAGCGCGGCCAGGTCAGCCAGTTGGCGGCGCGGGACCCGGTCGCCGCGTGGTCGGAGGGTGGTCTCGGGCAACGGATCGTCGGTCGTTAGCTCCAGCTCCACCTCAACCGGGAGCGGTCCGGCCCGGTCGCGGCCCGGCAGAGCGAGCCAGCGGCGCAAGTCCTCCGCGGACGCTTGCTCGCCGACCTCGCGGATGGCGAGCTCGAGCAATTCCAGCGACCGCCGCGTGTCGCCGGTCAGGCGGGCCGCGATATGTGTCAGGACGGGCGCAACGGGGCAGCAGCTCGGGTGAATGATCGGGTCGGGTTGGGCGATTTCCGGGCGGTACGCGAGCAGGAGGCCGAAAGGGATGGCCAGCTTCAGGAGATCCTCGATCGCCTCCCGGCGCAGGATCACGCCCGCCAGACCGGGCGGGGCCTGCGTGAACACGATCTTGCAGGCGTCCTGGTGCTCGCCCAGGTGGGTCAGCATGGCAGTCGCGATAGCCGGGTCGAGGACGGGCTGGTGCCCGTCGAAGCAGAAGACCCCATCGCAGCGGTAGTGATCGAGCGCGCGAGCCACGGTGTGCGGGTCGATGAACTCGTCAAACCAGGACAATCCGAGCGGGTTTCCGCGCCAGGACTCCAGGCACCACTTGCGGGCAGCCCGCACCAATTCGCGGCGCGACCGGTCACCGGGATCTTCGGGGACGAGGTCGACCTGCCCGGTCAGCCCCGCGTTTTGCAGCGCCTCTTCCGCCGCGGCTCGGTCGCGCTCCCGGACAAAGAGGCACCGGCCGGCCAAACCCTCCACTTGCAGCAGGCGTCGGAGCGTCCGGGCGAGGATGGTCTGGCCGGCCAATTCCGTGCGCAAATGCGATGGTCCGCCCAGGTTGCTCTCGACGAAGTCAGCGAACACGGCACCCACGATCTTCATGGCAGTCGCTCGCGCACGCGCTCGAGGGCTTGCGGCAACATCTGCTCGAGGTAGTTACACCCGTCAATGAGCGCGGCGACGTACTCGCGGTCGCGGCGGAGCCGCCGGCGGGCCGTTTCCACCGTCTCGCACTCGTCGTCGCGGATGGCGCGGTCCGCGTGGACACGCCGCAGCTCGGCCAATTGCGACACCTGGACGACCAGGCTGTACGTCAGGTCGTTCTGGACCATGCGCGCCCGCAGCTCGTCGACGCGCATGACCAGGCGGTTGAACTCGGCCGGACGATCGAAGAGGCGGCCCAGCTTCTCCAGAATCTCCGCGGTCGCGCGGGCGATCTCCCGAATCTCGCGCAGCTCGACCAGCCGTTGCTCCAGGGCGGCGCCAACGCGCGCCGGCAAGTCCGGCGGCGGCGGTTGCGGTGGCAGCGCGAAGAGCCGCGGCGGCAGGTCGCGCGTGCAAAAGCGTCCGGCGGCTTCGCGCAGCGTCATGACTTCCGCGCCGGTGAGGCGCATCCCGCCTTCGGTCGCATGGACGATCCGCGCCGATGACCCGAGGAAATCGGATTGGAACTGCTCCGCGTAGGTGTAGAGCTGATCGTCGGTGTACGTGTCGCGGCCGTGGATGTCCTTGACGACGTGCAACATGGCCCGGGCGCGCACGATCCGCTCCCACTGTTTCATCTCAATCGTGTTGAAACGTCCCAGCTCGGGCCACCAGATGCGCTCGATCTGCATCCCGGCCGGATAGTAGAGCCCCTCGGTAAACGACAAATCCTGCCCGACCAGGATGATCGGGTCGCACCCCAGGTGCTCGGCCAGGTAAAACGCGAGGTGGGCGACCGTGCTGCCGGCCCGCAGCTCGCCGCGCGGCGGGGACACGTCGCGCAGCAGCTCGTCCACGAAGCCGGAGTGCAGTACGTGCATCGGCCCGCTGTACGTGTCCAGCACGCGCCAATGCGCCTTCGGCTCGGCCACGAGGATCGTCTCGCCGAAATCGGCGACGCCTTCGAAGAACTGGGCCGACAGCTCGTGATAGTCGAGGCTGGTCACGAAATGTGGCGGAATGCCGCGCGCCAGCAGCGTCTTCAGCACGGTTTGGACGGCGATCAAGACCGCGCGGCCGCGCAACTCCTTGAGCTGGTCCACGTTACGCGCGAGGGACGGGCCGGCGGCCACGAGGATCGCCGGGTAGCCCCGGGCGCGGTCCTTGATCGCTTCGACGCCCGGCTGCCGCAGGTACGCCGGCAGGTTGAACGCGACGTTGCGGCAGGTGATACGGGCGTGGCGTAACAGGGAGAAGATCTGCACGCGGGAGTACGAGACGAAGTCCCGCAACAGGGCCCGGACCTGCGTGTGGAACTCGGCGTGATAGCGGGTGGTGTGCGGCAACGTGATGAACTTCATACCGAGTACCAAGTAGGTCATCGCCGCGCGGAGCCGCTCGTGCACGGCAGCCTTGTCCGCAGCCGACAGGAACGTGAGACGCCGCCCGCGGAGCGGGGTGGTAAGGTCGGTGACGCACAAGGCGGCCTTCAGGAGGCTGAGGTCGTCTTCGGCGACGATCAGGAGCGGCTTGGAAAACTGCCGCTCCAGCTCGGTGATGTGGTAGCCCAGGCCGAGCCCGTTCACGACGAAGCACGAGCTGTCCAGGTCTTCCGCGTCGGCGGCAGGCGCGTCTGCACGGCCGGGAGCCTGTGCGCCTTCGCCCGCGCGTCCCACTTCCCCGGTTTCATGGGGCCCGCCGGCCTTCCGCCGTGTCTGGCCCGCCACCAGGGCACTGGCCTCTTCGAGGGGCCGGTGGCGACTGTGCGCGTACACGGACTTGCCATCGTCGGCCGTCAGCCGCACCGTCAGGTTCCCGTCGCGCGCGGGTTCGAGGCGTGGCAGCCGGGAGAAGGGGAGGGCGTCGATGCGCACGGCCAACTCGGGGTCGGCGGCATAGAGTGCGGCGAGGTTCGCGAGGTAGCGGGCCCGAGCGGATGCGGGGCCGTCCAGCAGCGTGGCGGCGCACTCCATGCGGGCTGTTGTGTGCGAAGAGCGGTGGCTTGTCAACGAGCGGCCGGCGCGACGTGTTTAGGACGGTTAAACAGATCGGGGGGCCGAGAGCCTGCTATAATTAAAGAGCCGAAGGTCGGTGGCCCGATTATAGATAGTGATCAGGTACGCGCTTTCTGCGCGGACCGCCCCTCGCGGAGAGGCAGGCGAGGATGCTCATGGGAGACCGGCGCATGGCAAGCGCGAATACAACCGAGCGGCGTGGCCCGCAGCCCGGCAGGTCCGTGCCCTTGGACACGATCGGCTCGTCGGGCGCGTATGTCTGCAACTGGAGCGGCCATCTCTTGCGCGTGCCGGAGGGTCTTGTGCCCGTGGGTTGGCCGCTGGGGTTGAACATTGTCGGTCGCGAGCCGCTCACCGTGACGAAGATCAGCGACGACCCGGATGTGTCGCTCACGCGCGCGCGGGCGCTGGCGGCGAGCTTGGGGGTGACGGCGGGCTTCTGAGCGGCCGCGCCGGCGGGGCCGGCTGCCGCTCTCGGGCGACAGGCAGAGGTGCGGCCGTGGAGAATCTGGAGGGTAAAGTGGGCACATCACCGATGGGGGTCGCGAGTCCAGTCGCCAGCATCCCGTTTGACACGATCCGCGACCCGGGCACGTACGTCTGCAACTGGAACGGCTACCTGCTGCGGGTGCCGAGCGGGGCACTCGGCCCGGGCCAAGGCCGCGTCATCAACCTGATCGGCGCGGAGCCGCTGCTGGTTACCAGGATCAGCGCCGATGCGGAGCTGCCCGTCAGCCATGCCCGAGAGCTTGCGTCCGACCTGGGGCTGAGAATCCGCTTCTGAGCCGGTGCGCCGCGGCGCTGGGCAGGCCCGTCGTTGACCGGTGCGCGCGGGGGGGGCAGAATATCGTTCAATCACCAACTTCAGCGAAGGAAGCGGCCCGATGCCTGACTCCAAGCGACTCTGGACCCCCGCGCCCGAGCGGGTGCGCGGCGCGCAGATGTACGACTTCATGAAGCGTGTGGCCCAGCGACACCGGATCAAGCCGGAGTGGGAGGCGCTGTACGAGTGGTCGGTCGCGCGGCCCGCCGTGTTCTGGCCCGACCTGCTGGAGTACGCGGACATCCGGCCAACGTCCCCGGCCGACACGGTGATGAGCAGCCGCAACATGCTCGACGCCCGGTGGTTCCACGGGATGAAGCTCAACTACGCGGGCCACATGCTGCGGTTTGACGATGACGACGACGCGCTGCTGTTCGAAAACGAGGCGGGGCGACGCGGGCGGCTGTCGCACCGGCAACTGCGCGCCGAAGTGGCGCGGTGTGCGGCCGCCTTGCGGCAGGCCGGCGTGCAGAGCGGCGACCGCGTGGCCGGGTTCCTGCCGAACATACCCGAGACCATAATTGCCATGCTCGCCGGTGCGAGCTTGGGGGCGATCTGGTCGTCGTGCTCGCCAGACTTCGGCGTGCGCGGTGTATTAGATCGGTTCGGACAGATCGAGCCGACGGTATTGGTGGTCGCGGACGGCTACACGTATGGCGGCAAGCCGTATGAGACGTTGTCGCGCGTGAAGGAGATGCTGCCGAAGCTTCCGAGCGTGAAGCGGGTCGTGGTCGTGCCGTTCCTGGCAGCGAGCACTGCTCAAGGAGCAGTGGCACAGGCCGAACTGGCCGGCATCCCGAACGCGATCTTGTGGCGGGATTTCCTGGGGCCGGCCGATCGGCCGGCGCCGCCGCTGGCGTTTGCGGAGGTCCCGTTCGACCATCCGCTGTTCATCATGTACTCGTCGGGGACGACCGGCGTGCCGAAGTGCATCGTGCACGGCCACGGCGGCACGCTGCTCCAGCACATGAAGGAACTGATGCTGCACACCGATCTGCGGCGCGGCGAGCGCATCTTCTACTTCACGACCTGCGGCTGGATGATGTGGAACTGGCTGGTCAGCGGGCTGGGCATCGGGGCGACCGTCGTCCTGTACGAGGGCAACCCGGGCTATCCGACGATGGACCGGCTATGGCAGATGGCCGAAGAGACCAAGCTGCACGTGTTCGGCACCAGCGCGAAGTACATCGCGGCGTGCGAGAAGGCGGGCCTGCATCCCGGCCGCGAGCACGACCTGACGGCGCTGCGCTGCATCTGCTCGACGGGCTCGCCGCTGAGCGTCGAGCTGTTCGAGTGGGTGTACCAGGATGTCAAGGCGGACCTGCAACTTGCATCCATCTCCGGCGGGACCGACATCATCTCGTGCTTCATGCTCGGCAACCCGATTCTCCCGGTGTACGCGGGCGAGATTCAGTGTCGCGGTCTGGGGATGGACGTGCAGGCGTGGACGGATGACGCCCGCCCGGTGATTGGACAGAAGGCGGAGCTGGTCTGCTGCCAGCCGTTCCCCTCGCAGCCGGTCGCGTTCTGGAATGACCCGGATCGCAGCAAGTACCGCGCGGCTTACTTCGAGCATCCCTGGGCCCGGTCGGACGCCCCCGTCGTCTGGCGCCACGGCGACTTCATCGAGATCACCAGTACCGGCGGCGTCATCGTCTACGGCCGCTCCGACGCCACGCTGAACCCGGCGGGCGTGCGCATCGGGACGGCGGAGATCTACCGCATCGTGGAGGGCATGCCGGAGATCGCCGACAGCCTTGTGGTCGGGAAGGACACGGCGGACGCCGACGTGGAGGTGTGCCTCTTCCTCGTCCTGCGGCCGGGCGTGACGCTGGATGCGGCGCTCGACAAGAAGCTCCGCACCGCGATCGCGCAGGGGGCCACGAAGCGGCACGTGCCCAAGTACATCAAGCAGGTCAGCGCAATCCCCTATACGCGCAACGGCAAGAAGGTCGAGATGGCCGTCCGCCGGATGATCCACGGCCAGGACGTGCCGAACAAGGACGCGTTGGCGGACCCGGACGCGTTGGAGGAGTACCGGGGGATCGTGTGAGCGGTGCGCCCCGCGGTCGGTTCGCCAGAGGGAGGGGGCGTCCGGCGCGCTAGCCGCGCAGGAACGTCCGCACGAACTTGAAGACGATCAGCCCCAGCAGCACGAGCAGGTAGACCCGCAGCCCATACAGGGCCACCTTCACCATTCCTGTCGTTTTGATTCGCGGCATGGTGGCCGTCACGCCTTCGCACGGGTCGTCAGACCCGACATGATGTCCTTGTACCGAATCACGCCGAGGAGCCGGTCGCGGGCGTCAACCACCGGCAGCATCCGGTAGTGGTACTTCGCGAACAGCTCCGCAAGGTCCTCGCGCATGTCGTCCTCTTGTGCGGCGACCACCGGCGAGGCCATCAGCTCGCCGAGCGCAACCGTGTCGGCCGCGAGGACGACGTCGCGCAGGTCCACGACGCCGACCAGCAGGTGCGTGTCGGGCACGACGATATAGATATATGAAATGGCTTCATGCTCGCGGTATGCCGCGCGGATCTGCTGCAAGACCTGGTCGACGGCGGTTTCTTTCGGCATCGCGACGTAGTCGGACGAGAGCAGCGCCCGGGCGGTGACCTCGCGCTCCGAGAGGATCGCCTTGATCCGCTCGGCCTCCGTCGCGGGCAAGAGCGCGAGCATCTTGACCTGGTCCTCGTGCGGCAGGACCGAGAGCAGGTCGGCAAGCTGCGGGATCGACATCTCGGAGAGGATCATGCGGGCCCGCTCGCGGCGGAGGTTCGCGATGAGCTGCCGTTGCGCCCGCGGCTCGGCCTCGACCAGGGCCTCGGCGGCCTTCTCCGTGTCCAGGGCCGAGAAGATGGCCTGCTGTTCCTCGTGCGAAACCTGCTCGAGCGCGTCGGCCAGGTCTTCGCCGGGCAGGTCGCGGAGCTGACTGCGCGTGACCGAGAGCGTAACGGCGTCGGTCGTTCCGACGTCCTCCCGAGAAAGGGGCTGGACGTAGCGCCAGGAGATGAAGCGGTCCTTGCCCCGCGAAAGGCGCCCCAAACCCCACTTGCGCAGGAAGCCGTTAAACGACACGTCCACGTGCACGAGCAGCATCCGGCCCTTGGAAGCGAGCAGGTGCACATCGTTGACGACCTCGATCCGCCGGCCGTCCATGTCGAAGATCGTGCGGCCCATCAAGTGCTCGTCGATCAGCAGCCAGCCCGGTTGATCGACGAAGGGCGGATAGTGCCCGCCCTCCGGCCGGGCGACGAAGATCGCGTCGTCCTCGATCCGTTGAACCTTGTCCCAGGCGACAAACTCCGTCGGTTTGCCCCAGCCGTGTTCGATGTAGATCCCCACCGCCTCCGGGTAGGGCTCGCCCAGGCGGAAAACCAGGTCGGACAGCCGACCGATGCGGTCCTTGATCTTGCCGGTGCAGATCGGCCGCTTGAGCAGGTCCGAGAAGTACACCCCGACCGCGTCCTTGGCGGCGGGCGGCGGGAAGGGGGCTTTCGGCCCGTGGTTGGTTATGGCCGTCATGACGTCACCCTTGCGAGCCCGACCCGAACATTTCCGGGAAAAGGACCGAAACGCCGTACAACGTGGACACCGCAACGACGAAGATAGCAATACTCCAGTTGGCGATGTTCTGCCAGCGCGTGTTGACATGCGCGCCCATCAGCGGCTTGTCGTTCAATAGCAGGATCAGGAAGAACAGGGCCGCGGGCAAGAGCGTAACCGCCACGACCTGCACGAAGATCGTGATGACATTCTGGACCTCGACGCTGGCGATGAGCGACACGACGCCGGCGGAAAGCAGCATCGCCACATAGGCCACGTAGAACCAGGGCGCCTCGCGCACCGACTTATTGAGCGAATGGGCCCAGCCCAGCACCTCGCCCAAGGCCCAACTCGTGGCCAGCGAGATGCACAAGGCGCCCAGCAGACCGGCATCGAACAGCCCGATTGCGAACAAGACCTTGGCCCACTCGCCGATGGTCTGGTTGGGCATCACCGCTGGCATTCTTGCGGCCGTTTGGGCCGCGGACTCGACAGTCAACTGGCCGGCGGGGTGGTAATAGAACACGGCGGCGGTGGCGATGATGATGAACGCGGCGACCAGACACGTCATGAACGCCCCGGCAAACGTGTCGATCTTGCCGAACCGTACGTCCTTGATTTCCATGCCCTTGTCCACGACCGCCGACTGCTGGAAGAAGATTTGCCACGGGGTGATCGTCGTGCCGATGTTCGCCATGATCAGGGTGACGAGCGCTGCGGGCGTGAACGTGCTGGTGAATTGGAAGTGGGGGCTGTAAAAGCCATGCCCGACGGCAACCCAGCCGTCGGCCACATTGCCGGTCCGCATGGCCCAGATGGCGGCGGGGATGTAGACCAGGTTGAACAGGCAGAAAAACAACGTGATCTTCTCGAAGGTCCAATAGCGGCCGGTGACGACGATCCCGAACAGCAAGGCCGTCACGGCGATGAAGGTCACCCACGGCGGGACGTGGAAAAGGCTCATGGCCTGGGTCATGCCGATGTACTCGGTGACCAGCGTCAGCCAGTTGATAAGCGCCAGGTCGAAGATCGAGAACCAGCCCCAGAACGGGCCGAAGCCGTCGAAGATGGCCTCTGCATGGCCGCGCTTCGTGACCGCCCCGAGCCGGACGGTCATCTCCTGCACGTAATAGGCCATGGGCACGAGGAGGATGAACGCCCACAGCATATTGAAGCCGGTCTTCGCGCCGGTCTGGGCGTAGGTGGAGATGCCGCCCGCATCGTTGTCCGCCACCATCGTGATAATGCCCGGCCCCAGGACCGCGAGCAGAATCCACGTGCGACGCTTCAGCCGTCCGAGCCGGTGGATGCCCTTGCTGATCCAGTACATGACGATGCTTCCGGCTGAGCAAGCTGCGGCGCGGGTCCGCCGCGTTGGCGCGTGTCGGCCTTGTCTGCCCACGCCCGTACGGACCCGCCCGCCGGGTGGCGGTTGGGGAGGCGGTCCAGGGGTGTGCGACTCATCCGGGGCGGCGCCCGCGCATTGACCAGAAAACCCGCGGCTACGTCGCGACGGGGCATCCTAGCGAGCCGATCATAAAACGCAACGGAGAATGCCGATGGCCAGCGATGACGGACCCAATGGCGTCGTGAGAGGGCGTGGGCGATCAGCGAGATTCCACGGCCGAGGGCGCACAGGGGCTGGAGGCTGAGACGGGTGACTCCGCGGGGCGGTGGCGAACAGGCGGGTTCTCTCCGGGCCCGCTGGCAGCAGGCCGGAGGGTCAGGAACGGTTGCGCTGGAGCTGCCTGGCCCGGTCCGCGCGCGGGGCGCGGGCTTCCACGGAGATCGGGTGGTTACGGAGACTCCGGGCCCATGCCGCCGGCGGAAGATCAACGACCCCGGGTCGTCGCCGACCATCCACACCAGCGCCCGTCGTCCAGAGCCCTCGTCCGCAGCAGACGCGCGATCCTCTGCCGCCGCAGACGGTGGCCGACGTCCGGGGGCTCCGGCCCCAGAACGTGCGCGGAGGCGGGGATGCATACTCAGTTGAGTTGCCGCGTGCGAAGATCGGGGGGCCGGATGCTCCAGCGATGGATAGCCCAGCTTGAGGAACCGAGGTCCGCGAGTTGGGTGAAGATGTCCTTCGCGGTCAGGCCGCGCCGCTCAAGACCCGGCTGGGCCACTTCCAGAATGAGGTGTGGTCGCGATGCAGTCAAACTGCCCGAACGCAGGCAAGGCGTGGCCGAGCGCGCTACGGGCCTCGAAGGCGGCGTTCTCGGCACAGGCTACGCTGTCAGGATACAGCCAGCGTGCCACCCGCGCGGACGCCGCCAGCGGTAGCCAGCGACAGAGCCTTGCCGTGCGGCGCAAACGGCATGACGTCGTGTCGATGGTCATTGGGGGCTTCTCGGCCAGCCCAGGGGAACCATCCCCGCGGTCGCAACGTCGGTGTCGCCGCGCAACTATTGGAGCGGCCTCGGGGTTTCCAGCGCCGTGCAGGGGATGCTTGGCGGACGCCCGCGCAGCCGCTGCGCGTCGCCCCATCGGAGGGGCGTGCCGGGCCGCTAAGCGACGTCCCGAAAGCACCGATGGAATAGGTGCTGACAACGCTTCGCGCGCGCCGCGCCGCACGCGCACAACGGGCACCCCGGCGCTGGACCGTGTAATGCTCTGGCGGCCACGCCAGGCACGCCGAGGAGGTAGTGTGGCGCTGACGGACGACCGGCCCCTGATCCTCGTCGTTCTCGCCGGCGGCGGCTGGTACCGCGAGACGCTGCGCCTGCTGGAGGCCTTCGACCCCCAGGCCGTGCGCGTCGCCTACGCCTATGCTATGTACAGACACGACGCGTGCGGGCACCTGCCGACGCCCCTGCCCGGCGAACGTTGTCCCATCCATTATCTCGGCCGCACCCAGGGGCGTCCCTGGCGACATCTCGTCAACCTCCTGTGGCTGGGTCGTGGCTTCGTCGAAGCGTATCGGCTGCTACGCCGCCTGCGCCCGCAGGCCGTCCTGGCCCTCGGGTCCGTGGTCGCCGTCCCGCTGTTCGCCGCTGCCAAACTGCTCGGCGTTCGCTGCATCTTCGTCGAGACGGTGACGCGCGTTCGGCGATTGTCCCGCACCGGCCGGCTGCTTCATCGTCTGCGCCTGACGGACCGCCTCTACGTCCAGTGGCCGGGGCTGGTCAGCGCGTATCCTGGCAGCCGTTTTGTGGGGGCCGTGCTGTGACGCTGGTGGTCGTGGGCACCGAGCACTTTGACGCCTTGGTGGCCGAGCTGGACCGGCTGGTGGCGGTTGGTCGCCTGCCGCCCGACGCCTTCGGGCAGATCGGCTCGGGGCAGTACGTCCCGCGTCACTTCCCGTGGGTGCGCTACGAGCCCGATCTCTGGCAGCGGTTCGCAGCGGCCGACCTGATCGTCACGCATGGCGGCACGGGCCTCGTAACCGAGTGTA
The DNA here is from genome assembly GCA_003162245.1 of Phycisphaerales bacterium. Classification (GTDB taxonomy): domain Bacteria; phylum Planctomycetota; class Phycisphaerae; order UBA1845; family Fen-1342; genus Fen-1342. The sequence goes on from PMMM01000247.1 coordinate 14,603, forward strand.
TCGTCTCCGGCCGGCCGTTCATCGCCGTGCCCGATCCGCTCAAACCCGAGAACCACCAGCTCGAGTTTCTCGAGGCCTTGACCGAACGCTTCGACTTCTGCTGGGTACGGGAACCGGCGCAGCTTGAGGCGGCACTGCCCCACGCGCGACCGGCGCGCCGCAAGGACGGGCTCGACGTCCAACAACTGGCCAATGATATTCTCGCCTTCGTGACCCACGCGGCGGGAGGATGAGCGTAACCGTCCGGCGAACTCCGTCTTGGATCTGTGAGAAACCGTGGACAGCCACGCGCGGCATTGACTTACGCCGCATCTTTCGGCCGCCGCAACGGGCATGGCGCTCTGCACCAGGCTCTGCACCAGCGCGAAGACCAGGATGAAATCGTGCCGGCGAGCAACCCCGCAACGAGACCGAGTCGCGTGGTGCGCATGCAGTGCGGTTCCTTTCGACGAGTAAGCAGGTCGAGAGGCATTACACGGCGGCGGGGTGGGAGGTCCGCCACGGAAGGTTCGCGGCGCGTTCGGCCTTCCGCCTCCCGTATGGGGCCGGCGCCTCCTGCGAATCCGTGAAGAACCCCTCTTCTCGTGGGCGGTCACACCGGTCCTGGCGCAGGCTCCCGCTCGCTTCCTGTCGGTCGTGTGCCGCCCATTTTGAGCAGTGCTGCGCAGGCGACACTAGCGGGGAACCTGCCTCGCGCTGACCTAGTGTAGCGCCTCGCAATAATCTCGACGTAACCAGGCGGCTGCATGCGCCGCGCGACAAGCCGGGGGACGCCAGAAACGAGCTTCGAGCACACAGCACGCGTCGTTCAGATCTCTCACTCTTAACGAGGCGCTGCACTAGAGCGTTTTCACTTTTTC
>PMMM01000027.1 GCA_003162245.1 Phycisphaerales bacterium
TGAGAGGGAAAGCAAAGCGGGAATGGAGGGTTGGCGGAGATGGGCGGCCGGTGGCGGAGATGGGCGGATTCTGTGCGATTTTGGAATTTGGATTTTGGATTGAGGCCCGAGCGAAGGACGGGGGCGCGCGGCGGCTTCTTGGGCGCGGGCGGGCGCGGTATCATGGCGGCATCAGGTCAAACGCGGGAGCGTGCGCGAGGAGAGCCAGGCATGGCGGAGAGCAGGGAGCCGCGGGTGTTTCGGCTGAAGTGCGCGAAGTGCGGGGGGATCGTGGTTTGCCCGGAGACGATCGTCGAGACGGGCGGGGCGTGCGCGGATTGCGGGCAGGCGATCGTCATCGAGGCCTATCCGCCACTGCTCAAGGTCGCGGAAGAACGCGCGGCGGCGCGGGCGGCGGAGAAGCAACGGCGGGATGAGGAACGGCGGGTGCAGAGGGAGGGTCTGCGCCGCGATCGGAAAGAGGTGGCGGAACGGCAGCGCGAGGAGAAGCGCGAACGGCGCGAACAGCAGGCTCGGGTGCGGCTCGAGGAGTTGCAGCGCGCCGAACACGAGCGCGCGGAACAGGGGGCGCGCGGGAGAGAGCGGTCGTCAACTGGGACGCTGCCTGCGCATACAAGGGTTTTCACTTGTCCCAACACGAAATGTGACTTCAAGGGCCCGGTATCCGGCAAAACCAAGTTCAGCCTGGTTGTTTTCCTATTTCTGTTACTTCTCTGCCCGCCGCCGCTGATTGTCGGAATCATCTACGCGCTCGTGACAAATGGGTACAAGTACGAATGCCCCGGGTGCGGCCTGCAGCTTGCCAAGGAGTAGCCTAGGAAGGTGGCCTCGGGGGCTGCAGGTCGGAGAGGAGGCGGCGGGCTGGGCTTCAGGGGCTCGACCGGGGTGCCACGATGCGCAAGGGCTCGGGCGTGCGCGGCACCACCGCGCCTACTGGTTTCGGGCCGCATCGGCACGCTTCGCAAGATGCCGATGAACAGTTGGAAGCGGGTGATTTTGTTGCAGGACGTGGAGAAGCACGTCGGACGGGCGGGCGCGACCGGCGCGGGGGCGGAGCCGTCGCCGCCGGAATAGGCGGGGTCCCGGATTGCCGGCGGGTGCCTTCGCGGTCCGCGTCACGGACACCAGCCCAGCTCCTGCAGGAAGAACCTCATGTTGCGGAGCTGCTCTTCCTCGCGCGCCGTGAGCTTGCCATCCATGGCTACCTCGTTCAGCAGGTTGGCAAGAACCTGGGCGTGGATCGCCTTCAATTCCGGCTTGCGCAGCAGCCTCCCGAGCTCGCGAGCCTCGCTGATCTCGGTGTTGGTCATCACGCCGTCGAGCATTGCCCGCTCTATGCAACGGAAGTAGGTTTCCGGCGCCGAGGGTTTCGACTCCGCGGCCAGACGCGAGCGTGTCTCATCGAAAACGAACGGGGTCATTTCGCCCAGGTGCAGCGTCACACTGGTGCGCGGCGTGAACTCATGACCGCCGTTCGCCACACTCACGATCCGGTCGATACGGAAGTTGCGCCAGGCCTCACCATCCAGAACCGGGTCAAGTTGCCAGGTGAGGACGATCAGGTTTTGCCCGCTGTACGTCAGGCTGTAGGGCTCAACTTCGCGCTGGGTGCACCAGTCCTCGGCCGGTTTCCGATAGCTAATTCGGGCCGTCAACTGCTGTGATGCAAGCTCCTGAAGGCGGCGCAGCGTCTCCGCCGGCTGCGCGGAATTCTGCTCGACAAAATCGATGGAATCGGACATGACCTGCCCCTAGCCTAGTGCTTTCCGCGGGAACGCTCGGCGAACGTCCTGTTGAATTCGGCGACGATGCGTTCCGGAACGACCTCCAACACAAAAGTCGTGTTGGAACCACCACTTGTGGTTCCGTAGGTCTTCGCTTCCTTGACGTACAAGACCGTACGGCTCATGTCGATCTGCGTGCCGGTCACGAGGCCGCTCGCCGCATATCCCTTTAGCCAGTAAACTCGTGACGTGAACGGCTTCTGCACGGGAATGCCCCCGTCGACCCCGCCCGCAAATGTCTCCCAGTAGGTGAAGGTGACGAGCAGTTCGTTTTCGCTGAGCACTTGATCTACTCGCCACTCTGTGTTCGGCGGCACGCCGATGCTGCCTACCGACCAATCGCGGGAGGGTGGTAGTAGCGGGAGAAACGGCTTGTGCTTATCCCGAAGGTCCTTGAGCGAGGCGCGCGTCTCCTTGAGTTCGCGTGCGCGCTGCTGGTACTCGGCACCCCCGGTGGGCTGCGGGGCCTCCTGTAATCGTTTGAGCCTCGCCTCCGTGCCTTTAATGCGCTGATCCCGCTGGGCCATGCACGCCGTGACGAGCGCATTGACCATGGCATCGTCATCGGCGCTGAGGGCCGGGTTCATTGCTGGACGAGTTTCCGGCTCTCCCGCCGTTGCGGCGACTGCCAGCGCGGCCAGCGCTCCGATTGCGACGGATCGAAACATGCGAACACCTCTGATCGGCGATGGCGGCGGGCGCGGCTGCATGCAGACTTGAGCTGATAGCCGCCCGTCTAATGCGCTATGATAACGCGCGCGAGGCGGGGCGCGAAGGCGCACTGAATAGGGTCTCCGGGGCGATGGCTGCGGCCGTCCGGCCGAGCGGCGAGTGGGCACGGCGCCTTGGCCGGCGCAGCCAGCGACCGACCGCGCGCCGG
>PMMM01000074.1 GCA_003162245.1 Phycisphaerales bacterium
CGGAGAATGCGGTTGCCCTGCGGCCACCTGTCGGAAATTGTGCAAAACCGTGGCCCGGACGCCGTATCGCGTACCGCCCGGCGCTGGCGGCGGTAAGATTCCGGCGGTGATAACGAATGCCCCCTCGTGCAGGGCCGGCGGTCTGCGCCGCGGCGGGCGGGCACGCCGTGGGTCCTGTCGGGCCGGTGACACGGCCGGGTGCAGGTCAAACAAGGAGAACCAACGCATGAAACGCAAGTTCGGATGGCTGGCGGGCGGATGGATGCTGGTCGGGCTGCTGGCGGCTGCGACGCCGGCGCAAGCGGCCGGCGGGATGGAATCGTTCAAGCTGACGCGGGCAGTCCCGGCCGACGCCATGCTGGTCGTGCAATTCCGCGACCACGAGGGCGAGAAGTTCGTCCATGAGCAGTTCGGCCGCGTCTGGGCCGAGGTTGAGAAGCAGCGGTTCGACAAGGACATCAAGCGCCTGCTGCAAACAGCGATCAAGGACAGCGGCGGCGACCTGGAGGCGTTCGATGCCCGCTGGCAGCAAGTGACGGACCTGGCCGCGAGCGTCGAATGGTCGGGCCTGCTCGGGCGCGAGGGCGCGTTCGCGTTGAAGCTCGTGCCGGCCAGCGGCGCCGAGTGGGTCTTGCTGGCGATGCCGCCGGCGGAACAGGTGGCCGCGGACTTCGACGGCTTGGCGGCCATTCTGAAGAACCTGCTCGAGCTGGACACGCAGAAGCTGCTCCTCCACAGCCAGGAGGGCGAGGGCGACACAGTCATTCACAAGGTCTCGATCGCCAACGCCGTCGTACCGTTGAGCCTGACGCTCGCCCGCCACAAGGACGTGGTGCTGTTCGGCTTCGGTTCGAGCATGCCCGAGCAGGTGCTGGCCCTGCTGCGCGGCGAGACGGACAAGGCTACGGCGACGCTGGCGTCCACCGAGCGGTTCAAGGACGCCTTCAAGACGCTGCCGCCGCCCACGGATGAGTTTTGCTTCGTCGACATGAGCAAGATCATGACGCAGGTCCGCGGTTTCGCGAAGATGGCCGCGGCGATGAGCGCGACGCAGCCGACCAGCGCACCAGCCACGACGCAGCCCGCCGGGCCGCTGGCGTTCCTGATGCCGCTCGTCGATGAGCTCGACCTGTGGGATTACATGGCCAGCGTGAGCACGACCGACGGCATGAAAACGGTCCAGGAGCAGGTCGCCGTGCTGCGCGAGGGCGCCAAGACCAAGACGCTCGGCCAGGTGTTCTACGGCGGCACGCCGCTGCGCGACCCGCTCAAGTTCATTCCGAAGTCGGCGACCAGCGTGAGCATCGGCAGTGGGTTGGATTTTCTGGCCCTGTACAAGGGGATAATCAAGTTCGTCGAGCAGAACGTCCCCGAGGGGAAGGCCGCGATTGCCCAGTGGGATGAAGTGCGCAAGGGTTTGCCGCTGGATATCGAGCAGGACGTGCTCGGGGCGATCGGCAGCGGGTACCAGACGTTCTCGGCGCCGATCCCGACGCCGTTCATGCCGGGGACCGTGTTCATTCTGCCGGTGCGGGACGCGGAGAAGGCCCAGAAGGTGCTCGACTGGGCGACCGAGGCGATCAACGGCGCGCTGGCGACGCAAGGCGCGCAAGGCGCCGGGGTCGAGGACGCCCGGATCGAGGGAGCGGAGGGGTTCAAGCAGGTCATCCTGCCGCCGCTTTTTGCGATGATCCCAGGTCTCGGGCAGCCGATCTACGGCATTCAGCGCGACCATCTGTTCCTGGCGAACGGGCCGAAGGTGCTGACGGCGGCGCTCAAGACGGGGGCGGGCACCGAGGAGAGCTTCGAGAAGAACGAGCGCTTCCACGAGGAGGGCCTGCCGCTGACGCCGAACATGACCGGCTTCTCGTTCCAGGACCTCTCGAACTTCGGCGAGGAGTTCGGGCAGATGCTCAGCATGGTCGGCGTCGTGCGCATGATGGCGCCCGACCTGGGCAAGAACCCGGCGGCCAACGCGGCGCTGACGATCGTGACCAAGCTGGGGAGCGTCGTGAAGAAGCTCGATTTCTACCGCTCCAAGTGCGCGATCACGACGATGGACGGCAACGTGCAGCACACGAAGACAGTCACGCACTACCAGGAGCCGCCGAAACCGAAGACGCCCACCAGTGGCCCGGCCGACGAGCCGACTTCTCAGCCCGCGGCCACGCCGCCGGCCAAGAGTCCCGGCGGGTAGACCAGCCGGCGTCAATCGGCGGCCCTCGCCGCACGGAGTTTGTGCAACCACGGCGTCGATGCCTCACCCCGGTGGGTGGGGCATCGGCCTTTGAGGGCGCGACATGCAGTACGCTCAACTCGGCCCGCGCGGGCCACGCGTCTCGACCATCGGGTTTGGCGCGTGGGCGATCGGCGGGGCCAACTGGGGCCCGACGGACGACGAGGTTTCGCGGCGGGCGCTGCACGCCGCCCTCGACCGCGGCGTCACGCTAATCGACACCGCTGACGTGTACGGCAATGGGCATTCCGAAGAGTTGATCGCGGGCGTGCTGCGCGAACGCGCCAAAGGTGACGCGATCGTCGCCACCAAGGCCGGCAACGACTTCTACAACGCCGCGACCAAGGACGATCATGGCTACGGACCGATCCGCCAGAACTGTGCGAAGGAGTACCTGATCTTCGCGGCGGAGCAGAGCCTCAAGCGGCTGGGCGTCGACGCGCTCGACATCCTCCAGCTTCACAGCCCCGACCTGGACAAGCTGGAGCGCGACGAGCCGTGGGATGCGCTCGCGACGCTCAAGCGGCAGGGCAAGATTCGGCACGCGGGGCTGAGCATCCAGTCGTTCAAGGAGAACGAGCAGGCCCATCTGCTGGACCGTCACCACGGGCTGCTCGACTGCATCCAGGTTCGCTACAACCTGCTCGAACGCCAGGCCGAGGAAGTGCTCTTTCCGAAGGCGCAGCAGCATGGCATCGGCGTCATCGTGCGCATCCCGCTGCTGTTCGGCCTGCTGACCGGCAAGTTCACGCGCGGCAGCCGCTTCGGCGAGGACGATCACCGCCGGATGAATCTGTCGCCGGAGAAGCTCGACCAGAACCTCGCGCTACTCGAAACGCTCCAGCCACTGTTTCAACGGTATCCCGATCAGACCATGTCGCAGGTGAGTCTGCGCTTCTGTCTGTCGCACCCGGCGTGCCACACGGCGATCCCCGGCGCGAAGACGCCCGAGCAGGTTTTGGACAACTGCGGAGCCTCGGACTTCGGTCCGCTGCCCTCCGACGTGCTGCCTCCGAAGCCCAAAGCGTGATGCACGCCTACAACCCGCCGGTCGGTTGGATCGGTCCGCTGCGCCGAGCGGCATTGTGAAAGTACATGAACCGGCGTAGCGCATCGGCGCCGTGGCAGGTCGTGCAGACGCTGTCCTGCGTGAAGACGCGGATGTGCCACACGCGGGCGCGCAGCTCGCGGGCGCCGACGGTCTGCACCTCCGGCGGCAGAGGCACCGGCGTGGCGCGGCCGTGCGTGAGGTGGCACGTTCGGCAGCCGATGCTGCCCTTCGGATCGATCTCGCCCCGCTCGTTAAACAGCGGCAGGAAGCCGGGGGCGTCGGGGGGCGTGGGGTTGAACATATCCTGCTGGGGATGCGTCGCAATCGCGGGCGGGGCGACCGGGCCGCCTTCGTGGTGACACGCAAGGCAATGCCGATTGGCCGCCGTGGCGAGCGGGGACGAATCGGCCGCGAATTCGAGCTGCCTGGGCCAGAGGTAGCGGGCTTCCACGGCTTGCGGGTCGTCGTGGACGGCGTGGCACGGCCGGCAGATCTCCGCCTTCAAGCCAGCGGCCCGCAAAGTGTCCGGCGCATGGCCGATCGCCCGCACATTCGCGGCCTCGGTGTGGCAGGCGAGGCAGGCATCCTGCGCGGTCTGGCCGGTGGCAACCCGCAAGAGCGCCCGGATGCTGGGGGCATCGTGTGGATCGTGGCAGGAACGGCAGGCGACGCGTTTCGTCCCGTCCACGTCGGCCAGCGGTGCGGCACTCGGCATTTTCAGCTTGGCGACGTCGCGCGGGTGCATCAGCGTGTGCCCCGTGTCTCCGCCTGGGGCGACCGCGGCGTGACAGGGCAGGCATTTGGCGTCCGGGCCGGAGACTCCCTTCGCCAAGCCGTCGCGGAACAGCCCGGTTTCCTCGTTGCCGTGCGGACGATGGCAGGCCAGACAAGCGTCGTGAGTCGCGGTTGACACCGCCGGCCACGCCGGGCTGTCGCGCGAGATGTCGTGTGGACCGCCCACCAACGCCGTCCGGTCAGCGTGGCACTTGCGGCAGACATCGCTCGGTTGCGCCGCCAGGAAGCGGCCGAAGCGCGGGTCATGCGGATTGTGGCATTCGACACAGCGGGCCTGGGGGTGGTTGGGCGACGCAAGGACCTTGTTCTCCGCGACGCCGCCGGGCTGGTGGCACGTGATGCACTTGCCGCCGGGGTCGAGCTTGTCGGCCTCGGGAGCGCGGGCGTAGCGATGGAAGAGGTGGCAGGCGCTGCACGGTCCGCCCATCTCAGGCGTCATGCCCAGGCGGTTTTTCTCCTCTGGGTGGTTCGTGCGCAGGTCGTGGGCCGTACCCACCAGGACCTGCCGCTCGGCATGGCAACGCAGGCACATCCGCCCGTCGCGCAGATCGTCGGCCAGCATGTAGCGCTCGCCCTTGCCGTGGTGCAGCTTGTGGCACGACAGGCAGATCAGCCGGTTCTCGGGGCCAACCTGCGTGCCCATCTCGCGGATGGCGGCGACCTGTTCCGGCGTGCAGATGGGGCTCAGGGGATGCTCGGCGGCGCCCTCGCGGAACATGCCCGGCCGCATCTGCGCGTGGCAGGACAGGCAGAGTTGATTCGACTCCGTGCCCAGGACCAGCAAGTGCTCGTGGCTGGCGCCGTGCGGCGTGTGACACACCTGGCACGTCAGCTCGCGCGGGTTGCCGCCGACTCGCGCCCCCGCGTCGATCAGGGACTGCGGCACGGGCCACGGCATCCCGCCCGTCGGGTGCGTGCCGAACCCCGGCCCGCGCGTCTTGTCCGGGTGGCAGCTTGCGCACAGCTCGCCGGCGGTGTTCTGCACGCGCAGGAAGATCGAGCCGCTGATTTCGCTCGTCGGCCCGCCCGAGACGTGCGCCGAGTGACAGGTGCGGCACGCGAGGCGACCGTCGACCAGCGGGAGACGCTCCGGAACGGTCATGCCCGCCGGCGGAACGACCCCCGTGCTGTGCCCGTGCTCCTGCCAGACCCGCCGTCGCGAGTCCAGCACCGAGCCGTCGTGGCAGGTCAGACACATCGTGCCGCGACTGGCGACCGGCTGCTGCGGGGTGCTCACGGGGACAGACATCAGCACCGTGCCGCGGCCCTGGGCGAACGGGTCGAGCCAGTCAAGATGGCAGATCGTGCACGCACGCGCCTGCGTGGCGCTGCTCGGAGCACTGGACAGATTCGGAGGGCTGGGAGCAAGGGCCTGGCGATCCACCGTGATGGCGAGCTTGCGTACGCGATCGGCTTGGAGCTCCGCAACGTAAAGGCTGCCCTGCGCGTCCAACGCAAGCCCGACCGGGAAATCGAGCTTCAGCGGGTGGCCGTCCTCCGTCCGCAGCACGTCGCGAAGGGCGCCCGTCGGCGTGAAGATCTGCACTACGCCCAGGATGCCGTCGGTGACCCAGACGTTGCCTTCCGCATCGCAGACCACGCCTTTGGGCCGCAGAAGCTGCCCGAGTTCGGGGCCGTACGAGCCCACGCGCCCTACCGGCCGGCCCGCCGCGCTGAGAATCTGCACGCGGCCATTGATCACGTCCGTGACGAAGAGGTCCCCGTCCCGGCCGAGCGCGATCATGAAGGGGTAATCGAATTGACCGAGCGACTCGCCTTTCCCGCCCACCACCGTCTGGGTGCGGGTGGCGAGATCGATCTGCACCAGGCGGTGGTTGTCGTTGTCCACCGTCCAGGCGGTCAGACCATCGGCGGCCGGCGCGACGTCCGTCAGGTCGGGTGCGCGGCCCAGGTTGCCCCGCTCGAAGGTGAACGTCTGCGTCAACGCGCCGTCCGCGCCGCGCACCAGAACACGCTGGTGGCCGGTGTCCGCGATCCAGAGGCGGTCGCTGCGATCCACCTTAATGCTAATGGGGCGGGCCAGCGGCTCCTCGCCGATCCGGCCGATCTCCGCCACGAGGTTCCCCGCGGCGTCGAATTGCAGGACACGGTCGTTGACGCCATCGGCCACGAAGACGTTGCCCGCGAAATCCACGGCGACGGCCGTCGGCTTCCGCAGCGGCGGCGGGCCGCTGAACTCGAAGTCCAGCACGGGACGGGCAACGTACGGGGCCGCGCCGGCGACGGCGCCGCACAGGATTGCCAGCCCGACCACCAGCGGATGCAACCAGGTTGTTCGTCGAGGTGCGTGCATTTGACATCCCGCGCCGGCCGCGGCGACGATATTATACGCGCCGCGCCGCGGACTGCTCGCCGCAACCGAGGTGGCATGCCACACGGTTTTTTGGAAGCGGCGGAAACGACGCCCGCTGAAAAGAGGATCGCCTT
>PMMM01000073.1:0-223 GCA_003162245.1 Phycisphaerales bacterium
CACCGCGGGGGATGCTGCGGCCGCCGGTTCGCGGCGGAGGAGCGAATCGAGCACCGCCTGGCCCTCCTGGGCCTCGCCCAGGAAACCGGCGATTTCGCCGACGGAAACGGTACCGGCGGTCTCGACGCGCTGCTCCTGCGCGCGTTGGACGATGCGCAGGAAGAGCGACTCGAGGCGGTCGCGCGGCGTGCTGACGGCGATCGTCTTGCCTTCGCGGCGGGCG